>DBGAPG010000033.1:0-9398 GCA_048438765.1 Collinsella sp.
AGGCGGTCTTTCCAAAACCCAACCAAACGCCGACCAAACACTGACCAAATGCTTGACCACAAAGGACCAAATATGAACAAGGCAGGCAAAATTACGTCTACAACCAGCACAAACGCCAAATGAGCCTAAGGTCCCCATCTCCACAATTAAGGGGCCCGGAGGCCCCTTAAAACACGTCTATTCCATAGAATCGAGCACGTAGACAATGCGACCCAATGCCTCCGTGACCGCATGGGCACGAACACACGAACGGTCGCCCTCATAGTGGCAGCGCACAGAGTCCACGACCGGCACTCCCCCATCGGCGGAACGATGTGCCCAGCCAATATAGAAAGTGCCAGCAGGATCGTCCTCAGTACCACCGCCGGGGCCGGCATAACCCGTTGCGCTCACTGCAATATCGCTCTGGTACAGCTCCAGCGAACCCGACGCCATCTCGCGCGCAGTTTGATGCGACACCGCGGTGTAGCGGTCGAGCGTCTCCTGCTCAACACCCAGCACGCGATGCTTAATCTCATCGCAGTAGGTCACCGCACCGCCACGCAGCACCGCCGAGGCGCCCGGGATATCCGCAATCGTCGAGGCGATCATACCCGCCGTCAGCGACTCAGCCGTCGAAACCGTCACACCCCGAGCGCTCGCGCGCTCGACGATATCGCGCGCCAGCTCCTCGTTATGTGCGGAAATCTGCTCAAAAGAGTCCGTCATACCCACCAGGACCTAGACCGAAAAGACGATCTTGCGGCAGTTCCAGAAGTACTGGGCGCCCGAGATAACGGTCAAGACAACGGCAACGGCATACAGGAAGCGCGACACCGAGTAGATGCCGAGCGTCAGCGCCACCGGACCAAGGTGCAAGCCGGCCATAGCAAAAACGCACAGGTAACCGCAGATGGAGACCATCGTGGTCGCCGTCTTGTACTTGCCGAGCTTATCGGCCGCAACGACCACACCGGCCGCACTCGCGACCATGCGAAGGGCGCTCACCAGAAGCTCACGGAACAGGATAATGAACACGGACCACACGGTCACCGAGCCAAAATCCAAGAACAGCAGCAGGGCCGAAAACACGAGCAGCTTATCGGCGATGGGGTCCAAGAATTTACCGAAGTCGGTGATCTCGTTGCGCGAACGCGCCAGATAACCGTCGACCTTATCGGTGCACGACAGGATCACATACAGAATGAAGGCAGCGGCGGCGAGCGGGCCGTCGAAGGTGCTCCAATCCGTACCGGCAACACTCGTGTGAGAAAGCGCCGACACGATCATGAACACCGGGATAAAGACGATGCGAACGCACGTCACGATGTTGGCGGGCGTCCAAACACTCGTCAGTTCCTTATTGCTCTCGTTTGCCACGATGCTCTCCTACTCCACAACATGGCCGATAAGCTCATAGCAGAAGCTATCGGTAAACTCGACAGTCAGAATATCGCCCACAGACGCCTCGCTGGCATCCAAGTGCACCGCGCCATCGGAATCGGGCGCCTGGAACCAGGCATGGCCGATCAGCTCGGCGCCGTCCTCGGTTTCTTCGATACCGTCGACGATCACCTGGGCGCGCTCGCCCACATGTGCGGCGGTGGCGGCAAAACCGAGCGACTCGGCCAGGTCCATGGCCTCCTGGGCGCGCTCGAGCTTGACCTCTTCGTCGACCTGACCCTCCATCTTAGCGGCCAGGCTGCCCTCCTCCTGCGAGTAGGCAAAGACGCTCGTGTAGTCAAAGCCGACGGTGTCCATAAAGTCGATAAGATCACGAAACTCGTCGTCGGTCTCGGTCGGGAAGCCGACCATGGCCGTGGAGCGAATCACGATACCGGGGATGCGCTCGCGAAGGTCGCGGAACAGATCCTCGAGCTCCTGGCGCGAACCGGAGCGACGCATGGCCTTGAGGATGCGCGCGTCGCAGTGCTGCACGGGGATATCGATATAGGGCAGCACTTCGGGCGTATCGCGTATCGTCTCGATGAGTTCGTCAGTCATGCCCTCGGGCTGCAGGTAGAGCACGCGGACCCAGACGTTGTGCGGGCGCACGGCCTCAGCGACGGCACGCAGCAGCTGTGCCAGATTGCGCGGCGAGCCCTCGGCGACGTCCTCGTCGGCAAAGTCGGTGCCCCAAATACCCGTGTCCTGGCCGATCAGCACGATCTCGCGCACACCGCCGGCAACCAGGTCGCGCACCTCGGAGATAATGCTCTCGGCATTGCGCGAATGATAGCGACCGCGAATGTAGGGGATCATGCAGAAGCTGCAAAAACGATTGCAGCCATCGGAGATTTTGACGTAGGCGACAGCGCCCTCGACGGTACGTTTGACCTGCGGGATATAGGCTGCAATCTCGCGCTCGACACCCAGCACGCCATCGATGACCGCCACGATGCCGTCCTCCTCGTCGGCCTTCACAAAGGCAGCGACCTCGGGCAGCTCGTCAGGCAGGTCGTCGCCATAGCGCGACGGCACACAGCCGCACATGACGATGGGGCAAGAACGAACGCCGTCCTGAACCTCATTGGCGAGCTCGAGCGTGGTCTCGATGCTCTCGGACGTTGCGGAGGCGAGGAACGAGCATGTATTGACGATGGCGATATCGGCATCCTGCGGGTCGAATGCCTCCTCGTAGCCTGCAGCGGCCAAAAGTGAACGCATGCGGTCGGTGTCAACCTCGTTCTTAGCGCACCCGAGGGTGATGTAGAGCACGGAGCCCAACGGTGTATCCATGTTGGAGAGCGGTCCTTTCGAATGATATTAGCGGTAGTTGGTGAACTGCAGCGGCTGGCCGTAGTCCTGGTCGCGCAGAAACTGGATCACGGTCTGCAACGCGTCCTTCGAAGCAGAGGAAACACGCAGCTTGTCGGCCTCGATGGTCACCTTGACCTTGAGCTTTTGGTCCTTGATGTCCTTGTTGATCTTCTTGGCGGTCGCCTGGTCGATACCCTCGACGATATGGCCGAGCACGCGCACGGTGCCGCCCGATGCCGCCTGCGGAGCATCCCACGAGACAGCCTTGAGGTCGATGCCGCGCTTGATGAGCTTGGAGCTCAGCACGTCGACAATCTGTTTGGAGACAAAGTCGGCCGGGGCATTGATCGTAAAGAGCTTGTCGCCCTTCGAAAGCTCGATCGTGGCGCCGGAATCCTTAAGGTCATAGCGCTGGGAAATCTCGCGCGTGGTCTGCTGGAAGGCGTTGTCGACCTCTTGCATGTTGACCTCGGACACGACGTCGAAGCTGGAATCTTTAGCCATGATGTTTCCTTTCGCGTACGAGCGGCTTAGTAGCTATCGTACGAATAGTCGGTAGAATCGCTGGGCGTCTGACCGTCAGTTGCGGTATCGGCGCCATCCGTGGACTGGGCATCGGTACCGTCGGTGGTATCGGTACCATCGGTGGTGTCGGTACCATCAGAACTTTCACCATTCTCGGAATCAGACGTCTCCTTCTTGGGAACGGTGATCGTCACGCGCGCCACGCCCGAGGTCTTGGTATCGTAACGGACCTTTTCACCGTTCTTGGTAACGGTGACATCGGAAGGCTTGGACGTGGTAATCTCGATTGAGGACTCGGGCGTGTACTCCTGCTCAAAGGGGCCAGTCGCCTGGGCGCCATAGACCGACTTGCCGTCGACCTTGACCTCAATCCACGCGGTCTTTCCCTTGGCAACGGAGACTTTGACCTTCGTGACCTCGTTCTCTTCCTTCTTGGCCGTCGTCTTGGTAGCGTCCGAATCAGTCGACTCATCCGTCGCCTCATCGGTGTCTTCGTCCTCGTCGACCGTTTCGGTCTTCTTAGAAGACTTCTTAGTCGTCGTCTTGGTGGCAGTGGGCGTCTCGGGCGTGGTCTCGGGCGCCGAAGATGCGCAGCCGCGCAGAAGCACCACGATGAGCACGATCAGCAGCAACGCCACGGCACCGATGCCGGCGTAGACGATACGCGGATCGAGCCCGTTGTTTTGAGGAGTACGGGATCCGCCGCGTCCACGACTGGAACTGCTGCGGCCGCCTCCCTGAGGCATACGACCACGATTGCTATCGGAACGGCCGCGATAGCCGCCCTGGCCCTGAAGGCTGCGCTGACCCGAGCGGGGCGCAAGTTCACCGCGGCCTTGATAGCCACGCTGGCCCGAACGCGGAGTCGAAGAGCGCTGGCCATACGGCTGTGATTGAGAGCGAAGACGCGGCGTCACCTGCGTGGTATCGGCATCCGCATAGCCACCGCGAGAGCGTCCCGTAGAGGCACCACGGTAACCGCGATCGGAATAGCCGCCGTCGCCGTAGCCGGCACGAGGGTCACGCGCCACACCGCGGGCAGCGGGAAGTGCACGATCCTCGGGCATCGGCGTACTGCGGAACCGGTCACGCTGTGAGCGAATCTCCTCGCCCGAACCCGTCTCAGTAATATAACCGGCCTGCTGAGGACGCTGTCCATAGCGGGTCGAACGACCGCCCTGAACCATCAGGAAGCGCCCGTTATCGACCGAGGAACGCGAATTGACGTAGCCGGCGGCGTCCTGAAAACGACCGCCCTGCTGCGACGTTTCGCGTTCGTATGCCATCAGGTCGTCAAAGTAGGCATTGACGACCTCGCGCGGATTGAGGCCCAAAAAGCGAGCATAGCTCGAAATCATGCCCTGTGCATAGCCGCGCGGCGGCATCGAAGCAAAGTTACCGGTCTCGAAAAACTCGATGATCTGCGGCCTGATTTTGATGGTGTTGGCGACCTGCTGAATGGAAAGCCCCATTCGGCGACGCTGCTCGAGCAGCATGTCACCAAAGCGTGCAGCCATCAGAATCCTCCAAACTCACAATCTTCACGTGCCATCTCGGCGTCGACAGATTCCAGCGCGGCAAGCCCCTCCTCGTCCAATAGGACCTCGCGCGGCTTGGAACCGTCGGGCGGGCCGACGACACCCTTTTCTTCCAGCATGTCCATAATACGCCCGGCGCGCGCATAGCCAACCTTAAGGCGGCGTTGCAGGCCAGATGTGGAGCCCAGCTGCGATTCCACCACAATATGGGCGGCTTCCCAAATGAGCGGATCATCGTCTTGCGGCTCGGCAACTCCGGTGCGGACAATGCCGCCACCCGCCATGGACATGGAAGCGGGCGCCACAGCCGACAGGATCTCCTCATGGTAGTCGGGCTCGCTTTGCGACTTGACGAACTCGACAATCTCGTTGATTTCATCGTCCGAGACAAAGCAGCCCTGAATACGGCGAGGCTTGCCCCAGTCGACCTTGGAGAACAGCATGTCGCCCAAACCGGTGAGCTTTTCGGCACCCATCTGGTCGATGATGACGCGCGAGTCGATGCCCGTGGCGACGTTAAAGGCGATGCGGTTGGTGATGTTGGCCTTAATGAGGCCCGTCACCACGTTGGAGCTCGGGCGCTGCGTGGCCACGATAAGGTGGATACCGGCGGCACGGCCCAGCTGAGCAATACGCACGATCGAGGCCTCGACATCCTTACCGGCGACCATCATCAGGTCCGAGAGCTCGTCGATGATAATGACCAGATAGGGCATCTTTTGCGGCGGGTTATCGTAATGTTCAAACTCGCCGGCGGCCTGCTTTTCGTTGTAGGTCGAGATCTTACGCACGTTGAGACGCTCGAAGACCTTCAGGCGACGCTCCATCTCGGACACGGCCCATTGCAGAGCGCTCGCGGCCTGCTTGGGCTCGGTCACTACAGGCACGTAAAGATGCGGCAGACCGTTATAGCCCGCAAGCTCGACGCGCTTGGGGTCGACCATGATCAGGCGAACGTCCTCGGGAAGGGCGCGCATGAGCAAGGTCGTGATGATGGAGTTGATCATGACCGACTTACCGGAACCCGTGGTACCGGCGATCAGCAGGTGGGGCATCTTGGCAAGGTCGGCGACGACCGGCGTACCCTCGGCATCTCGACCGATGGCGAGCTCGAGCGGACCGCCCTTCACATAGGGAAGCACGTCGCCCAGGTTGACGTTCTGGCGCTTGCGATTGGGGATCTCGATACCCACAAGCGAGGTGCCGGGGATCGGGGCAAAGATACGCACGGACTGGGCAGCAAGCGATAGCGCGATATCGTCCTCGAGGCTCGAAATCTTGCTCACGCGCTCGCCCTCGCCAGGTTGCAGCTTAAAGGTCGTCACCGTGGGGCCGGCGATCCAGCCGACCACGCGGGCACTACGACCAAACTCCAGCAAGGTGGACTGAAGCGACTCGGCAGTCTGTTCCAGCTCCTTGTCAGAAGACGCGGAGGAAGCCGACTGCGGGTTGGCATGCAGAATCTCAAGTGGCGGAAGTTTGAGGCCGTCCTCTTCTTCGCCCTCGTTATCTGCGGCGCCGCCGTCCGCTCCCCCATCGCTAGCCGCAGCCGATTCGACAGCACTCAAGGCAGGCGCATCGGCAACCTTGGGATGCTTCAAGAAGTCGGGGATCTGAGGTGCTGCCGAGACAGGATTCACGGCAAACGGCGGCTCGGACTCGTCGATCTTATCGGGGTCGTCTTCCATCGAAAGCTGACCGGTTACCTGGTCGCGCTTTGCATGGCGACGCGGCAGCAAAGTTGTCTTTGCGGTCTCAATCGGAGCCTCGTCGTCCTCGTCATCGCCCTCGGTGAGCTCAATCTCGCTCTCGGACCAAGACGGGTCGGGCTCACTCGTATTGAGTTTGGGCGCAGCCTTGCCCTTCTTGGCATGGCGGCGCGGCAACAGCGTCGTCTTAGCGCGCTCAGCTTCCACGGCATCGGACACGTCGACAAACGGATCCTCGTCCTCGTCGTCATCGTCCAAAACCGGGTCCACATCGTTGCCCATGACCGTGGTCACGGCAGCATCGGAGCCCTTTTGACGAAGAATGCTCAGGTGAGGACGGGCAACGCCGGGCACCGACAGGGCCTCATCGTCACCCCACGGACTCGCGTTAACATCGGCACGACGGCGCTCGGCAAAATCAGCCGCACGGTCGCGAGCAGAGCGCAAAACGCCGCCCACCGAAAAGCCGATGATGACCAGGCCCACGACGACAAGGCCCAACAGGACCACCATCGCGATAGGCTTACCCAGGGCATTCTGCAGCGCACTCGCAATAAACGCACCAATGTAGCCACCCGAGGCGGACAGATTTTGCGGCGTGAACATAAGGTCGCACGAGTCGCTCGTACCTGGCACCATCAACGAAAGAATGGAGACGACGGCGATAAAGACCACGGCGCCGCCCGCAACAGAGCGCGCGTTGAGCGGCGAGTCCTCGCCTAAAAAGAGCGTGGCGGCAAACAGCAAAATGACGATCGGCAGCACGTAGGCGCCCAGACCAAAGCCCAAGTGGTAGAAACCGGCAACCGCAGCCGTAACGGGCGCAGTCGCCGGCGAAATCACGGCAATAAAGGACGCAATCGCCAAGACGGCAATGACCACGCCGGCGATATCGCGGTTGGCCGAGGGCTCGACCAAGGGCTCGAAATCATCGAACTCGGACTCGTGACCCTTATTGGCACGCAGATGGGAACCGGCACCCTTAGCAGATGCCGGTTGGTTGTTGGCCTTATTGCCTTTGGCGTTTTGTGCAGATCCGCGCGCCAAACTAAACCTCCATGACGACCGGGATGATCATCGGACGAGTGCGCGTACGGCTCCAGATAAAGTTGGAGAGCGAGTCGCGCACGGCCTTGCGAATGGCATCGGAACCGCTGCTGGTAAAGCTAAACTTACCCTTCTCGATCGTCTTCATAATAGACGCGGAGGCATCCTCGGAGAACTGGTCGTCGATGGCAAACGAGACGCCGCGGCCCGAGAACTCGATGGCCTCGATCTTCTTGTGCTTGAGCGAGACGATGGCAACAGCGGTAACCATACCGTCGTTGGCGAGCTTCTGGCGATCGCGCAAGACGATGGGGTCGGTATCGCCGATACGCAGGCCGTCGACGTAGACGACGCCGGACTCGACGGGCGTACCGCGCTTGACGATACCGCCGCGCATCTCGAGCGTGTCGCCGTTATCGAGGATAAAGATGTGATCATCCTTGATGCCCATCTTACGAGCAAGCTGGGCATGGGCACGCAGATGCACGGCCTCGCCGTGAACCGGCATAAAGTAGGTGGGCTTGGCCATGGCCATCAGGAGCTTGAGTTCCTCCTGGCTACCGTGACCGGAGACGTGAACGAGAGCGCGGTTCTTATCCCACACGTCGCAACCGAGCTTGGCCAGGCTGTTGACGACCTGCTGGACGGCTTTCTCATTGCCGGGAACAGGAGTTGCCGAGAGGATAACGGTATCGCCCTCGTGGATGGAGAGCGTCTTGTGCTCGCCATTGGCCATGCGGGACAGGGCCGACAGCGGCTCGCCCTGCGAACCGGTGCACATGACGACAATCTTGTCGTCAGGCAGGTTATCAATGTCAAAGGCATCGATGATATCGGCGTCGTCGATGTTGAGGTAGCCAAGCTCGCGCGCCACGCGGGTGTTAGTGAGCATGGAGCGACCGGTCACAACGACCTTACGGCCGCACTTGCGGGCGGCATCGCAGATCTGCTGCAAACGATGGATGTGGCTCGAGAACGACGCGACGAACACGCGACCCGGGGCGTTCTTGATGGCGTGCAGCAGGTTGGGACCAACCTCGGCCTCTGACTTGGTAAAGCCGGGAACCGTGGCATTGGTGGAGTCGGAAAGCAGTAGGTCGATGCCCTGCTTGGCAAAGCGGCTGATAGCGGCATAGTCGGGCGTAACGCCGTCGATGGGCGTCTGGTCGAGCTTAAAGTCGCCGGTGTGCATAACGGTACCCTGGTTAGTGCGAATGAACACGCCCAGAGCGCCGGGGATGGAGTGCGTCATCGAGAAGAAGTCGAGCGAGATGCCACCGAGATTGACATGGCTTCCGCCCTTGACCTCGCGGAACTTGGGCGCGCGGATTCGGAACTCAGAGAGCTTGCCCTCGATAAAGCCAAGCGTCAGCTTGCTCGAGAAGATGGGCACCTTGTTGTTGAGGTCCTGCAGCAGGTACGGAAGCGAACCGGTGTGGTCCTCGTGGCCGTGGGTGACGACGATACCGCGGAGCTTCTCCTCGTTCTCCAGAACATAGGTGTAGTCGGGAAGTACCAGGTCAATACCGGGCTGGGAATCGTCGGGGAACATGAGGCCAGCGTCAACGAGCACCATGTCGTCGCCGCATTCGAAGACCGTCATGTTCTTGCCGATGCCGTCAAGGCCGCCGAGCGGAATGATCTTCAAAGGAGATGATTTTTTAGCTGCCATAGGTTCGTGTGGTTTCCTTTCTTCGAAACGGGTCTGGAACAACCGACGGGGCGCTTCTGGCAAACCGACCGCCGGGAACGTACAAACATGCATCACAGATTCGACGCAGTAACCACAGTATGATACCCATTTGCACAACAACAGACCACCCATGCATCAAAGCCCCAT
>DBGAPG010000034.1:0-6603 GCA_048438765.1 Collinsella sp.
GTCCTGCTCCTTCGGAGCCGCGGACAAGGCGCCACACTGGTCTGCGGAGTGTTCTGAAAACTAAGCCCGGCCCCCGCCTGCGGTGACGCTGCTGCAAGCGATCTGCGATGGGGCCGTTGTTGGTTGGGGCCGCTGGGCTGATATGGGGGCACGTGGCCGCTGCGGGCCCTGGTCCCGGCGGTGGCCTCGGCGCTTTGCGCCTGCTGCCTGCGGGGACTTTGGGGTCGTGCGGCAGCTGCGGCGCTGCGCGCCTGCTGCCTTGGGTGACTTTGGGGTCGATTGGGGTTGTCTGCACAATTCGCGGTATTATGTTTGCGAAGTTTTGAAAGGAGCCGCTGGTGGTCACGACGACGTTTGCTTCGCCTTTGGGCGAAATCTTGCTTGCCGCTGATGGCCGCGGTCTGACGGGGCTTTGGTTTGAGGGACAGGAGCATTTTGGCTCCACGCTTCTCAAAGAAGATCCTGAACATGTTGAAGGCGCCGATGCAGTTTCTGGTGCTGGCGGCATGTCGTCGGTGAGTCCTGCAAATGGTGCGGCGTCTTCGGTGCTTGAGCGTTCCTGGGCTTGGCTGAATGCTTATTTTGCAGGGCAGGAACCTCGGTTTACGCCGCCGTTGCATATGATCGGTACGGCGTTTCAGCGTGAAGTTTGGTACGAGCTGCTTTCTATTCCGCGTGGCGAGGTCGCTACGTATGGCGAGATCGCCCAGCGTGTTGCGGCTCGACATCGTGTACCGGGAAACGAGGCGCCCGTTGTGTCTCCCCGTGCCGTGGGGACTGCGGTTGCACGCAATCCCATTTCGATTATCGTGCCGTGCCATCGCGTGGTTGCCGCCGATGGTTCGCTCAACGGATATGCCGGCGGGCTTGACCGCAAGGAGTGGCTGCTTCGGCTCGAGGGCGCGTACGAGGAATAACGTTCGAGCACTTTGCATAGCCAAGACGCCGTGAAAGAACGGGATGCGCTTTCCGAATGGCGTCCCAAACGGAAACCGTGTCCCGGAATACAGCCTTAGAGTGGGATGCCGTTTCCGGTTGAGACCACTTGCTTGGACATCTTTCTACGCCCGCTTCTGCAGGGCATAGATCGACTTATCCATGTTGAACAGGTAAGCCGCGACGCAGACGATGAAGAATGCCGGCAGATTACCGAAACCGAAGACTTCGCAGCCAATCAGGATGGGTGCGAGCAGCGTATTGGTGGCGCTGCCAAAGACGGCTGCGTAGCCCAGCGCGGCGCAAAGCGCGATGAACATGCCGAGTTGAGCCTCGTTATGGCGACATCTGGGTAACAGAAAGGCCCGCGTTCCTCAGAGGCAAGATAGGCAATTCTGCTTTTGAGGTAGATCTCAATTCTGCCGACCGCATCAAACATTAACTGCCGGAGGGCTCGGTCAAATTCATACGTGTAGATGATGGTTTCGAATGTTGTGCCTTCGCGAAAGATGGTAATCCCGGACTTGCATTTGGTTTTGTAGGGAAACCAGTAGGCCGACAGTCTGTAGTGGCCGACTTCGACCAAAGCTCGCTCGAGTTCGCTTTGATCAGAGCACTTAAGACCCCTGTATTCTGTCAATAGTGCTATTTGTTCGTTGATGGATATCCGCGACTTCCGGTATTTCATTTAAGCCTCTTGATAGAAAAAGAGCTGGAGTTGCGCATCGTTGAGAGGCTTTCCAGCTTTAGCAAAACAAACTTATAAGATGCGACGGGCCGCGTCAAGATAATTACCGGACGGCCTAGGAGGCGGCTGGTTGGCTGGCTTAAAACCTAGCGCGTGAGATGACGCTCCACGCTATTCAGCGCGCTTGATAGGATGACGAACCACAGTCTTAAGTTTCTCCGGTGCACATTTGCGTGGATCGGAGAGATAGATTTCGTGATGGAAACGGGTGTCTGAGAAGTCGGGGACATAGCCCTGCTCGGTCGTGTATTCATTCATAGCGCCTACGGTCGCCGGTTCGTTGTCGTAGGGCCCGGTGTGCATGCATTGAACGCAGAGGCCCTCGTCAACTTTAAGCAGCTCGACGGCAGAAAAGTCAAGTTTCTTTTTGGTCGTGGCTTCCGCGACTGCCCAGTCAAAGTCATCTCGGGTGACGAAATCGGGCAGGCGAATGCACGAGATAAAGTTGAAATCGTCCTTGCGTACATAATCGATGTCGCCGCTCGGGGAGTCTTGCCACCAGAAACCCTCGAGCGGCGGTACCACAAAGTCGAAATAGCCCTTGATACTCCTTGAGCCTTTCTTCGACATCTTGACGGTATAGGCGATGCCGTAAAGCAGCGGCAGGGCGTTTTGATACTCGCCACCTTCGGTATTTGGGTCGCCCTTTCCGCGAACGGCAACGTAGCTCATAGGCGGGACAGTTACGATGCTCGGCTTGCTTGCAGGTTTGTAGAGCTCCTTGCATTCCTTCTTAAAGTCGAACGCCATGTTGGCCGCCTTTCTGCGTATTGGCCTGCTTAGATAGCTGAATCATATCATAGAAACGAACAGCTGTTCGAATGATTTGGCTGACAGATTGAGATGCGTGCGTTGTGTTTGGCGGTCGGCCTGACCCCATCGATGATTTCTCTGCCTCCCCGGCGCCTCATCTATAGCTGCCGTTTCCCCATATAGAACCTGCCAAAATAAACCCGTCCCTTTTTAGTCGGTGCGAAATGGGTAATACTAAAGAGTTATCCGACCAGATGGGAACCGATCGATGGCTTATATCGAATTCAAAGACGTCATCAAGGCATACGGCGAGGGCGACGCCCGCATTCACGCACTCGACGGCGCGAGCTTTACGGTCGAGCGCGGCGAGCTCGCCATCATTTTGGGTGCTTCGGGTGCCGGCAAGACCACGGCGCTCAACATTCTGGGCGGCATGGATACGGCGACTTCCGGCACCGTGACGGTGGACGGGCGCGATGTGAGCTCCGCTAACGAGGCGCAGCTCGTGGAATACCGCCGCGCCGACGTCGGCTTTGTCTTCCAGTTCTACAATCTGGTCCCCAACCTGACGGCGCTCGAAAATGTTGAGCTTGCGGCGCAAATCTGCCCTGATTCGCTCGATGCCGAGCAAACGCTTTGCCAGGTTGGCTTGGGTGAGCGCCTCGCCAACTTCCCCGCGCAGCTTTCGGGCGGCGAGCAGCAGCGCGTGTCCATTGCCCGCGCACTGGCAAAGAACCCCAAGCTGCTTTTGTGCGACGAGCCCACGGGCGCACTTGACTATAAAACCGGCAAGCAGATCTTGCAGCTGCTGCAGGACACTTGCCGCAAGCAGGGCATTACGGTCATCATCATCACCCACAACTCCGCGCTGGCGCCCATGGCCGATCGCCTGATCCGCTTTAAGAACGGTCGCGTGGAGAGCGAGACGGTCCAGCAAAATCCCGTGCCTATCGAGACGATCGAGTGGTAGCGCCCATGGACCAAGACCGCCAAAACAGCCTACGCCGCGACGCGCAGAACACGGAGCGCGAGCAGGATTTTACGACCTACCGCACTGCCCAAAGCTCAAACGATATGGTGCCGACGGTTTTTCGCCGTGGCATCTACCGCACAATCCGAGGCAGTCTTAAGCGCTTTTTGTCAATCGTGGTCATCACCGCGCTTGGCGTGAGCGTGATGTGCGGCCTTAAGGCGGGTTGCGAGGACCTGTGTGATTCGGTTGATGCCTACTTCGACCAGCAAAATGTCTATGACATTAACGTGCAGTCGACCTATGGCCTGACTGACGATGATCTCGACGCCATACAAGAGGTCGATGGCGTCGAAACGGCCGAGGGCATCTACACCGAGACCGCCTACACCGCCGTGGGCACAACGCGCGAGCGCGTGGTCGTGCAGAGTCTCTCCAAGGAGAACATCGATCAGCCGGTGCTCGTGAACGGCGATTTGCCCGAGAGCGCCGATGAAGTCGCGGTGACTTCGAAGTTCCTGAAGGCATCGGGCAAGAAAATCGGCGATACGGTGAGTTTTGCCGCCAATGACGCGAGCTCGTCCAATCAAAGCGCCAAGGACCAGTTTGCCGCGGGCGATTACACCATTACGGCTGAGGTCCTCGACCCCACTGATGTAAGTTCTGACTCGACGGTCAACGCCTTCCGTGCCGCCTCGGCGGCGGACTATAAGTTCTATGTGAGCGAGGACGCCGCGACATCTTCTTCCTACTCCGCGGTCCACGTGGTCGTCGAGGGAGCCAAGGATCTCAACTCATATTCGGATGCCTACGCGGCAAAGATCAATGAGGTCAAGGGCAATATAGAGAAGATCCGCGAGGAGCGTGAGAAGGCGCGCGCTCAGGAGCTGACGGTCGACACGCCGACAAGCTTGGATGCGGCCGAGCGTCAGGCCGCCATGCTCTTTGGGATCGAGCAGGACAACATCAATCGCATGGCCGAGGGCAGCGACGAGCGTGCGCAGGCGCAAGCCGACCTGGACCAGCGCCGTGCCGCCGCCGACCAACAGTTTGCCGACGCCCGCGCCGAGCTTTCCGACCTGGGCGAATGCACCTGGTACATCCAGGACCGCGGCAATATCGCAAGCTACTCGAGCGTGGAGAGCGATAGCTCGTCAATTGAAGCCATCGCCACGGTGTTCCCGTTCATCTTCTTTATCGTCGCCGTGCTCATCAGCCTTACCACCGCCACGCGTATGGTCGAGGAGGAGCGCACGCTCATCGGCCTGTATAAGGCGCTCGGCTATTCGCGCGGACGCATCCTGTCCAAATACGTGGACTATGCGCTGTGGGCTTGTCTGATCGGCGGCGTGCTCGGCAACATCATCGGATTTGTGGGCCTGCCGCTGTTCCTGTTTACGGTGTTCGACGACATGTACTCGCTGCCCCAGATGTTGCTTTCGTACGACATCGTGTCCTCGATCGTCTCGGTGGCGCTGTTTGCCGTGGGCGTGGTGGGCGCCACGATTATCGCCTGCCGCCACGAGATGGCCGAGACTCCGGCCTCGCTCATGCGCCCCAAGGCCCCGCGCGCCGGCTCGCGTATCTTGCTCGAGCGCATCGGCTTTATCTGGCGCCGCATGGGCTTTTTGAACAAGGTGGCAGCACGTAACCTGTTTCGCTACAAAAAGCGCGCCTTTATGACCATCTTCGGTATCGCGGGTTGCACCGCGCTTGTGATCTGCGGTATGGGTATTCGCGACACGTCGGTCGCGCTTTCGCCCAAGCAGTATGGGCATATCACGCGCTATGACTTGCTGGCGGTTGCCAATCCCGACGATTTTTCGCAGACGTGCGCGGCATTGGATGAGCGCAGCGCGGCTAAGGATTCTAACGTGACGGTGTCTTCGACGCTGCCGATTATGACCGACAACGTCACCTTTACATTTGGCGGCAAGAGCGAGACCGTGCAGCTGATCGTGGTGCCCGATGACCGCACGAACGACCTGGACGACTACGCGCGTCTCGAGGATGAGTCCAAAGAGCCACTGTCTTTGCGTGACGGAGACGTGTATCTGAGCAAGAGTTCACAGCTGGTTCTTGGGATTCAGCCGGGCGACACGGCGCAGGTCCAGGATTCGTCGCTCAACGTCGCCAAGGTCAAAGTCAGCGACATCTCGCTCAACTATTTGGGCAACACGCTCTATATGACGCAGGGCACCTATGAGCGCGCGTTCGGCCGAAGCGCGCGTCTTAACGGCATCTTTGTGCTGCTTAAGGGCTCGTCGGCCGACCAGATTGCGTTTAGCAAGAATCTTAAGAGTGACGGTTGGCTCACCATCTCGAGCACGGCCGAACATTGGCAGAACTACGAGGCGAACTTCACTATCATCAATTCCGTCGTGGTGCTCGTGACCTTTATGGCGGCGTGCCTGTCGTTTGTGGTGGTGTTTACGTTGTCCAACACGAATATCTCCGAGCGCGAGCGCGAGCTGGCGACCATCAAGGTGCTGGGCTTCCGCCGTGGCGAGGTACACCATTACGTCAACAAGGAGACGTTGATCCTCACGGCGATTGGCACCGCACTGGGCGTGCCGCTGGGTGGCCTGCTTGCCGAGAGCTTTACGTACATCCTGCAGATGCCGTCGCTGTACTTTGACGTCGAAGTCGAGCCGCTGAGCTACGTGCTTGCCGTGGTGCTTTCCTTCGGCTTTACGTTTATCGTCAACCTCGCCACCAACCGTACCCTCAATAAGATCGACATGGTCGGCGCCCTCAAGAGCGCCGAGTAACCTGTCCTGGGATTCAAGCTGTAGCGAGCTACCGACGCATCCACAACCGCCTTTTTGCATAAACCGCCCCGCCGAATGCATACTTCGACGGAGCGGTTGCTTTTTGCCCGCAGGTACCCCAGGGGGCGGCGTGCAAAATCTGGAGTATTCAGCATCCCGGAGTCCGCAGGTGCGGGAACGGGTGCACAAAACCGCGCTGAATGCCCTGGTCCTGGACCCCCAATGCCTCAAGGACCGATCATTTTTTACAGGATGCGGCCCACAGTGCCTGCCTTTCGCCCAAAATCCAGTATGCAGGCACCCTCGGCTGCTGAATACTCCCAAAAATGCACGCCGCATCCTACCCCAGGCACCCGCAGCAAGAAGACGAATAGCTTCGGCCTCCCTAGTTACCGCAGGAGGCCCCAGGGCTTACCTCCCAAATC
>DBGAPG010000035.1:0-2719 GCA_048438765.1 Collinsella sp.
TTTGGCAGGTTTTATCTGGGCAAACGTCATTTCCACCACACAGGGGCCAGGCACCTTTGTGGTGGTTTTTGCTTTAGTAGATGTGTGGGACATGTCTTACAATCTACCAAGTAGTTCATGACGGGCGAAAAACGGAGAGAAGGGGCTTGATGCGTCCTTAATGTTTCATGCGGATAGATTGATTTGATGGACGGTGGCGAATGTCCACCGCCCGTATTCGTATGAAACAAGGAGTCTCCATGCTCGCACCTCTTTTTTCTAAGCCTCAGCCTTCGCTGTCCGTGCAGGCCAAGCGCCTGGTGGCGATGCGCTTTCTCATCTACACCGGTTTTCAGACCAGCTACTTTATCGGCGTCATCGGAACGCTCACCTATGCGGACGACGCTTCGGTCGTCGCGACATCGCTGGCAGTACTCTTTATGAACGTCTTCGTGATTCTGGGGTCCTTTGCGGGTGGCGCGGCGCTTGACGCTTTGGGCCCACGCCGCCATTTCTTGCTGAGCGTCATCAGCACGCTGGCGACCGGCGCGGCGATCATCGTCTTTGGCAGCGCTACCGAAACAGTTCTTGCCGGCGCGGTGCTCCTGGGCTTTGTGATGGGGTTCGCCCAGCCCATCGCCACATCCTATCCGGCGTATCTCACCGACGACTCCGTCGAGCTCAAAGACATCAACTCCGCCATCGCCATGTTTTCAAACGTGAGTATCATCGTTGGCCCCACGCTGGGCGGCTTTGTCGCGGCGGCCGCGTCGTCGCGCGCGGTGTTCGTGCTCATGATGCTCTTTACAGTGCTGGCGCTCATTGCCGGTTGGGACTTTAGGCAAAGTGCAGGTCAGGCCGCCACACACGAAGGCAAACCCGCGATCGGCGACATCACATCGGATAAGGCCAGCCAAAGCCCCGAACCCAACACATCTTCCCGCGCAACCTTCGCGACCAGCATCAAGACAGTCTTTACCAACAGCGTCCTTGCCCTGCTGTTCTGCATTATTTTCCTTTCAAACTTTGGCTATGGTGCCTTCGATCCGCTGGAGTCGTTCTTCTACCGCGATGTTCTGCATGTCGGTGTCGAATGGATGGGCTGGCTCTCGTCGGCCAGCGGTGTGGGCGCGGTGCTGGGCGCCGTCCTCGCGCTCCGCTTGCCGCCGAACCTGGTCAACCTTAAAACGCTGCTCGCGGCGCTCATGTCCGTAGGCCTGGGAAGCCTGCTCTACGTGGGAACGCCGTACGTGGGCGTAGCCCTTGTCGGCCAGATTGTCCTGGGCGTGGCCTGGGGCGTTGTCAACCCGCTCCACAACACGATCGTGCAAACGACGGCCCCGCTCGAGCAGCTCGGTCGTGTGAACTCGGTCATGGGTTTTGGCAACATGTTTGCCGGCGTGGCCCCGCTGGCGATTGCCCCCTGGCTGGCGGCGACGTTTGGCGTGCAGCAGACGCTCGTTGGTGCGGGCATGGTCGTGACTGCGGTTCCCGCGGCGCTGCTGCTGTTTGGACGCCGGCATTTTGATCGTGCCGCAAGGCGGTAAAAACCATCACAACATTCGATGAAAATCGCGATTTTGCCGAAAAACGTCGAATGTTGTGATGGTTTGCGCCCCGGGCCGGGACACCCTTCGGGTCCGGCCACCACAAAGGGGCCAGGCACCTTTGTGGTGGTTTTGCGCCAAAGCGCCCCGTGTCCGCCTTGGTATACCATGTACGCCGTTCACGAATACACCCCACACCGCCGCACAACCCAGAAAGGCCCCCATGGACACCACCTTCAGCCACATCAAAGCCGTGTTCTGCGATATCGACGGCACGCTGCTCACGAGCCAGCACACGGTGTCCCCGCGCACCGTGGCGGCGATCCGCGCCCTGCGCGAGCGCGGCGTGCTCTTTGGCCTGTGCACCGGGCGCGACGCCCACGCGACCGAGGCCATGTACGAGCTCTGGGGCATCGAAGGCCTGGTGGACGTGCTCGTGGGCTGTGGTGGCGCCGAGGTCATCGACCGCGCGCACGACATCAACGAGCTGAGCTATCCGCTGCCGGGCGAGACCATCGCGCGCATCTGCAAGCACATGGCGGACCTTCCGGCAACACCCGTCTGCCCCCGAGACGGCGTGTTCTACGTACCCGAGAGCAACGCGTGCGTCGAGCACCTGTCGCGCGTCGACGGCGTGCCCTACCAGGTGGTCGATTTTGCCGAGTTTTTGCGCGAGCCGCAGCCCAAGGTGATGTTTACCATGGCGCCCGAGGTGATGCCGCGGGTGATTGAGCGGGCGTCGACGTTTGCCGATAGCACCGTTAAGGCAGCGGCCCTGCAGACCACGCAGCGGCTCTACGAGTTCATGGATCCGCGCGTGTCCAAGACGCGCGGCCTTGTGCGCGTGGCGGAGCTCAACGACATGGAGCTCCAGGACATCTGCGTGTTTGGCGATGCGGACAACGACACCTGCATGGTGGCTGACGCCGGCGTGGGCGTGGCCATGGCAAACGGCAGCGACGCCACCCGTGCCGCCGCCGACTTTGTAACCGCGAGCAACGACAAAGACGGCATCGCGATCTTTATCGAGGAACATCTGCTGTAGCGCCGGGGGAGAACCACCGCAAAGGGGACAGGCTCCTTTGCGGTGGTCTCAGGCGATTTGGGCGAATTGATGCCTAAAAACTGCGCGCAAATTCAAATTTGGTTGTATGAACATCACGCCTCTGACCACCGATGGGTTAAAGATATTC
>DBGAPG010000036.1:0-7849 GCA_048438765.1 Collinsella sp.
GGATGTTCTCCACGTCCTCGCCAACGTAGCCAGCCTCGGTGAGCGCGGTGGCATCGGCAATGGCAAACGGCACCTCGAGGATGCGCGCAAGCGTCTGGGCCAGCAGCGTCTTACCGGTACCGGTGGGGCCGAGCAGCAGAATATTGGACTTGGCGAGCTCTACCTCGTCCATATCGTCATCGAACTGCGAGCCCATGTCGTCATCAAAGGCAGACACCGCAGCGCCGCCCTCAATCACGCGGCGATAGTGGTTGTACACGGCCACCGACATGGCGCGCTTGGCGTCCTCCTGACCCATAACATAGGCCGAAAGCTCGTCATAGATCTCGTGCGGCGTCGGCACGTGCGTGATGACCTGGCGATCGTCCTCGAGCTCAAAACCCTCGGTCTCGGGGTCCGCGGCGGGCTGGGATGCAGCCTGGCCGTGGTCGTTGAGGAAGCCCGGCAGCTTGCCGTTGCGGGCAGCGTCCATAAAGTCCGAAGCCAGCGACTCCTCAAGGATCTCGGAGCAGGCGGCGACGCACTCGTCGCAGATAAAGATGTTGGTCGGGCCCTTTACGAGACGACGGACCTGGCCCTGCTCTTTTCCGCAAAAGGAGCAGCGGATGGGGTTGCCGTTCTCGTCAAAGTTGTCCTGCATGTTACCTGCCATCCTAGGCGTCCTTCGCGGCGAGGTCGCGCGAGGTGACGATACGGTCGATCAAGCCGTAGTCGAGGGCCTCGGCAGCGGTCAGGTAGTTGTCGCGCTCGGTGTCGGCCTGAACCTTCTCGATAGGCTGGCCCGATGCGTCGGACAGGATCTGGTTGAGCTCGCGGCGGGTCTTCTTGATCTCCTCGGCCACGATCTCGATCTCGGTCTGCTGACCCTGAGCACCGCCGCTGGGCTGGTGAATCATGACCTTGGAGTGCGGCAGGCAGAAGCGCTTGCCCTTGGCGCCGGCCGAAAGCAGCACGGCGGCCATGGACGCAGCCATACCGACGCAGATGGTGGAGACCTGCGGCTTGATGAAGTTCATGGTGTCCAGAATCGCCAGGCCGGAGTAAACCTCGCCGCCGGGCGAATTGATGTAGAGCGAGATATCCTTCTCGGCATCCTGACTCTCAAGATGCAGCAGCTGGGCAACGACCAGGTTGGCGCTGACGGAGTTAATCTCCTCGCCCAAGAAGATGATGCGGTCGTTGAGCAGGCGCGAATAGATATCGTAGCTGCGCTCGCCGCGCGGCGTCTGCTCGATAACGTATGGCACGAGGGCGGAATCGAACTTAGCGATCATACGCATCTCCATTTCTCTCTTGCGGACCAAATTGGTTCTAGATAAACGTACGGTGCCCGCATGCTATGCATTGGCTGGCACCGTACGAAACAACCGGATAACCGGCTATTAACTTTACCCCATCACGGGCACATACATGCGCTCGCGGGCAAGGTGGCGAGAATTACTCGGCGTCCTTGGCGGTCTCATCGACCTCGGTCACCTTGGCGTTCTCGACCAAGTGGTCGACGGCCTTGGAGCGGCGGATGGACTCGCGAACGGCAGGCATGCGGCCATCGGCGATGAACTCGGCCTTGGAAGCCTCGACGTCCTTGACGCCGGCCTTCTCGAACTCGGCGTTGATGTCGTCCTCGGTGACCTCGATCTTGAGCTCACGGGCGAGAGCGTCGAGCGCCAGGGACTCACGGGCAACGTCGTTGGCCTGCTTGTGCAGGTCGCCGATGAACTGCTCCATGGTCAGGCCGGAAGCGGGCAGCCAGGTGTCCAGGGTCATGCCGCGGGCAGCGAGGTTGGACAGGAAGTTCTGGCCAAGCTCCTCAAAGACGGACTGCTCGTAGTCGGCATCCATCTCGTCGAGCTGCAGGCGCTCGGCGAGAGCGGAGACGCAACGGTTCTCCTTCTCGGCCGGGAGGCGGGAAGCCTTGTCCTGCTCGATCTCGATCTTGATGGCGTCGCGCATGGCCTCGATGCTATCGAAGCCAAAGTCGGACTTGACGAGCTCGTCGGTGAGCTCGGGGGTGTTGCGGACCTTGATGCCCTTGACGGTGACCTCGACGGTGTGGGTCTCGGCCTCCTCGCCCTCCTCGACCTCGTCGGTCCAGGTGACGGTCTTGACGTCGTCAACGTTAGCGCCGATCAGGGCCTCGTTGAACTCCTTGGGGTTGCTGTCGCTACCGGCGATGAGCATGCGGCCCTCGGCGGCAAAGTTGTCGGCGTTCTCGACGGCCTTGAGGTCGACGGTGACGTAGTCCTCGTCCTCGACAGCACGGCCCTCGACGTCCTCGAAGGTGGCACGGTAGTTGAGGAGCATCTCGACCTGGTTGTTGATCTCGGACTCGGTGACCTCCGCAGGGGGCATCTCGATCTCGACAGCGTCGAAGGAGGAGAGCTCAGCGGCGGGACGCAGGGAGAACTCGACGGTGTAGGTGTAGTCCTCGTGATCCTTGGCGAGGTCGAGCTCCTTGTAGTCACCGCTCTTGGTGGGGACGATGTCCAGCTCGTTGAGGACGGCGGGCTCGTTGGCGGCGATCAGGTCGTTGGTGGCCTGAGCGAGGGTAGCCTCGGCGCCAAGAGCAGAGTCGATGACCGGACGGGGAGCCTTACCGGCACGGAAGCCCGGGAAGCGGTACTTCTTGGCGGTGTCCTTGTAGGCCTTCCTGATCGCGGCGTCGACGTCGGCGGCCGGGATGGTGACCGTAGCGGTGAGCTTGGCGTCCTTGACGTCAGAAGCGGTGATGTTCAACACGTTCCTCCTCATACTGCCCAGCTTATCTGAGGTGCTGGTACCTTTATGCAACAAAGTGTCGCGACGGCCGAAGCCGACGCAGATGCGTTGGTGCGGGCGAAAGGACTCGAACCTTCACGGGAATCCCACCAGAACCTAAATCTGGCGCGTCTACCAATTCCGCCACGCCCGCATGAGCGCACAGACTAGGAATGATAGCAGATACGAACGGCAAGCGCACGCACACCTTTTACAGGCTCACGACCTCACCACGAGTGCAAAAGGCGGGGCGAGTTGCCCCGCCCCGCCCATTACGACTTGTTCGCTGCCCCGCTACTCCCCCAGCAGGGCCTTCTCGGGCGTGATCGGCAGCGAGCGCACCTGGTGGCCGGTGGCGTGTGCGACGGCCGAGGCCACGGCGGCGAGCGGCGTGTTGATGACGACCTCGCCGATCGACTTGGCGCCAAACGGGCCTGTCGGCTCGTAGCTCGGCTCAAAGGCCACGCGAATGCTGCCGATATCCAGGCGCGTGGGCAGCTTGTAGCTCATAAAGTTGCCGGTGCGCAGACGGCCGCGATCGTCATGCTCGACAATCTCGTAGAGCGCGTGGCCGATGCCCTGGGCAATGCCGCCCTCGGCCTGAACGCGCGCGAGCGCCTCGTTGATCACGGTGCCGCAGTCGACGGCCGCCGCATAGTCCACCACAGTCACCTTGCCGGTGGCCTTGTCGACCTCGACCTCGGCAATGCCGGCCATAAACGGCGGAGGCGAAACGGGCAGGCAGGCAGAAGCGTGCGAGGTGAGCGCGTCGCCGCCCGCGATGTTCTTGACGCACAGGTTGGCAAAGTCGCGCAGCGTGAGGTAGCGGTTCTGCTCGCGCGCGGCACGCTCGTCGGACAGGCGCACGTACTGACCATCAAAGACCACATCGACGGCGTCCACGTCCCACATCTGGGCGGCCTTGGCGCAGATCTTCTCGCGCAGCTCGGTCGCAGCGTTCTTGGCCGCCAGACCCGTCACGTACGTGCCCGAGCTCGCGTACGAGCCGGCGTCGAACGGCGAGACGTCGGTGTCCACGCCGCGCACCACGATCAGCGAGCTCTCCACGCCCAGCTCCTCGGCGGCAATCTGCGCCAGGATCGTGTCGACGCCCATGCCGTTATCGGTGGCGCCGGTGCCGATGGTAATGAAGCCGTCCTCTTCCAGGCGCATATCGATGCCGGCGATGTCGACATTGGAAATGCCCGAGCCCTGCATGGTGAGCGCACAACCCAGGGCGCGCACACGGTCGCCCAGGTCCACGGCCAGCGGCTTGTCGCGCCAGCCGATCATGTCCATCGCGCGCAGCAGGCAGCGGTCGAGTGCGCAGGCGTTGAGCTTCTCGTTGTAGTACTGCGGCATGGTCTCGCCCTCGCGCACGATGTTTTTAAGGCGCAGGTCGGCGGGGTCCATGTGCAGCATGTCGGCGAGCTCGTTAACGGCGCTCTCCACGGCAAACTGGCCCTGGGTGGCACCGTAGCCACGATACGCGCCGCCGCGATTGGTATTGGTGTAGACGGCGTCCCAGCTAAAGCGGCTCGCCTTCACGTGGTTGTAGATGGGCAGGCTCTTGTGGCCCGAAAGCCCGATCGTCGTGGTGGCGTGCTCGCCATACGCACCGGCGTTGGACAGCGTATGCAGGTCGATGGCCGTGATGGTGCCGTCGTTCATGGCGCCCAGCTTAACGGTCATCTGCATCTGGTGACGCGAGTTGCCCGCGGTGATGGTCTCCTCGCGGGTGTAGCAGCAGTAGCTCGGACGGCCGGTCTGCTGGGTAACGAACGCCACGAAGATCTCGCAGCAGCCCGTCTGCTTGGAGCCAAAGCCGCCACCGATGCGCGGCTTAATGACCTGCACCTGCGACTGCGGAATGTCGAGCGACTGCGCGACCATGCGGCGCACGTGGAAGGGCACCTGCGTAGAGGTGGTCACCGAGATGCGTCCGAATGCGTCAGTCGTCGCGAAGGCACGGAAGGTCTCCATGGGCGCAGTCTGCGTGGCCTGGCTGGTGTAGGTGCGCTCAAAGACGATGTCGCTCTGGGCGAAGGCCTCGTCAAGATCGCCAAAGTCGCTCGTGCCGCTGCATACCAAGTTGCGCGGGACGTCGCCGCCCTGAGGGAACATAAAGGTCACGTCGCCCTCGGGGTGGACCACGATATCGTTATCGAGTGCCTGGGTAAAGTCGAGCAGGGGCTCGAGCACCTCGTAGTCGACCTTGATAAGCTTGAGCGCCTTGTCTGCGGCCTCCTCGGTCTCGGCGGCGACGATCGCCACCTCTTCGTTTTGGTAACGGACGAGGTTCTCGAGGATCAAGCGGTCGTAGGGGCTCGGCTGCGGATAGCTCTGACCGGCGATGGTAAAGCGGCGCTTGGGCACGTCCTCATAGGTGTAAACGCCCACCACGCCGGGCACCTTCAGGGCGCGCGACGTGTCGATGGAGCGGATCTTGGCGCGGGCGTACGGGCTGCGCTTTAGCTTGACGATCAGAGCGCCGGCGGGCACCATATCGCCCGTGTAGACGGGACGGCCCTCGAGCAGCGCCTTCGAGTCCTTCTTGGGCTGCTTATGGGTGATCTGCTTGTACGAGACACCGTCGCAGCTGGTGTCGTTGACCGGCAGTTCGGGCATCTCAAAGCCCACCTGCACGCCGGACTCGTTGAGGAAGCGCACGATGGCGCGCAGCTGGCTCTCGTAGCCGCTGCAACGGCAGAGGTTGCCGGCGAGCTGGCGCGAGAGCTCCTCGCGCGTGGCGACGAGGCTCGGGTCCTCCTTGGAGGCGCGGGCAAGCGCCAGTACGTTCATGATGAGGCCGGGGGCGCAAAAACCGCACTGCTCGGCGCCTTCGGCAGCCATCGCACGGGCCAGCGCCTCGGACTCGGCCTTGAGGCCCTCGAGCGTGGTGATGGAGCGGCCCTCGACGCGCGCGGCGGGAACCGAGCAGCTCAGCACCGGGTCGCCGTCGAGCCACACCGTGCACAGGCCGCAGTTGGTGGTCTCGCAGGCGCAGCGCACCGACGCGCAACCCTGCTCACGCAAAAGCGAAAAGAGCATGGTATCGGGGGCAATCTGAACCTTGACCTTGCGACCGTTGAGCGTAAAGGAAAGATCGATGAGTTTGGCAGCCATTATCGCACCTCGCTAGAATCGACGCCGGGCACGCGGCGGCAGGAATACTCGTCCGTGGCGAACTTGGGGATCTGCACGGTCTCGAGCTCGCGGGCAAGCGCGGCAGAAAGCTCGATGCCGGCGGCACGGCGCACGGCCTGGATGGCGAGCGGGGCCGAGATGCGGCGGCGGTAGTCGGCCGAGCCCCACAGGTTGGTTCCGTAGCTCAGGGCACGCACGGATGCAGCAAGGGCGCGAAGCTCGTCCTCGGAAGGCTGCTCGTTGGTAAGGCCGCACGCCACGCCCTGCAGCAGGGTCGCGCGCAGCGGGCGGGCGCCCACGGTGACGTGCCAAGTGTTGTTCCACCAGGCGGCGGTGACGTTCAACGAGGGGAAGTCGGTCGCGGCCTTGCGCACGGCCTCGTAGCTCGCACGGTAATCGTGTTTAACGACCACGATGTGCTCGATCACGTCGCGCACGTAACCCATCCGCACGAACTCGGCGAGCGGCACGCGGCCGGCGCCCGTCAGCTCAACATACGAATCGAGCGCCAGGAACGCCGAGAGAACGTCCGAGAAGCCAAAGCGGCCGTAGATGCTGCCGCCCACCGTGGCGGTATTGCGCAGCTGCACGCCCACGATGTCGTGGACGGCGAACTCAAAGACATTGTTGACAAGCGCGTTGAGCCCGGCATGACGCTCGAGCTGGCGCAGGGTGCACATGGCACCGATGCGAAACTCGGTCTCGGTCTCCTCGATCTGATCGAGTCCGCAGGCCGAAAGGTCAATCGCCGTCGCCACGCGACGCGAACCCAGACGCATCCAGATGCCGCCGCCCACAATCTTGTTGTTGCGGTTCTTCTGTAAGAGCTCATAGGCTTCGGCCGCGTTTCCAACACGGACGTAGGTACCGAACTTGAGCACGTTCTCCCCCATCTCTTCACTTGTCCAGTGTCCTCTAGTGTACCAAACGAGGGCGCACGGCCCTCACCACCATAGAAAAAGGCTCCCGGCACAAATGCTGGGAGCCTCATCAGTTGCTATGTCGAGCTGGATTTAGCAGACGCCCTGGGCGAGCATGGCGTCGGCGACCTTCAGGAAGCCGGCGATGTTGGCGCCCATGACAAAGTTGCCCTCCTGGCCATACTCCTTGGCGGTGTCGTCAACGTTGTGGAACATGCCGCGCATGAGCTGCTCGAGCTTGCCGTCGACCTCCTCAAAGGTCCAGGACAGGTGCTCGGCGTTCTGGCTCATCTCCAGGCCGGACACGAGCACGCCGCCGGCGTTGGCAGCCTTGCCGGGCATAAAGGCGACGCCGTTCTCCTGGAAGTAGGTCGTGGCCTCGATGGTCGTGGGCATGTTTGCGCCCTCGCCGACCACCTTGCAGCCGTTGGCGACGAGCGCCTGGGCGTCCTCGAGCAGCAGCGTGTTCTCGCGAGCGCAGGGCAGCGCGATGTCGCAGGGCAGCTCCCACACGCCGCGGCCGTCGCCCTCGTGCCACACGGCGTTGGGCTTCTCGTCAACGTACATGGCGAGCGTGACGCCCTTGTCGTGGCCGGAGCGCGTCTTGTTATAGACATGCTCGAGCACGGTGTAGTCGATGCCGTCGGGGTCCTCGACCCAGCCGTGGGTATCGGAGCAGGCAAGCACCTTGCCGCCGAGCTGGGAGACCTTCTGGACGGCATAGATAGCAACGTTGCCGGAACCGTGAACGACGACGTTCTTGCCCTCGAAGGAGTCGCCGCGGCTCTTGAGGTACTCGTCCACAAAGTAGACCAGGCCGTAGCCGGTGGCCTCGGTACGGGCGAGCGAGCCGCCAAAGGAGAGGCCCTTGCCGGTGAGGACGCCGGTCCACTCGTTGGTCAGGCGCTTGTACTGACCGAACATGTAGGCAACCTCACGGCCGCCAACGCCCAGGTCGCCGGCGGGAACGTCGGTGTTGGGGCCGATGTGGCGATAGAGCTCGGTCATGAAGGACTGGCAGAAGT
>DBGAPG010000037.1:0-7017 GCA_048438765.1 Collinsella sp.
TCACGATGGGATTGGTGCCCTTCTGATACTTGTACAGATCGCGCATGGCGGAGCTTGCCTTGGCCTGCTGCTCGGGAAGCTTAGCCTCGATTTCCTCGATGCTTGCCTCATTGGAGTCAATCTGCTTTTGCAGGTCATCGAGTTTGGTGCGGGCGTCGTTGTAGGCGCTCGTGGCGGCTTCGATCTTCTGCTGGGCTGCGGAAAGCTGGTCCTGCGTTGCCTGCGAGGCGGCATACGCCGCAACGGGGGAGAGCATCGGCGAGGCCGTCAGCGCAACGGCGAGCGCGGCGCTCGTGATGATACGAGCCGGCTTCGACGCAATGAGCGCTGCGGTGCGATGATTCGAATGCTGCATCCAGTCCCTCTGCAATCAATCGTAGGTTATGGTTCGAACGGTATTCTACTACTGCTTTCGACCTCAACTTGAACCTTAAAGGTTCCAAAGGGTCAAGTTGAACTTGAGGCTTTGGCTTTGACCTGCAGTTATGATGAATTGTTGAGAAACCATAGAGTTCAACTTTAACGTTACGGGGGCCTGTTTAAGAGGAGCTTTGGGCTGTAAAAGCTATCTCAACGTGGGGTTTTACAACTACAGCGTGCCCTCCTGGCGAGCCTGCTCAATCTCTTCGAGCGCCTCGGCGGGGGTGAACGAGCAAGTGCCGTCGCCGAGCTTGACCACCTGGATTTCGTCGCCGGTATGGACCTCTCCGCCCTTTAGCACCACGCCAAAAACGCCCTCGTGGGGAAAGATGCAGTCGCCGGCGAGATAGTAGATGGCACAGCGGGTGTGGCAGACCTTACCGATCTGACTGATTTCGACCAGGACATCGTTGCCAATCTTGAGCTGCGTTCCCAGGGGGAGCGAGAGTAGATTGATGCCTTGCGTGGTGAAGTTCTCTCCAAAGTCACCCTCGTGTACGTCGAGCCCGCGTGCCTGCGCCGTCTGGATGGACTCCGCGGCTAAAAAAGAGACCTGGCGGTGCCAATGTCCGGCGTGCGCATCGGTAGCGAGGCCAAATTGCTCGATGACGGTGTCGCGTCCATCGGCGACGGGCGACTTGCGAGTGCCTTTGTGCTCCGACGTGTTGATTGAGACGATACGGGCAGGCCCGTTGTAAGCATCGTTTGCGGTGCGTAGGGGAACTGCCGTCTGGGCACGATCCGCAAGTTCGCGCTTGGCGGCGTCAATGATGGGGTTGTTGATCGGATGAACCTGGGGCACGGTGCACCTTTCGACGGGGCGGGCAACATGTTGAATCCTACAACAATGGTAGGTTCATTGCCCATTGTCATACAACGGTGAGCGCCGTCTTCGTGCTGGCCTTCGTGCTGGACAATTACGTTGATTGCCATAGATACGGTGGAGCTTTGGGCGCCGGCGGCTTGGCACGCTAGAATAAATCAGTTGCGCAAAGACCGCCCGTTGTGTGGGCAGTTCATGATAGGAAGTTTCCATGGCATTGCAATTTACAGAGCGCGAGTTCATTCCCGTGCTGCTTGGTGGCGACATCAACGCCTATTCGGTGGCGCGTGCCTTCTACGAGGAGTACCAGGTCAAGAGTCTGGTCTTTGGCAAGTATCAGACGGGTCCCGCGTACCGCAGCCAGATTATCGACTACACGCCCAACGTGGATATCGATACCATGCCCGTGATGCTCAAAACCGTCAACGGCATTGCCCAAGCGCATGCCGATAAGACGATTGTCCTTGTGGGCTGTGGTGACAACTATGTCGCTCTCGTGGCTCAAGCCAAGGATGCCCATGAGTTGGCGGATAACATCGTCGCGCCTTACGCTCCCTATAGCATGCTTGAGCAGTGCCAGAAGAAGGAGATCTTCTACGAGCTGTGCGAGAAGCATGGCGTGCCCTATCCGCACACCTTTACCTTCACCATGGCGATGCTGAACGCCCAGGGTGAGGCGCCTGCCGAAGTGCTCGACCAGATCGATTTTCCTTACCCGATGATTCTGAAGCCTTCTGACGGCATCATGTGGTGGCAGCACGAGTTCGAGGGGCAGAAAAAGGCTTATGAGATTGCCGACCGTGCCGAGCTGGAACAGGTCATTCGTGACTCGTATGCCAGCGGCTACACCGACGACCTGATCTTGCAGGATCGCGTGCCCGGCAACGACGAGTACATGCGCGTGCTCACCAGCTATTCCGACCGCAACGGCAAGGTCCGCATGATGTGCCTGGGTCACGTGCTGCTCGAGGAGCATCAGCCTCACGGTGTCGGCAACCATGCCTGCATCATTACCGAGCCCAATGACGAGCTCATGGGCGGCGTGCGCAAGCTGCTCGAGGACCTGAACTTTGTAGGTTATTCCAACTTTGACGTTAAGTACGACGAGCGCGACGGCTCGTTTAAGTTCTTCGATTTCAACACGCGCCAGGGCCGCAGCAACTACTACGTTACCAACAGCGGCTTTAACGTTGCCAAGTATGTGGTGGACGAGTATGTGTTCGACCGCCCGTTTGAGCCGGAGTTTGTGACGGCACAGGACGAGGCGCTGTGGATGGTCGTTCCCATGGGCGTCGTCGACAAGTACGTCAAGGATCCCGAGCTGCGCGCTAAGGTGCATCGCCTGGACAAGGAAGGCAAGGGCGCCGACCCTTCGTTTATGAAGGGCGACTTTGTCTTTAATCGCTGGCTGCGCATGTGGCACACCAAGCTGCGCCACTTTAAGCTGTTCAAGACGTATTACAAGTAGATGAGCGCGGCGCCCGTCCGGTTTGCTTCGGGCGGGCGCGGGTATGATACGCGCAATTGCGCAAGCGTCACCAAGGAGGCGGCGATGGAAAAGCTGGGAGTTATCGGCGGTATGGGCGCCGAGGCCACGTCGTATTACTACGACCAGGTGGTGCGTCATACGGCTGCTGCCTGCGATCAGGAACATATCGACATGGTGGTGCTCTCCAAGTCGACCATGCCCGACCGCACGTTGGCCATTAAGACCGGCGAGCATGCCAAGCTGCTGGCGACCATGAAAGAGTGCGCCCAGGCACTCGAGTCGCTGGGCTGTGCGCACATTGCCATTCCCTGCAACACGTCGCACTACTTCTACGACCAGATCCAGTCGTTTACGAAGGTGCCGATTATCCACATGCCGCGTGAGTCGGTGCGCTATGCTCTGGCCGGTGCGGTGATGGGGGAGTGCGAGTTCGATCCCAACCTGAGTATGCCGGCCGAGCCGGTGCACAAGATTGGCATTATGGGAACCGATGGCACCGTGGGCGCGGGCGTCTACGGCCGCGAATGTAAGGCTGCGGGTGTTGAGGTTGTCTATCCCAGTGAGAAACGTCAGAACGATGTGATGTCGCTTATCTACGATGATGTGAAGGCCGGGCGTGAGCCCGATATGGATAAGTTCGACCGTGTGATGTGGGAGTTTGCCCGTAGCGGCTGCGACCGCGTCATTCTGGCCTGCACCGAGCTCTCGGTGCTGCAAAAGTACCGAGAGATGCCCGAGATCACCCTCGACGCCATGGATGTCCTGGTGCGCGAATCCATCATCCGCAGCGGCGCTCCCTACCGCCTCTAGCTTCCGACCTGTCAAAAAGGGACAGGTTAATTTTGGTAGGTTTTATCTGGTGAAACAGTAAAGGCCTCGGCTCGTTTGGTGCGAGCCGAGGCCTTTTGCGTTGGGCGGTTGCTGTCGGTGGTGAACTAGAACAGGAAGCCGATGGCGATGAGGGCGATGTTGACGATGAGTACGGCGATGTCCAGGCCCTTGATGGGGTAGCGCTTGTACGAGCTGGCGCGCGTACGCAGATAGAAGCCGCGCTGTTCTGCCGCCAAGGCTGTGGCATCGGTCTTGCCCACGCTCGAGATGAGCAGTGGCACACACAGTGGCAGCATGAGCTTAAGCTTCTTGATGGGGTTCTTGGTGTCGTACTCGACGCCGCGTGCGGTCTGCGCCTCCATGATGGCGTTCATCTCCTGACCAAACACCGGCACAAAGCGCAGCGCCGTGGTAAAGGTGAAGGCATAGCGATACGGCACGTGCAGCACCTCGACGCAGGCGTTGGCAAGGTCGTTGAGCTTGGTCACCATGAGCATGAGGATGAGTGGTAACGCCACGCCCAGCAGGCGCAGGCAGGCCTTCGATCCTGTGATGAGACCCGTGTCGGTGATAAAGTTCCACACCACGTTGCCATCGCGCATAAAGGCCAGCTGGAGCACCAGCATGATAAGCGCGAGCGGAATCAGCAACTTGAGCAGCGAGAGCAGACGGTCGATGACACCGGCATAGGCACCCAGCGCAAGGGTGAGTGCCAAAAAGCCCAACAGCGCCACGTAGGTGTCGGACAAGAAGATGCCGACGATGATGGCGGCGGCGAGGCCCAGTTTGACGACGGGGTTCAGGCGATGCAGTAGCGTATCGCCCGGCATGTAGTCGATGACGTTAACCACGGTGGACCATCTCCTTGGTAATTCGAACGACATCGGTGACCTCGCTCACCTGCGCAAAAGCGGGCGAGACGGAAGATGCCAGACGGCGCGAGAGTTCAATAACCTGGGGAGGCTCCACGTAGGCACGCCGCATGAGATCGATGTTCGAGAATAGCTCGTGCGTGCGGCCGCGGTCGAGGATGCGACCGTCGGCCATTACCACAATGCGCTCGGCAAAATCCGAGACGACTTCCATATCGTGGCAAACCATGATAACGGCGCAACCGCGCTCGGCCATGGTGCGCACCGTTTCCATGACGGTCATGCACTCGCGGTAATCAAGGCCGCTCGTGGGCTCGTCGAGCACGACGATCTTGGGCTCAACCACTACGACGGAGGCAAGCGCCACCATTTGTCGCTGACCGCGCGAGAGCGAGAAGGGCGCCTCGTCGGCCGGCAAGCCAAAGCGGTCGATGACGAGTTGGGCACGACGCAGAGCCTCGGCACGGTCGATGCCGGCAAGCTCCAGGCCAAAAGCGACCTCGTCGAGTACGGTATCCTTGCAGATCTGGCGGTCGGGGTTTTGAAAGAGGGTTGCGACTTCGCGGGCGATGCGGCTCGTGGGAACGGCCGCGGTATCCAGTCCCGTGACGCGCACGCTGCCCGAGGCGGGCTTGAGCAGGCCTGTGAGCAGCTTGGTGAGCGTGGTCTTGCCGGCACCGTTTTGGCCGACGATGCCCACGAGCTCGCCGGGATAGAGCGTCAGGTTGAGGTCGTGTACGGTGGCGCCGCCATTGGGATAGGCAAACTCAACATGGTCGAAGGTGAGTACGGGTTCGGCGTCCTTGGCATGAGGGCGCAACGACGGTGCGTGCGGTGAGCCGGCGGGTGCCTGAATGTCGTTGCTTGCGTGTGCGGGGTCGACGATGCCCGAAATCAGGCGCTCGGCCTCATCGACGTCCAAGCAAGGGGTACCGCTTACCAGGCCATCGGCCTCGAGGCTATTGAAGATACGCGTGACGCGAGGGCAGTCGACGCCGATGGCACGGAGTTCGTCGGTATGCGCGAAGACCTCGTGTGGTTCGCCCTGCAGCGCGATTTCGCCATGGTTGAGCACGAGCACGCGGTTGCAGTACTCCGAGAGCAGGGCGACCTTTTGCTCAACGACGACGATGGTAATTCCAAGTGTGCGGTTTGCCTCACGCAGCGTCTCGAAGACCAACGTGGAGCTGGCGGGGTCGAGTGCCGCGGTGGGCTCGTCGAGAACCAAGACGCGCGGACGCATGGCGAGGATGGCGGCGATGGCTACCTTTTGCTTCTGTCCGCCCGAGAGGGTGGCGATCTCGCGGTCGCGCAGGTCGCTGATGCCGACGGTCTCGAGCGTTTCGCTCACGCGCTGCTCGATTTGGTCGTGGGGAACGCCAAAGTTCTCGAGGCCAAAGAGCATCTCGTCCTCGACGACCGAAGCGACCATCTGCGTGTCGATATCCTGCAGCACACTGCCGACGATTTGCGACACGTCGGTGAGCGAGGCTTCGCAGGTGTCGTGGCCGTCAACCATGACGGCCCCAAAGAACGTGCCGGTGTAGTGGTGGGGCACGGCACCCGACAGGCAGGCGGCAAGCGTGGACTTGCCGGCGCCCGAGGGCCCGATGATGCCGATGAAATCTCCCTTGTTCACGCTGAGCGAGATGTGGCTGAGCGCCTGCTCGGTCTGCATGCCATAGGAGAACGAGACATCGTCGACGTTGATGATCGTTTCCATGGATACCTTTCATAGTCATTGGGGACGTTCTTACATGACTAGTCGTTTAAGAACGTCCCCAAGAGCTAGTTGTCTGGGACAGTCTTTTGATGACGGGGCCGTGGAGTTGCGGCCCGTCCATCATATCAGGCTATTTGTTGAGCACCTTGCGGAGGGGGAAGAAGAGGGCCTGGACCACGACGGCGTTGAAGACGGCAGTGCCGAGCACGATGGGCACCTTGGCGAGCGCCGTGGGCAGCGCGGCACCCATGATGACGGTGCCCAGGACGGCGAAGAGGGCACCCGAGACCAGGGTGGTGAGCAGCCCGGCGATAAAGGGGTTAGTCTTGTCACCGCCGATATTGGACTTGACGAGGGCAGCCATGGTCAGTGCGCCGGCAAGCTCGGTGACAAAGTTGAGGCCAGGGATTGACGTGGTGATCTGGATAACGGCGGCCGACAGGATGCCAAAGATGGCGGCCTGGGCAAAGCTCGCCTGCGTGAGCGCGATGGCTAGGGCATAGGCGGCGATGATGAACTGAGGTTTAATTCCCGTAACCGCCAGAGCGTTGCCTACGGTCATGTTGAGGATAAAGCCGGCGGCAAGCAGGACGGCGAGCAGGACCAACGAGGTGATATCGAGGATGCCTTTGTCGTAAGCGGCGTTGGTGGAAATAGTACGAGCCTGAGTGTTGGCGGCCATGATGTTCTCCTTAAGGTGAGATTTGAGATAAGAGTGTCCTGGACCTCCACGAAAGGGGCTAAATCGGAAAGGGGATCAATTTTGAATAATGGAGCACGGAGACGGCTTTACGAGGGGCCCCGGGTTGGCGTGAAAGAGGAGCGAAGCGTACTTGGGTGCGCGAGCGACGAATGAACG
>DBGAPG010000038.1:0-5733 GCA_048438765.1 Collinsella sp.
AAACGGGCCATACTTTCCGCTGCGGATCTTCGCGCAAGGGGCAGTGGGCAAAAAATGCCAAATATGAGTACTGTTGCCTAGATTGTCACATTTGTTTGTACTAAATAATGGACCCCTAACGAGATTATTTCTCGTTAGGGGTCCATTTTATTGTACATTTGGGGAGATACGTTAGTTCATCCAACGCGTCGAGAGGTCTAAGAGACCCGAAAAAGCCGAATTTCGCTGCCACTAAAAAGGTAACAGTACTCATATTTGATGTTTTTTGACCACAGCTATATGTGAACCCCTATATAGCGACCTCAAGAAGGGCTTCGTCGGTCGTTTTGATTAAGACTGTCCCCAACGACTAGTCATTTAAGAACGTCCCCAACGACTAGGTGCGGCTGCTGCCAAGGAGTGTCCCGGGGTGCCGGCACAAGAGGAACGTCCCTAACTGCCGGGTTTTAGACTGTTAGGTCGAGTTCGTAGAGGAAGCTTTCGCGCGGCATGGCGTGGCGGCGTTCCTCGCGGTTAGCGCGGTGCGTGGCGGTGCGCTTAAAGCCGTGCAGCTCGTAGAACTTCCACGAGCAGTTGGAGTCGGTGTACAGGTGCGCGCTGGTCGCCCCGCACGAGGACAGATGCGAGATAGCGGCGTCGAGCAGCACCGTGCCAACGCCCAGGCCGTGGACATCGCGATCCACGGCAAGCAGTGTGACCTCGTTGTCGTGTGGCAACGGGCTGCTCTCGAGCAGGCGGTTGTTGGTTCGGATGGTTGTGCGCACAAACGAGAGATACTCGGCGCACGACTCGGGTTCCAGTTCGCGCATCTGCGAAAGCAGTGCACGCTCGGTATCCATCCAATGTTCCTTGACGGTGGCGCCGGAGCTTTGTCCTGCGCGTGCAAGCGCAATGCCGCGCGCCTCGCCGTCAATCACCGCAACCTGCGAAAACGTCGAGGACGAAAGGCAGTAGGCAAGGTCGCACGCGGCCTCGAGGCGGTTGTACTCATCGTTATCCGAGTTGTTATGCCAAAGCTGCTGTAAGATCAGCGCGATGGCGTCGAAGTCTTCGGTATCAAACGGTCGGTAGAGAACCCGCGAGACCATGGTGCCTCTTTCTATTGCGGATGCATATCGAGCAAAGTTCTACCACGCCATTGGCATCTAAATATGGTGCCCCTGTGTTCCATCAACTCACCGTGCCCAGTGGCGCTCCTGCAACCCCGCTCGCAAGCTTTTTCTGCACAGCCGTGCGTTGCGGGGTGCATCGTCGCGCTCGATGCGCTACATTGAATCAGTATTCTCAATGCCGCTGCGCGAGCGCTGCAGATCGACGTATCACCGACTCACAGAGCACGGCGGCGTACCAGACAGGAGGACTGCATGGGATCTGATGTGAAGATCGCACGCGCGTTGATCTCGGTTACCGATAAGACGGGCGTCGTCGATTTCGCACGGACGCTGGTTGACGACTTTGGCGTCGAGATCATCTCTACGGGCGGCACGGCTCGTGCCATCGAGGACGCGGGCGTTCCCGTAACCCCCATCGAGGAGTTCACGGGCTATCCCGAGATGATGGACGGCCGCGTCAAGACGCTGCACCCCAAGGTCCACGGCGCGCTGCTGGCCCGCCGCGATTCCGAGCAGCACATGCAGGAGGCCGCTCAGCACGGCATTAAGCTGATCGACCTGGTCGTCGTCAACCTGTACGAGTTCGAGAAGACCGTCGCCAACCCCGAGGTCAGCTTCGCGGACGCTATCGAGCACATCGACATCGGTGGCCCCTCCATGCTGCGCTCTGCTGCCAAGAACGCCGCGAGCGTTACCGTCATTTCCGACCCGGCCGACTATGATGCCGTCCTGGCCGAGATGCACGAGACCGGTGGCTGCACCACGCTTTCCACCCGTCGTCGCCTGCAGGTGAAGGTCTACCAGACCACCGCCGCCTACGACACGGCTATCTCCCGTTGGCTTGCCGCCCAGGCAAGCGACGTGGCGGACACCTCTGCCAAGCTCGAGATCTCGCTGGAGAAGGTCGACGACCTGCGCTATGGCGAGAATCCTCAGCAGAAGGCTACGGTCTACCGCTTTGCCGAGGGCTGCGAGAACACCGCGAGCTCGCAGTTCCCGCTCGTGGGCTCCGAGCAGATCCAGGGCAAGCCGCTCAGCTACAACAACTATCTGGATGCCGACGCCGCTTGGAACCTGGTTCGCGAGTTCGACGAGCCGGCCTGCGTGATCCTCAAGCACCAGAACCCCTGCGGTTCCGCCGTTGCCGAGGACATCACGGCCGCCTACGACCGCGCCTTCGCCTGCGACCCCAAGAGCGCCTTTGGCGGCATCATCGCCTGCAACCGCGAGGTTCCCTTTGATCTGGTTGAGCACTTCGCCGATCAAAACAAGCAGTTCGTCGAGGTCATCATCGCCCCGAGCTACACCGCCGAGGCACTCGAGCGTATGGCCAAGCGCCCCAACCTGCGCGTGCTGGCTACCGGCGGCGTGGACCACGGCGCCCAGGTGGAGCTGCGCTCCGTCGACGGCGGCATGCTGGTGCAGGAGGTCGACCACGTGACCGAGGATCCCGCGACCTTTACGTTCCCCACCGACCGCAAGCCCACCGACGCCGAGATGGCCGAGCTCGAGTTTGCCTGGAAGGTCTGCAAGGGCGTCAAGTCCAACGCCATCCTGGTCTCCAAGGGCAAGGCCGGCATTGGCATGGGCCCCGGTCAGCCCAACCGCGTTGACTCCGCACTGCTTGCCTGCGAGCGCGCCGAGGACTTCTGCGAGCGCGAGGGCGTGGAGAAGGGCGGCTTTGCCTGCGCAAGCGACGCATTCTTCCCGTTCCGCGACAACGTCGACGTGCTTGCTGCACACGGCGTGACCTGCATCATCCAGCCCGGTGGCTCCAAGCGCGACGATGAGAGCATCCAGGCCTGCAACGAGCATGGTATTGCGATGGTATTCACCGGTGCTAGGCATTTCCGTCATTAAGACCTGCCTTGCGGCAAAATAATCTCTGCAAAAGACGGCTGCTCCGTTTGGAGGGCCGTCTTTTTGGTATAAGAGGACGGAATGACTAACACGAAAGGTACAACCATGCCCCAGATTGATGATGCCGAGCTGTTTGGCAATGCCGAGGATCAGCGTGCGTACGAGGACTTTTGCGCCAATCAGGAGGCGGTCGAGAAGTTCACGCTCGACAAGCCCGCGCTCATCTGCCGTTGGCGTATGTCCAACAAAAAGGTGCCCATGCTCAACCGTCACATCCGCGCACTGTCCGAGCGTCTGGTGCAGGGCGAGCCGCTTACCCATAACATGCTCAGTTGGGCCAAGCAGCACGTTGAGTGGTCACTTGCCGAGGGCGATTACACCGCCCACGACGGTGTGCTCATGCTAGTGATCGACGTTAACGGCAACGCCGCCATGACGGTGGGGGAGTACGAGCCGCTGTCCGACACGTCGGCCAAGGCGCTGCGTGCCCGTTCTGCCGAGGCTCGCTCCGAAGCCGACGAGACCGGCGTGGCGCCCGAGCTGCTCGCTGCCGTCAACGACGGTGAGCTGGCCTTTGTGGCGCCGGCGGACGAGTGCCTGTGCGGCACGGCGACGCTCATCGAGCAGCTGGCCCAGACCAAGGGCATCCCGGTCACGCGCGTAGATATTCCCGCGCAGCTTAAGGGCGCGCTGTTCCTAGTGAGCGACGAGCACGGCGTGGTCCCCGCAACCGAGACGGACGCCGCCGACGCCGACGCCGCCACGGTCGCCTTCTTCGCCGAAGGCTACGAAAAGCTCCGTGCCCGCCGCTAAATGATTTTTCTGGGACGGGGATTAAGAATCATGTTGGTCCCCGTCACCACTGCGAGTGCGAGGCGGACAAAACGCCCCCGCTCGCGAACAGTTCTGTCACCTTGGTACCGCGCGCGGTGCACACCTGCAGTTTCGCGGCCATAATGGTGGCAAGACAACCAAGAGGGGAGCGGAATCCATGGCGCTGATCTATATCGTTGAGGACGACGAGCCCATCCGTCGCGAGCTCGCCGACATTTTGGCGCGTGCCGGTTTTGAGGTCGAGGCCTGCGAATCGTTTGAGCATGTCTCGCGCGATATTCTCGCCGCCGCGCCCGACCTGGTGCTGCTCGACCTCACGCTTCCCGTCAAGGACGGCCAGCATATCTGCCACGAGGTTCGCCGCGAATCCGAGGTCCCCATCATCGTCCTCACGTCGCGCACGACCGAGATCGACGAGGTCATGGCCATGACGCTCGGCGCGGACGACTTTGTTCCCAAGCCCTACAGCGCCCGTGTGCTCGTGGCGCGCATCAATGCCTTGCTGCGTCGCACCGCGGCGGCAGGCGAGCGCAGCACGCTCGTCCACAAGGGATTGGAGCTCGACCTCGCCCGCTCCATGGTCACCAATACGGCAACCGGCGACAGTACCGAGCTCACCAAAAACGAGCTGCGTATCCTTTCGCTGCTCTTGGGTCGCGCGGGCAAGATCGTCTCGCGTCCGGCCATCATGCAGGACCTGTGGGACTCCGACGCCTTCGTGGACGACAACACGCTTACCGTCAACATCAACCGCCTGCGCACCACGCTCGAAAAAATCGGCATCAAGGGGTATTTGACGACGCACCGCGGCCAAGGCTATTCGGTCTAGGGGCCGGCTATGTCGTTTGGCAAGTTCTTTAAAGATGCGCTGCTTCCCGTCGCCGTGTGGACCTGCGGCGTGCTGCTGAGCTGCTTTGTGCTGACGGTCGCCGGCGCACCCGTTTCTATCGTGGTCGTGGCGGTTGGCGTGTCCTTTATTTTCGGTATGCTCGGCATCGTGATCGAGTACGCTCGCCGTCGCCGTTTTCTGCGTCAGTTGGAGCGCGCGGCAGAGGAACTCGAGAGTCCCGCATGGGTGCAGGAGATGGTGCAATGCCCGACCTATGCCGAGGGCGAGCTTGAGTACGAGGTCTTGCGCCGGGTGGGCAAAGCTGCCTGCGACGAGGTTGCCGAAGGCCGGCGCCAGACCGATGATTATCGCGACTATATCGAAAGCTGGGTCCACGAGGCCAAGTTGCCTCTGGCGGCAGCCCATCTGATTCTTGAAAACCTGGACGGCAGCGAAGACGATCTGTCGCGCGTAGACGACCTCGGTCGCGAGCTTGCCCGCGTGGAGCGCTATATCGACCAGGCGCTGTACTATGCACGCTCGGAAGTCGTGGAGCGTGACTACCTGATTCGCCGCTGGGATCTTAAGACCCTGGTGACGGGCGCGATCAAGGCCAACGCGCGTGAGCTCATCGCGGCGCACGTGGCCCCGGTGTGCGAGAACCTCGACTTTGAGGTGTTTACCGACGAGAAGTGGCTCGAGTTTATTCTGGGCCAGCTCATTCAGAACAGCATTAAATATGCGCGTGAGGACGGCGCAAAGATCGTGTTTTCGGGCGCGTTGCTGGACGAGGGCCTGGCAAGCGAGCGCATCGAGCTTACCGTCGCGGACAACGGCTGCGGCGTGTGTGCGGCAGACCTGCCGCGCGTGTTCGAGAAGGGTTTTACCGGCGACAACGGCCGCACCACCAAGCGCGCAACGGGCATCGGCCTCTACCTGGTGGCGCGCCTGTGCTCCAAGATGGGCATCGACGTTACCGCGGCATCCGAGCCCGGCGAAGGCTTCGTCGTCACATTCGCCTTCTCAACCAACAAGTTCCAATATTTCGAGTAACGCACGCGACAGACGTCCGCCCAAACAAAAACGTGCCACCCCAAA
>DBGAPG010000039.1:0-18943 GCA_048438765.1 Collinsella sp.
ACCTCCATCGAAGATCGCCGTCGCGGCGTCTTTAGCTACGAGGCCCTTCGCAGCCGTCTTACGCAGGGACGTTTTGCGCGCGAGGACATGCGTGACATGTTGGCCCCTATCATTCGCTTGCACCCCCTCACCTATGAGGAGCTGCTGGTGCTGATCGAAAAACTCATGCAAATTCACGCCGGCTACTTTGGCTGGACGCCCACGCTTACCGAGAACGACTTGGTGGACTTCCTCAAGATCGAGTTCGGTCGTGTGGGAGCCGATACGCATCTGACGCCGCGTGAAGTTATTCGTGACTTTATCGAGCTGCTCGACATCCTATGCCAGAACCCCGACGCCAACGTAGCCGAGCTGCTGCAAAGCGTCGGCGGTGACGCGCTGGCGCCAGCAACCGCAACAGGCGACACCGATACCGCAGGCGGCGACCGTAACTTCGCCGAATTCACCATCTAACCTGCCAAAAAGGGACAGGTTTATTTTGGCAGGTTTTATCTGGGCAAACGTCGAGGCATTAATGCAGCAAGCCACTGCCCACCGCGTTGAGAGATTCGTTTTTGAAAGGAGGCCCCGTGAACGCCTTTGACCGATATGCTCCGTTTATCCAAGACTTCATCTACTCCCACGATTGGGAGAGCCTGCGCTCCATTCAGGTTGCGGCGGCAGATGCCATCTTTAACACACAAGACAATGTGCTCCTAACGGCATCCACGGCTTCCGGCAAAACCGAGGCAGCCTTCTTTCCCATCCTGACCGAGTTTTGGGAGAACCCGCCCGCGAGCGTGGGCGCCCTCTACATCGGCCCCCTCAAAGCGCTCATCAATGATCAGTTCGTCCGTCTCAACGACCTCTGCGAAGAGGCCGATATCCCCGTCTGGCACTGGCATGGCGATGTCTCGCAGTCGCACAAGGCTAAGCTCATCAAAAAGCCGAGCGGCATCTTGCAGATTACGCCCGAGTCGCTCGAGGCGCTCCTGATCCATAAGCACATGGCGATTCCGCGCATGTTCTGCGACCTGCGCTATGTGGTCATCGACGAGGTCCATTCGCTCATGCGCGGCGACCGTGGCGGGCAAACGCTCTGCCTTATCGAGCGCCTCTCGCGCATGGCGGGCGTGCAGCCCCGCCGCATCGGCCTTTCTGCCACCATCGGCGACCCCGAGCGCACGGGCGCCTTTCTCTCACAGGGAACAGGACGCGATTGCATCATCCCCCGCTTTGAGGAACCGCGCCGCGTGTGGCGCATCTCCATGGAGCACTTCTACAACTCGGGTCCCCAGGCACAGCAGTGGGGATTCGAGAGCACGGGTCCACAAGAAGCCGAGATGCTTGCTTGCGAGCGTATTGAGCCGGCGGCGCCCGCGGCGCTGCCGGCTGGCGCCCAAGACGTGCGCCACAGCGGACAGCTTACACAGGAGGAACGCCGTCAACGTCGTGAGCGGGCACGGGGCAAGGCCGCTCCCAAAGACCGTCGCACTTCCTCGGCCCCCGAGGGCGAAGTCGACATCCCACGAGCGACCGAGCAGGCGCTTCTCAACCCCACCGACACGGCGCCCGACAACGCCGACCCCGGTATGGGCTATATCTTTGAGCATACGCGCGGCCGCAAGTGCCTGGTCTTTGCCAACTCGCGTGAGGAGGCAGAGGCCGTGTGTTCCATGCTGCGCAGCTACTGCGAAAGTCGACACGAGCCCGACCGCTTTCTAATCCATCACGGCAACCTTTCGGCATCGCTGCGCGAGACGGCCGAGGAGCTCATGCGCGACGAGGAGCAGGCGCAGACAACCGTCACCACCTCTACGCTGGAGCTCGGTATCGATATCGGCCGCCTGGAGCGCGCGTTCCAGATCGATGCGCCGTTTACCGTCAGCTCCTTTTTGCAGCGAATGGGCCGCACGGGACGCCGCGACCTTCCGCCCGAGATGTGGTTTGTCATGCGCGAGGAAGAGCCCGAACCGCGCACGATGATGCCCGAAACCATTCCATGGAAGCTCCTGCAGGGTATCGCGCTCGTACAACTCTATCGCGAGGAAAAGTGGGTCGAGCCGCCCGAGCTCGATCGACTCCCCTACAGCCTGCTCTATCACCAGACTATGTCGACCCTCGCCAGCACCGGCGAGCTCACGCCGGCCGAACTTGCCCAGCGCGTGCTCACGCTCAGCTATTTCCATCGCATCTCGGCCGATGACTATCGCGTATTGCTTCGTCACCTCATTAAGATCGACCATATCCAGGTCACCGAGGGCGGCGGACTCATCGTGGGTCTCGCGGGAGAGCGCATCATTAACAACTTTAAGTTCTACGCCGTGTTCCAGGAAAACGAGGAGTTCACCGTTCGTAGCGAGTCGGCCGAATTGGGCACGATCGTCAACCCGCCACCGCCCGGTGAGCGCATCGCCATCGCCGGACACTGCTGGATTGTCGAGGAAGTGGACTGGAAGCGCCATACCGTCTTTGCCACGCAGGTCAAGGGCCGTGTGCCGGCCTACTTTGGCGACTGCCCCGGTGATATCAACACACATGTACTCGAGCGCATGCGCAAGGCGCTCAACGAGCACGCGGCATATCCGTACCTTATGGGTAACGCGCGGGCCCGCTTGGCGCAGGCTCGCCATACGGCCGAGATTTCGGGCGCAGGGACCAAGCCACTCATCAACCTGGGCGGCGATACCTGGGTGCTCTTCCCCTGGTTGGGCAGCTACGCCTTTCTGGCGCTCGAACGTATGCTCAAGATTAAATGTGCCGCGGAGCTGGGCCTTCGCGGACTCGACCCATCGCGCCCGTACTTTATGCAGTTTAAGATGAAGGCTGACGAGGAGACGTTCTTTGAGGTGCTCGCCGCCGAGGCCGAGAAGGACTTCAATCCCATCGAGCTCGTCTATCCCGGCGAGGTGCCTTATTTTGATCGCTACGACGAGTACGTTCCCGAGGAGCTCGTGCGCAAAGGCTTTGCCGAAGGCGTGCTCGACATCGAAGGCATGAAGCAGCGCGTTCTCGGCTGGCGCGACCACGCCTAAGACCAGTCTTTTTGGGACGGGGAGACCTATTTGTCGTGAAGAACGGTGCCGATGAAGTCGGTGTCGAAGGGCACGGCTTCGGCAAAAGCGTAGTTGCCGTCGCTGGCGATGAGCAGGTAGTTCTCCTCGCCGCCGAACTCCGCATCGCCGCACGGGACCACCCAGGCATGGGCGAATACCTCGAGTGCCGTGGCAGCGCAGTCGCGCAGGAACGTCACGTCGCTCCCCTCGTTTGCGCTCACGATATTGGCGACGTAGACGCCCCCAACATTTAGGCTGCCCCGCACTAAACGCAACGCTTCAACGGTCGCCAGCTCGCGCACGGGCTCGGCACCGCCAAAGCAATCGCTCACGACCACGTCGTAGCGACGATGGCCCACGCTCGTCACACCCAGATACGAGCGAGCCTCAGCGGTTATCAACCGCAGGCGATCGCCCGCCGCGCGCTCCAGCTCGTCTAGGTAGAACCAGCGGCGCGCCAGGCGCGTAATCTCTCCGTCATACTCGATGACGTCCATGCGCAAGCCCTCGTGCGACATCAGGGCGAATTTAGGATAGGCAAACCCGCCGCCGCCCAGCATAAGCATACGGTCGATGCCGTGACCATAAGCGTCGCGCATCGCATCCTCGGACTCAAACACGTCGTCAAACGCACGATAGTACGCAAAGACGGGCTCGGCCCAACGCTCACCGACATAGCTCGCGCTTTGGTAGACGCCGCCTTGCACCAACACGCGAATCTCATCGCCGCACTCATCGTGCACGCGCTTCACACGCGCCAACCCATTGCGGGTTCGCGCAACTTGCAGACAGGCAGCACGAACAGCGACAGCGGCCGCACCAAGCGCCGCGGCCCCCAGAGCAACGCCGGCAACGACGCCGGCAGAAACACTTGGCTTGTTCATCTAGAGCTCCTTTTGCAGATAAAGGCCATGGTCATAAAATCCAAGATGGCGATAGTACTCGCGCGTACCAATCGCGCTGATCACGTTGATGCGCGCATAGCCGGCATCCCGGGCAATCTCGCACGCACGCTCTACGAGCAAACGCCCCAACCCGTGATGCTGCGCCGCCTGGCCCTGGTCACCCACGCGTGCCGCCATGCCATACACGTGCACCTCGCGAATCATCGCCTCGTCCGGCGTCGTCGGCAACTCGTCCGCATGCGCGGCAACAAACGAATGGTCGGGCAGCGACAACCGCAAAAAGCCCGCGATCTTGCCCTGCTGCGTCACCCACTGCAAAAAGCGCTCGTAAGTCACCGGTGTCTCGTACGTCACTTCCTCATCAAGAGATAGCTCGTCCAAGTCGGCACCCGCGGTACTGATCTCACGATAGCGAATCTCGCGCACCGTCGCGCCTTCCCCACGAGCCGCCAAGCGGTTCTCAACGAGCTGGCGCAGGTTGGGTTTCTTGTTGCCCACCATGATGTCGTCGGAGCTAAAGTCGCGGATCATGCGACTGATGCGGCAGAACGCCGGCGTCACCACGATGTCGTCGGCCAATACATCGAGCAGCTCTTCCTCGGTATAGGGACGCCACTCGCCGCGCTCATAGCAGCCCACCAGACGCGAGCCCTCGATGAGCGCGCACGGGTAGACCTTGACCTCGTCGGGCATAAAGGCCCCCTCGGTCATAAAGCACTCGTAGTCGCGCTTGTCCCCCTCGGGCGTGGCGCCCAGCAAGTTAAGCATAAAATGCGCGTGGATCTTAAAGCCAAACAGGCGCGCAAGCGAAAACGCCCGCTCGATCTGCGCCACCGAAATGCGACGCTCGTTGATATCGAGCAGGTGCTGGTCAAGGCTTTGGATGCCCATCTGAATCTTGGTGCAGCCCAGGCGACGAATGAGCGTGAGCGCCTGTGGCGTCACGGCATCGGGGCGCGTCTCGATAACGAGCCCCACCACGCGATGCTTCGCCGTCTCGTTGATGCGCTGCTGACGTTCAAGCTCCTCCATCGTGGTCGTCTGCCACTCGGCGACCTCGCCCCACGGCGTACCAGGGCCGTACAGACGACTCACCGCGCGGTTATAGCCGCCCACGGCAACATCCACACGCCCCTGCTCGTCGGCAACACCGCTCGCAAGCTCGGCCTCGTCGGTCGCAATACCGGCAGCCCGATAGCGCTCACGGCGCTCTGTTACCACCGGCGGCAGGGCATCGGCGGGAGCGTCATCGAGTAGACGCCCCGCCTCGGCACGGCTGATGCCCGGACGCGCCAACATGGGGTTGGCAGCCACGCCGGCGACGGCATCGTCATTGAGCGCACGGAAAAGCTCTGACATAAACCATGTCTGATACCCTTGCGGATAGTCGCTCCAGGTGCCACCGAGCACAATGAGCTCTATCTTGTCGGTCGCATGCCCCATCTGCGAAAGCGCCGTCAAACGGGCACTCACCTGCAGATACGGGTCAAAGCAATTTTGCTCCGCACGGGCGCATGCCGGCTCGGCGTGCAGATAGCTCTTGGGCATGCGCAGGTCGTTGGGGCAAAACAGGCAATCGCCCGAGCACGGCCAGGGCTTGGTGATGACGGTAATGGTCGCCACGCCCGAAGCCGTGCGGCGCGGCTTCATACGCAGCACCTGCAGCAGTTGACGTTCCAGATCGGAATCGACATTCCACGCAGCCCACCGAGCCGGCTCCTCACGTTTAACCCGCTGGTAAAACGGCAGCAGGCGGCGCTTGGCCAAATCGCGTTTGTCGGCACCCTCGCGGCGCGCCTCGGCATGTATCAATTTGACGAGCGCTTTGTCGTCCACGATCTCGCCGCGACGCAGAGCCTCAAGTATGTTCAAGATAATCTGTTCCATGCCCCCATTGTAAAGGCAAAGGCGCCGAAGCCCGTCACGGCTCCGGCGCCTCCATCAAACAGCGCGTCTATGGTTTATAAGTCTTCAATAACCACCCGTCACTCTGAATCAAACGACATGTCGCCCGAACCGACCTCAAAACGATACGTAGCAGACTTATCGCCGTTATCGAATTCAAGATTCAAAATGGTCTCGCCGTCGTAGCCAAGCGGAAGGAAATCGCTCTCGAAGTCGCCGCTGCCCAAGGTGAGGCTCGCCTTAAAGCCCGTCGAGTTCGGAACCGTCATCTCCACATCGCCCGAGCCCACACTCACGTCCATCGACTTCGCGGGGGCCTGGTAGAGCTCGAACGTCACATCGCCCGAACCGACCTCGGCATTCAGGGTATCGGTCACGGTGCCCGTAAACTCAACGTCTCCAGAGTCCAACGTCAAATCAAAGTCGTGGCACGCAATGTCCGCGACCGTCAGGTCTCCCAACCCCACGTTTGCCGTAATGCCCATCATGTTATCGGCAAGCTCACGCGGCAGTTCAATGGTGACCTTACGGTCATGGGCGCGCTCGTCATCGCAGTCGAACTGGCTAATCTTGAGTGTAGAGCCCTCGATCTTAACCAGATTCTGAGTGGCAGCATCGGTAGCAGACGCCCCCTTTGCAACGCGCCCGCTTTCGATGACACGTACCGGTCCGCCAGAGACACGTTTAACCTCGACCGTCCCCGACGTCACATCCAAGTCGAGCGATTGGAACGCGTCTTCGTCAAAAGTCGTGCTCGAAAGCTGCTGAGGCCGAGCGGAATAGTTACCGCCATCCAAAAGATCGTCCTCGTCAACCGCATCGTCCATACCAGAGAAGCCGGATACAACATCGTCGAGATCCCACGGACCATCAAAATGAATCAATGTCCGCGAAATGCCAAAGACAAGCCCGATGATGAGCACGAACGCTCCGATGCCAACGCCCAAGCGCACCTTGGATTCATGCGAAAGCTTCATCATTCATCACTCTCTTTGGCAATCGGCTCAGCGGTAGTCGCGGTAGCCACGTCAGCATCAGATTCCGCAGAAGTATCCTTCCCCTGGGCCTTGACCGCCACCGACGCCGAACCAACCTGAATATCCCCGCGCGCCCAATCGCCATCGAGCGCACGCGCCACCCAGTGATAGATGGGAATCGTAAAGAAGATCAGTGCGGCAAAGGGGCCGGCACCAAACAGGAACATCAGCAAAAAGAACAGCAGCCAGCACACGGCCCAATACGGGAACGACTGGAACGGGCCCTTCACCGGAGTCGAGCCAACTGCGCTGCCACTCGTCGCCTACGCCGTAGCGGCATTGGCGGCCTGCGCACTCCAGCTTGCCGCTTGCGCCGCCTTGGCGGCGGCGTCACTCGCCTGTGTTGCCGCCTCGGTAGCGCGCGCCGCCGCCTCATGGGTGCGAGCGCGCTCTGCTGCCTCGGCCTCGCGCTGACGAGCGCGGTCCTCGTTCTCAAACTCGATATCGTCCTCGATCTCATCGCTCGGATTGAGCAGCTCGTCCAAGTTCACGCCATAGAGCTTGGCGAGCGAGATCAGGTTCTCGGTATCGGGCGAGCTCTCCGCGCGCTCCCATTTACTGACTGCTTGGCGCGACAGTCCCAGCTTTCGTGCCAGCCCTTCTTGGCTAAAGCCTTTGCTTCGGCGAAGGTCGGCGAGCCGCTGCGCAGTTTCTACATTCATGGTTCCTCCTATGTGATGCCAGCCGTGCCGCCGGACCGTTTTTGTTCTTAAGGCGCCTTGCACAGTTAAAAATCTATCCGCCACCGCCAAAAGCATGCCACCTATTCTAGTGAGATTTTTGACAACCGGCGGTTGCGGGTGCATATGAGCTGCGGAAATGTGTCCAAACAAAGCAATGACCCGTAGCTTGGTTGTCCCCGTTGCGGCGTTAACGGTAGTATGGTCGTATTGTTAATTCCGCACCGCCAACGGAGGGAGTTCCGCGCCGTGAACCGCGATTTCGCCTCATCGCTCATCCAGCTCAACAACACGTTCTATCGCGAGCACTCCGCCTCCTTCTCCGATACGCGCCAGGCCCCGTGGCCCGGCTGGGTGCGCACCATGGACATCGCGCTCGGGCAGCTCGACGTCGCCACGATCGAGCATCCCGTCCGCGTCTTTGATCTTGCCTGCGGCAATATGCGATTCGAGAATTTTGCCGCCGGCGGCGCACTTGCCGCCAAGGGCGTCGACGGCGCAAACCCCTCGGCAGATGCCAGCTGCCCGTTTGAGTTCTATGGTGTTGACTCGTGTCAGGATTTGGCTATCGATGCGCACGGTCACGCCCTGCGCATTCCCAACCTGCACTTCCAGGAACTCGACGTGCTCGATGCCCTTATGAAGCTCAACCCCGCCGAGACACCCGACGTGCTTTTCGACGCCCCGCTCGCCGACATCTCAGTCTGCTTTGGCTTTATGCACCACGTGCCGTCGTGCGAGTACCGCGTACGCGTGCTCGACGCCCTGGTGCGCCAGACGCGCCCAGGCGGCATCATCGCCATCAGCTTTTGGGAGTTTATGAACGACGAGCGCATGGCGCGCAAGGCCGTTCGCGCCGAGGCCCGCGCCGAGCTCACCCCGCCGTTTGAGGGTTACGATTCCGCGCAGTTTGAAGCCGGCGACCACCTCATTGGCTGGCAAAACGACCGCCACGCCTACCGCTATTGTCATCACTTTGACGATCAGCAGATCACCGACCTGGTGCGCGGCGTCCGTACGTTCTACAAGAGCGGCGAGGTCCCCGTGCGCGAGCTTGAGCGCTTCCATGCCGACGGTCGCAGCGGCGAGCTCAATCGCTATGTGATTCTCAAGCGCCTGTAGGCACCGACGACTCGCCGTCGAGCCGCACAGCGTCTTTCGGGCAAACTATGCCTACCCTTTTTTCAACCCATTGACGGAACGCGCAGCTATGCGTTCCATACTTATGACCAAGGAGCCTCATGGGAGCCGTCCACGTTCGCACGCCTAAGAACTTTGTGCTCGAGGAGCGCCTGGAGCGCTACGCCGATGCGATTGAGACGAACCCCGAGGCCTATGTCGGAGATTGGCGCAAGGCCTGTGCGCCCGCAGGCAGCAAGCCCTTCGAACACCTTCATCTGGATCTGGGCTGTGGCAAGGGAACCTATCTGGTCGAGCGCGCCCACCGCGAGCCCGACACCCTCTTTATCGGCATGGACCAGGAGCCCATCTGCATCGCCTATGCCGCGCAGAAAATCTGCGAACAGGGGCTATCCAACGCACTCGTCCTGCCCCGAGGCGCCGCATCGCTGCCACAGCTGTTTGCCGCAGGCGAGCTCGATGCCATCACCATTAACTTTCCCACGCCGCAGCCCAAGGCCAAGTACGCTAAAAAACGACTCGTCCATGTCGACCATCTGATGCTCTACCGCCCGCTCTTTTCAGCCGGCGCTACCGTCACACTGCGCACCGATAGCAAGCCGTTGCGCGATTACGCCCTGGGACAGTTTGCCGCGGCCGGCTACGATACGCTTTGGGTAAGCGACGACGTCCGCCGCGACCATCCCGAGCATCCCGAGACCGAGTACGAGCGCCGCACGCGCGAGATGGGTGCCGCCGTCTATGGCATTTGCGCCACACCTGGAGCGCAGCCCAGCGATGAACAGCTCGCGGCGGGCCGCGCGCAGGAGCAAAGCCTAGCCTGCTACCTGCCCGATAACCTCGATGAGCTCGCCTATGTGCCTCTGGGCATGGAAGAGGCCGTCGAGAACTTTAGAAACCGTGCCCGCAAGGGCAAGAAGCGTCTACCGCAAGAGTCCTAGGGGCTTCTGATGGTCGCGGCGTTGGCAAACAAGCGCAAATAGGCGCCAGCGAACGGCCCTCAAACCTAAGTGAGTAGACTATTTTGCAATAGCCAAGCACAGCCCGCATAGCGAAACATAAAACCGCAGGTAGAACCCTTGCGCAAAAGCCATGTGCTCGCAATATCGCAAAAAGTCTACTCACTTAGCTAGCGACTACACTAAACGGCTGGGCAGAACGCCCATTTCCTGCATTTTCTCGCGCGCTGGCACCCCGCGCCGCCGCTACGCCATAATAGTTGGCGGACAATCGCGAGAGAAAGCAACCATATGGCACAGACCACGACAGATACCGCCGCCAGCACCGTCTCCGGCGCCGGCGCTGCCAGCTCATTCTCGGGCGGCACGGGAACCGAAGCCGAGTTTGGCTCGCTCGGCGCGCTCTCCCCCACCTGGTGGGAGCCCGAGGACGGCAGCGAGCCCGAGCCATGGCTCACGCCCGATCAAGCCTTCGAACGCTTCTTTGAATGGACGAGCGATCGCGGCATTGAGCTGTGGGACCACCAAGAAGAGGCCCTCATGGACCTGGCCGCCGGCGATCACATCATTTTAGGCACACCGACCGGATCGGGTAAATCGCTCGTCGCGCTGGGCATGCTCTTTATGGGCATGGCGCAGGGCAAGCGCTGCTATTACACGGCCCCCATCAAGGCCCTGGTCAGCGAAAAGTTCTTCGACCTGGTACAAGTACTCGGCCGCGATAACGTCGGCATGATCACCGGCGATACGCATATCAATACCAAGGCACCCGTCATCTGCTGCACGGCCGAAATCCTTGCCAACGATGCGCTACGCGAGGGCGAGGACGCCGATGTGGGCTGCGTAGCCATGGATGAGTTCCACTACTTTGCCGACCCCGACCGCGGCTGGGCATGGCAGGTGCCGCTGCTCACCCTGCCCCACACGCAGTTTATGCTCATGAGTGCCACGCTCGGCGATGTCACCGCCATCGCCGCCTCGCTCGAGGAGCACACCGGCGCTGCTTGCGACCTGGTTGTCGACGCCCCGCGCCCTGTTCCGCTGAGCTACGACTATGTGACGACCTCCCTCGAGGGCACCGTCGAGCTCGCTATGCGCCGCGGAGAGGCCCCACTCTACATCGTGCACTTTAGTCAGGACGCCGCGCTTGCCACGGCACAGTCGCTTGCCAACTTTGGCATCGCTAGCAAGGAGCAGCGCGAGGCCATTAAGGAAGCTGCCAAAGGCACGAGTTTCTCCACCGCCTTCGGCAAGATTCTCAAGCGCCTGCTCGGCTGCGGCGTCGGCGTGCACCACGCCGGTATGCTGCCGCGCTATCGCCTACTGGTTGAGCGCCTGGCGCAGCAGGGCCTGCTGCCCGTCATCTGCGGCACCGACACGCTCGGCGTCGGCATCAACGTGCCCATCCACACCGTGGTGCTCACCGCGCTCACCAAGTTCGACGGTTACAAGATGCGTCGTCTGCGCGCCCGCGAGTTCCACCAGATTGCCGGTCGCGCCGGCCGCTCGGGCTTTGACACCGAGGGTATGGTAATTGCCGAGGCGCCGGAGCACGAGATCGAAAACGCCAAGCTTATGGCCAAAGCGGGCGACGACCCCAAAAAACTCCGTAAGATTAAAAAGAAAAAGGCCCCCGAGGGCTTTGTCACCTGGAACAAGCAGACCTTTGAGCGCCTGATCGAGACGCAGCCCGAGACGCTCAAGCCGCGCCTGCGCATCACGCACTCCATGGTGATTAGCGTGGTCGAGCAGGGCGGCGATGCCCGAACCCGCGTACACGACCTCATCGAGACGAGCCTGCAGACTCCCGAGGAAAAGGCTCAGCTCGAGGTTCGCGCCGACGAAATCTTCGCCACGCTCATCGATTCCGGCGTCGTCGTTCGCACCGAGGTGCCGCCCGCGCCTGACGCCCCGGCTGACGCCGCACCAGACATCGATTATGCGCTGACGGTCGATCTACCCGAGGACTTCGCGCTCGATCAGCCACTCTCGCCGTTCTTGCTTGCCGCATTGGAACTGCTCGACCCCGAGAGCGAGACCTATACCATGGATCTGATCTCGATGGTCGAGGCAACGCTCGAGGATCCCAAACAGGTGCTGCGTGCACAGGAGCGCGCCGCGCGCGACCGCGCGATGGCAGAAATGAAGGCTGACGGCGTCGAATATGAGGAGCGCTTGGAGCGCATTCAAGACGTCACGTACGAAAAGCCGCTCGAGGATTTGCTCGACGCCGCCTTTGACAAGTACTGCCAGGAAGTGCCCTGGGCAAACGACTACCAGCTCTCTCCCAAGAGCGTCCTGCGCGATATGCTGGAAAGCGCGAGCGATTTTAAGGGTTACATTCAAAAGCTCGGCATCGCCCGCTCCGAGGGCATTTTGCTGCGCTACCTAGCAGAGGCCTACCGTTCACTCGACCGCACCGTGCCCATCGAGAAGCGCGACGAGCGCCTGCGCGACATTATCTCGTGGCTGGGCTTTGTGGTGCGCTCGGTGGACTCGAGCCTGGTGGATGAGTGGGAGAACGCCGGCAACCCCGCTGCACTCGACGCCGCACCGCCGCAGGGCATCGACGAGGTCGTTGCGGACCGTCGCGGCTGCACGCTGTTGGTGCGCAACGCACTCTTCCGCCGCGTGACCCTTGCCGCTCGCGAGCACGTTCGCGACCTGGGCGAGCTCGACGACGACTGGGGCATGAGCGAAATCCGCTGGCAAAAGGCGCTCGATGCTTACCACGAGCAGCACGAAGAAATCCTCACCGACGGAGATGCCCGCAGCGCCGCGATGTTTTCCATTGACGAGTCCGACGAGAAGACCGCGCACGTATGGCACGTGCACCAGATCTTTGCCGACGAGGATGGCGACCACGATTTTGGCATCATGGGCGATGTCGATCTGGACGCCACGCAAGACGGCGGCGAGGTCATCTTCAAAAACTACCGCGTCGGCTTTATCGAGGACCTGCTCGAGAACTAGCCGACCATACTGGAACGAAACGGGACCGCTGGCAACATCGCCAGCGGCCCCACTTTTGCACTATATGCTATGCCTTACTCGGCATCCTCGACCTCATATGAATCCGCCTCGGCGGGCTCATCGTTTGCCTCCGCCGCAGCCCCGCGCGCCTCGTCAAACGCCGCCTTCATGGTCTTGTTGCCCCACGTGAGCTTGCGAATGGTAAGATCGTCGGCCTTCTTGTTGGCTAGGCGCAGATTGTTCTCGGAGGACAGCAACGCCTCCTTGGTTTTCTGCAGATGGCTAATCGTCTTGTCGATCTCATCGATTGCCGTTTGGAACTTGCGGCTCGCAATCTCGTAGTTGCGGCCGAAATCATTCTTGAACTTCTCCATCTTGGCTTCGAAGTTCGTGACGTCGATGTTCTGCTGTTTGTACTCCGCCAGCTCCTGCTTATAGCGCAGCGAACCCATGGCAGCGTTACGAAGAAGTGTAATCATGGGAATGAAGAACTGCGGGCGGATCACGTACATCTTCTCGTAGCGATAGCTCACGTCGACTATCCCTGCGTTATAGAGCTCGCTCTCGGGTTCCAGCAGGGTGCAGAGCACCGCGTACTCACAGCCTTTCTGGCGACGATCGTGATCGAGTTTCTTAAAGAAGTCCTCGTTTTTATGCTTGGTCGCGGTCTCATCGTTCTCGTTTTTCATCTCGAACATAATCGAAATGACCTCGTTGCCGCTCGCGTCGCACTCGCGGAAGATAAAGTCGCCCTTGGTACCCTCGGACGCATCGTTATCTTTCTCGAAGTACGCGTTAGGAAACGCCGTCATGCGCAGACGGTTAAACTCGGTCTCGCAGTGCTGCTCGAGCGACTCGCCCACCATCTTGGTGGACAGGCGGACCTTCATGTCCTTAAGGCGCTCAATCTCTTCATCCTTGTAGCGAATCAGGTCATCGCTCGCGCGCTTGGCCTGCGCAAGCTCGAGCTCGTGTGCCGCCTTGGCTTGCTCCTCGCGAGAATCGCGCACCGCCAGCTCGCTCGTCAGCTTGGCACGTGCCTCATCGCGCTCTCGTTCCGCCGCGGCGACCGCCTCTGACAGGTTCATTTTTGCCATCAGTTCCTGCTCGCGCAGCTGGGCACGCAGGCCCTCGGCCTCTTGCTCGGACTGAGCCTTTGCGGCGGAAAACTTCTCTTGCACCTTCGCGCGATAGTCAGCAAGCGCGCGCTCGGCCTCGCTGCGAGCGGCATCGAGCTCACGCTGCGACTCTGCCGCGGCAGCGGCAAGCGCCATCTCCTGGGCCTTGTCCGCCGCGGCAAGCCTGGCCTGCAGCTCGGCAATCTGAGCGTCGCGTGCAGCTAAATCGTTTTGAGCAGCGTTGCGCGCCGCCGACTCGGCAAGCTTTGCTTCGTCATCTTTGCGCCCAAGCTGCGCACGCAGGCTATCAATCTCACGCTGGAGTTCGGCATTCTCTTTTTGAGCATTGGCTCGTGCCTCAACCGCCGCGCGCTGGCTTGCACTCTCGCGCTCTGCGGCAGCGCCCTCGAGCTTAGCGCGCAGCTCGGCAAGCTCAGCATCGCGCTTGGCAACCTCTTGCGCCAGTTTCTGATCCGCAGTGTTCTTCTGCTCGACAAGCTGGGCATTGCGCTGAGACTCTGCCTGTTGCAAGGCAGCCGTCGAACGCGAGCGCTCAAGCTCCAGCGCCTGCTCACCCTCACGCTGGACTGCCTTCACACGCTCATCCAGGTCGCGCGAGAACTCGGCATCGCGCACCTGCTTGACGATATCCGCATAGCCGGATGCATCGACCTTAAAAACTTCGCCGCAATGCGGGCACTTGATCTCGTTCATAGCAGCTCCTCGATGGACGCAAATATCAACCGGCTACACTCTACCGCGCCGCGCGGACAAAAAAGGCGCCGCCGCCATAATGGCAACGGCGCCAGAACCACCACAAAGGTGCCTGTCCCCTTTGTGGTGGTTTGTGTGGTGGTTCGAGCATTACAGTCCAAAGAAGCCCAGGATTTGATCCCGACTTACGGGCTTGTACTCGTTGGCGTCGAGGCCGACATCGTAGCGAAAGATAGGACGTTCGCGGTCGCGATTGCGCACGTTGGTGCGGTCTCCTCTGCTGTGGATATGCCCGTGTAGCATGATGGCACCACGCGCCTTACCATTCCAGCTGAGCATGGGGTAATGGCTCATCACCAGACGATGGCCCTTGGCATAGCCGGGAGCAACCTCCAGGTAATCGCGCACGTCTTCCCAAATTTGCGGGGCGTCGGGATCTTCCCAGTCGCCGTCATGGTTACCGCAGATGAGCGTCACATTCTTGCATTCGATACGCTCGCGCAGGTGCACGGCGTCCGCTAGGGGCAAACGATAGGTAAAGTCTCCCAAGATATAGAGACGGTCGTCCGCCGCCACGCACTCATTAATGGCATCGGTGACCCTGCGGTTCATCTCCTCGACCGAATCAAACGGTCGATCCATATCGTGCAAGATATTCGTATCGCCCAGGTGTAGGTCGGCGGTAAACCACATCATCGTCTATGCCCTCATTTCGCAACGCGTCAAACTGGTGCTAAGTATACAGACACAGCGATGCGGCGGTTAGCCAAAGAGCCCGCCGAACAGTCCGCGGCGGCGCTTGTCTTGCTTTTTCGAAGCGTCACCCTGAGTTTTCTTGTCCTGCCGTTTCCTACGGCCCTGCTCCAACTCATCGTCATCGAGTAGCATATCCCATTCAAACGGATCATCCGTCAAATCGAACAGGTCATCGTCGTCAAACATGGCAGCTTCCCTTACCGATTAGCGAGCATCCACCACATAGAGGCCAACGCGCACCTGATGCCACGGGCTGCGCTCGGGAGCAACCTGTTGCACGCGGGCCTCAAATACGTCCTCGTGGCCGTAATACATCATCAAGGACAGCGGGCCGACCTCGTTTCCCGGAACATAGCCAAGCTTGGTGTTGCCGTAATAGATCGCAACCGCCTCAGGGTCATGGGGATTATCGCGCTCGGCACACAGCGTCAGCTTATCGCCCGCTTTAAGATCGCCCAGGACCAAGGCGCCATCGGCATACTGAAATCCTGCAATGTGAAATGACAGAAGAACACGTGAAGGCTCGTACATAGCAGCTCCTCTAACAGCCGGATAAACCGGTGTGTAACCTTATTGAGAAGTCTACGGTCCCGTGCGGACACAAATACATCCTGTCTGCGTCCTTCAATCGTTTGCCTCAACGCTTGCGCGACAGAACGCTTGCAGATAAGATAGGAACACGGATGGCACCCGTTGCCGCGGGTCTTGCCAACTCCGATACACGTTTTCATCGTGAGAAGTGGCCGTCTTCGCTTACGCGGGGGCGGCTATTTCATTCGGCCGATAAACAGACCGAGTTCGATAGCCGCAATCAACAACGCCAATAACGAAATAACATCGCTTACGTTCATACCAAATCCCTTCTAAAGGGAGTTGGCCCATCCGTGCTCCATAACAGTAGTCTAACGCAAAATGCAGGTAATAGGAACACTTGTTCGTATTACCTGCGCCCTTTTCTAATGCACAAACATGCGCACGAATTTGTGCTTCCAGCTTGCGTAGGGCGCATACCGAAACGGCACGTCCAGCCAGGTTGCCTTGTTCACGATGCTCTTCTTGTGGCTAAACGTATCGAAGCTCTCGCGGCCATGGTACTGCCCCATACCGCTCGCGCCCATGCCGCCAAAGCCCATATGGCTCGTAGCCAAGTGCATGATGGTGTCGTTGACGCAGCCGCCGCCAAAGGGCACGTAGCGCACAAAGCGCTGTTGAACCGTACGGTCCTGGCTAAAGATATACAGGGCCAGCGGCGTTGGACGATCCGTAATAAACGCTTCGGCCTCGTCTAGGCTCTCAAACGTCAGCACCGGTAAGATGGGGCCGAAAATCTCCTCCTGCATCACGGCGTCATCGGGGGACACGCCATCCAAAATCGTCGGCTCGATCTTGAGCGAAGTCTCGCGCGCGGTACCTCCAAGCACGACCTTATCGGGATCGATCAGCCCGCGCACGCGCGCAAAATGCTTGGCGTTGACGATATGCCCGTAATCCTCGTTATCGAGCGGATGCTCGCCAAACATACGGCGGGCCTCTTCCCTGATGAGGTCCAGCAGCTCGTCGTGCACGCGCGCATCGACCAGCAGGTAGTCGGGCGCCACGCAGGTCTGCCCCACGTTGAGCCATTTGCCAAAGGCGATACGCCGCGCTGCGACCTTCAAGTTTGCCGTCGCATCCACGATGCAGGGGCTCTTTCCGCCCAGCTCAAGCGTCACGGGCGTAAGGTTTTTACTTGCGCGCTCCATGACGAGCTTGCCGACCGGAACACTACCGGTAAAGAAGATCTTGTCCCAGCACTCGTCGAGCAGCGCCTCGTTTTCGGCGCGCCCGCCCTCGACAACCGTCACCAGACGCGGATCAAATGCCTCTTCACAGATTTGCTTGAGCACCGCGCTCGATGCCGGAGCATAGGCGCTCGGCTTGATGACCACAGTATTGCCCGCGGCAAGGGCGCCGGCGAGCGGCTCGAGCGTCAGCAAAAACGGGTAGTTCCACGGAGCCATGATGAGCGTGACGCCATAGGGCACGGCTTGCGTTTTGCACACGCTCACGGCGTTAGCGAGATCGCACGGACGCAGGCGCGGACGACTCCATCGAGCCACGTAAGCGATCTGATGTCGAATCTCGGAAAGCGACGTGCCGATCTCGCACATATAGGCCTCGTCATGCGACTTTCCCAAATCGGTCTTGAGCGCATGGGCGATATCGGCCTCGTGGGCCCGCACCGCATCGCGTAAACTCGCGAGCGCGCGACGTCGAGCATCGACATCAAACGTAGCGTGCGTCTTAAAGTAGGTGCGCTGATCGCCGACGATGCGCGCAATTTCCTCGGTGTTCATGGACCCTCCTAGTTCTCGTCCTCAAACATACCACCCGCGACGACCTCGTACATATGCTCGAGCTCCAGGCGGTCCATCAAAAGCGGAACGGGGTACAGCGGATTGGCCTCGGCATCGGCATGCGCCGCCATCTCGGGAATGTCGGAGCGGCGAATGCCCGAGACATATTTGGGGATTCCCAGGATCTCGTTCATGCAATCGATCCAATCGATAAAGGCCTCGGCCGCCAGGCTGTCCTGCGCGTTAACCGGCGCGATGCCGGCCATGCGGGCGAGATCGGCGAGCTTAGGAGCAGCAGCTTCGCCATAGGCGCGAAGCATGTGCGGCAGGATGATCGCGTTGGCCAAACCGTGCGGAATCCCATAACGCCCGCCCAAGCTGTGCGCGATGGCATGAACGTATCCAACATAGGAGCGCGTAAAGGCAACACCCGCCTTATACGCCGCCGAAAGCATATTGCGGCGCGCACGTATGTCGTCGCCGTGCTCATAGGCCTCGAGCAAATTGTCGCGGATGAGCTGGACCGCCTGACGCGCCATCTTGCGCGTGTAGGGCGTGGTGCTACGGCCGATAAAGGCCTCGACAGCATGCGTCAGGGCGTCCATGCCCGTCTGCCCCGTAATGGAGGCAGGCAACCCGCGCGTAAACTCGGGGTCGTGGACCGCAAAACGCGGGATGAGCACAAAGTCGTTAATGGGGTATTTATAGTGCGTCTCATCATCGGTGATAACCGCCGCGAGCGTGACTTCACTTCCCGTACCGGCAGTAGTGGGAACCGCAATAAGCAGCGGCAGGAGACGATGAACGCGCAACAGGCCGCGCATCTTGTTGATGGGCTTGTTTGGCTGCGCAATGCGCGCCCCCACACCCTTGGCGCAGTCCATGGCCGAACCGCCACCAAAGCCGATAATGGCCCGGCAGTCGTTCTCGCGATACAGCGCCGCCGCTTCCTCCACATTCGAGACCGTGGGGTTCGCACGCGTTTCGGCATAGACCGTAGCGCCAATCCCCTGAGCCGTAAGCGCACGCTCGAGTGATGCCGTGAGCCCCAAACGTGCAATACCAGGGTCTGTCACGATAAGGACCTTCTGGATCGAGCGCTTTTGAAGCACCGCGGGCACATCCTCGGCATGCTCCAAAATGCGCGGCTCGGTATAGGGCAGAATCGGCAATGCAATGCGAAAAACCGTCTGATATGTTCGGCACCAGGCACGACGGGCTAGATGCATAAAGGAAACTCCTTCATTTGTTGATAGGTCAACATTTGCTCGACCGATTGTACTCAGCGGAGATCGCAGACGGTATGCCAATCGTTAATCAATCAACATCTTCATATCTCAAAATTGTTTTATTAAAAATCATTCCTAATAGGCTTCACATTTGGT
>DBGAPG010000040.1:0-22520 GCA_048438765.1 Collinsella sp.
CAAGAGGAGCTTATCGAGCACGTTTGGGATAGCAGCGTGAACAGCTTTAGCAACGCAACCCGCGTTCACATCTCGTCACTCCGCAAAAAGCTACGCAGCGCTTTGGGATACGACCCGATTCGCAATCGGATTGGAGAGGGCTACGTTATGGAGGATAGCGAATGAAAAGGCTTTCGCTGCAATGGCGCATAACGATTATGACGGCACTGCTCACGTGTGCGGCATGCGTGCTGACGAACTGCCTGGTCGGCTATACGGGCATGCGCTACATGGATGCCATCGGCAGTGACATCTCGGCCCTTAACGCGACCGGCGAAGATTCGCCCCAGGCGTTCGACCCAACGAAAGCGACCCCTGATGACAAGGTCACGATCGTCGTAAACGACGCACAAGAGTCTTTTGGCACGACAACCTGGTGCATCACGGCTGGAGTCACACTCCTTGGCGGCGTGCTGGCATACTTTGTGAGTGGCCGTGCACTCAAACCGCTACGAGCTTTTGCCGCCCAGGTTGAGCGCGTGCAGCCTGACAACCTAAGCGAAATCAGACTCAGTGAAGATGCGCCCACCGAGCTACAACGATGTAGCGCCTCTTTCAACGACATGATCGCCCGTCTTGGCGAAGGGTTCTCTGCACAGCGTCAGTTTACCGGCAACGCCGCACACGAGCTGCGCACCCCGCTCGCCCTTATGCAAGCACAGATTGAGCTATTCATCTCCGAGCGCTCCGGTTTGCAACCCGAAACAGTCGAGCTGCTCGGCCTGCTACAAGAACAAACCGAGCGCATGTCTCGAATGACCAAGGTATTGCTCGAGATGAGTGAGCTCCGCAGCGTTCCTTGCGAGGACGATGTCGAACTTGGCCCCTTGTCCGAAGAGGTCCTCACCGATCTTGCGCCACTTGCCGAGAATAAGGACGTAACCCTCGATTGCACCGGAGATGCTCTGATAACCGGAAGTGATACGCTCCTCTATCGGTTGGTGTTCAACCTGGCCGAAAACGCCATCCGTTACAGTCGCTCCGGCTCGACTGTCAATGTCTCCATCAGCGACAGCGACAGCCACGTGCTCCTGCGAGTCGAGGACCAGGGCCCGGGAATACCCAAACAGTACCGAGAGAGCATCTTCCAGCCGTTCTTTCGTCTAGATAAATCCCGCAGCAGGGCATACGGCGGCGCAGGACTCGGGCTAGCGCTTGTTTGGGAGATTGCGGCGCTTCACGGTGGCACGGTAGAGGTCGAAACAAGTTCCGAGAACGGTACTACCATGCTCGTAAGCCTTCCAAAACGATCCGCAGCGTTAACCGAACAGTAAAACGAAAGGGGTCCCGAGCAACAGGAGTACAATTGCTGCATTGGTGCCACCTGATGGGAGATGGAAGATGGACTGCGATGGCTACCCGCGCATTCCCATGCCGTTGATGTGCACTGCCTTTGTGCCGGGGCAGATTGACGCTGCGGTTGCAGGCATTTCCGACCCCGATTCGCGCGCCATTGCCACGGCAGAAGCGCTGTACTTTCGCGGACAGGCCACCCTCGCCGCCAAGACGGCGCGCCCCTATCTTGACGCCACCGATCCCGCGCTGCGCTATTCCGCATGCCTTATCTGCGGATACGCCAGTCTGTCGCTCAACCGTATCGCCGATGCCCGCCGTTGCCTTGCTGGCATCCTCGATACACCAACTGACGAGGAATCGCCCGCCGTCCACGCCACGCATATCCTGTTCGCCTCGGCCGCGAGCGTCCTGCTGCACTTGCCTTCCCCGCATTCCGCCGAAGAGTTTTATCCGCTTGCGGCGCATCTGCCCGAAGGCCTGCGCCTGTTCGCCAGCTACGTGATGGCGCATGCCCTGTACCTGCGCGGCGAATATGGCCGCAGTCTGGGCATGGCGGAAAACGCCCTGATCATGAAACAGGGAAGCTATCCCATCTCGGAGCTGTTCCTGCACCTGTCGGCTTCCATGGCATGCATGAGCCTCAAGGATATCGACGCCGCAAAGGCACACTTCGGAACCGCTTGGGACATTGCGCGCCCTGACGGCCTTATCGAGCTCATCGGCGAGCACCACGGCCTTTTGCAGGGGCTTATCGAGGCGTGCTTAAAATCGCAATACCCCGACGATTTCGCTCGCATCATCGAGATCACGTACCGCTTCAGCTACGGCTGGCGGCGCATCCACAATCCCGATTCGGGCGAGGACGTGGCCGACGATTTAACGACCACGGAGTTCACCATGGCCATGCTCGCCTGCCGCGGATGGACCAACGCCGAAATCGCACGCCACATGGGAGTATCGCCGGGCACCGTTAAAAACCGCCTATCAGGAGTGTATGCCAAGCTTGGTATCGGAACTCGCGCCGAGCTGATTGCCCACATGTTGCGCTAGCGGCCAGACTGCCCGGCGTATCGAAAGCGCTCCGGGGGCCTGGCGATTTCGCGCACTCAAATTGGACATTTTGGCCATGGAACGGCACTACCGCCACGGGGCACCTTCTCGCAAAATAGGATTATTTCCTCCGATGTTTGCGGGATGGGAGCCAAAGATGCTTGATCGCCGTTCGTTACTTGTTGCCGGAGCATCCTCGCTGGCGAGCATTATGTTGCCGCGCGTGCCGGGAAGCGCAAACGCCTTCATATTGCCGTTCGCGCCCACCGAAGCCTATGCCGACGAAGAAGACCCCTTCAGGGTGCTCGTTCTCTCGCGCACCATGTTTGGTGTGGTCGTGGTCGACGTCGCCAACAAGAATACGCCCATCACGAGTGCCCAGGTCACGCTCGTGTCGCGTTATGCCGCGGGCAAGCAGCTCTCCGCCACTACCGACGACGAGGGCACGGCCATCTTTGAGGTCGCGCCTCTTTCGGAAGGCTACGTGGACGAGGCAACGCTTCTCGACGCGTACGACTTTAACGGCGGCATCTCCATTAGCATGGCGGGCTACCGTGATGTCGAGATTCCCCTTGCGCGTATCCAGGGCGGCACCGCCATAACCGCGCCCACGCGTCCGCTTTCCGACGGCGAGCCGTACTTCCGCCAGTTCACATTCGACGAATGGGACATCCAGTACGCTGAAGCCACGTTCATGACATTGCCGAAGGACGACACGGCAAACGAGCAGCCCGATACGCACGCCTTTACCGTGCAGGCACATCTGCCACAGGGTGGACAGGCAACGCTGCGCATCAACAAAGTGACGCCTGCCGCGGGCAGCTCACCCGAAACCTTCACGCAGATTGGCCAAGTCAAGGCCAGCGCATCGGGCGCGGATAATCTGGCGACGTTCACACTCGAAGACAAGTTTCTCGACGCGGCATCGGGCCTTCTGGAAGAAGGGTGCAAGCTGCGCTTTGTCCTCGACTATCAGGGCAAAACCTACACGCTCTCATCCCCTATGGCCGTTGTCACCGCTCCGGCCGCAAAGGCGGAATCGGGCTCGACCACCATCATTCCCACCACTATGGACCAAGAGATCACTCCGTTTGATTTCCCAGCGGCGTTTCCCGGCATCGGCGGCAATAAGTTCACCTGTTGGATGCCCTCGTTCCCCATTTTGTTCGATTTCTCGTTTGCCGGGTACGTGCTGTTTGGCGGAGGATACAAACCGGTCGGCTACATGAACGATTCGGGCGATCCGGATCCGGAGTACTGGAAGAAGTCACCGCGCGAGTCGGGCGCCAAGCAAGCAAACCGCTACCTCGACGAGATGGAGGGGAAGTGGAATCAGTACAAAAGCATGAGTGCCGGTTCGGGCACCGATCCAAGAAACACCGAGCTCCTTCGCCACCATTGCACGCTGCTGTTCACGATGGATATCGCCACACAGCTGTACGGCTCGCTCGCCTACGATTGGGTGGGCAAAACCTGGGGTAACAACAACGACCCCGCATACGGCAATATTAAGGCCCTCTTCCAGGTAAGAACCGACCTCAATTGGACCGAGCAGTTTACCCTAGGACCGGTGCCGTTTTTCCTAAACGTCAACCCCTGGGTGCTGGCGAAGCTGGCGCTCGCCGTGGGTGCCCACACGCACGGCAGCGGCGCGGCATTTTTTAAAAACATTTCGCTCGACTATTCAAACACCTCGGGCTCGTTCACCATCCAGATCGGGCTTGCCGTCACCTTTGGCGCCGGCGTTGCAGGCGTCGCTTCGTCTGCCGTGCGCGGCGCCGCATCCCTCACGCTGTTCATTGGGTACGAGAAGGCAGATGGACACCAGCTTCCGCGACTGCGCGTAGGTGCAGACGTCGATGTCGATGTGATACTCCAGTTCGTAATGTTCAAGTGGACCACCAAGGCTTGGTCGGGGTCGTGGCCCACACTCCTCGATTCGTGGAATATGTCGGTGAACAATGGCAACCAGTATGTGCTCCAGCGCTCTGAGCTCGCATTGGGTGGAGATACGCCTTACACGTTGGATGCCCGCTTCGGCACGCCCAGCAACATCGAGGCGGGCGGCGTGCCGCAATTTATCGCATCGGCCACCATCGTCACCAACGCCGAGCTGCTCGCACGCGCCGAGGTTAAGGCCGCTGTCGTAAACGCCGCGCCTGTCGCACGCGATTGGGAGCAAGCGGTCACGCGCATTGAACTCGAGGCAGATGCAGAAAGCGACGACACGGGGCAGATCGAGCATTTTGTCCACGCACTGATAGAGAACGGCGAAAACGCCGCGTCGATGTATAAGTACACCTATATCGGGCAGGCGAAGGACGCCGCTGCGGACCCCAACGCCAATTCTGCTGGTGTATCGGAGGACGAGCGTGGCGGCATCAAGCCCTCGAGCGACAACGTGCTGTTTGCTGGCGTGCTCAGCGAAGCCCACATGAAGCTAACGGTGATTGCCGGCGTGGAGTGCTTGTTCCGTATCGCCTCGGTGCGCTACGGCGACAATGGTCGCTCGCGCCTGGTGGTGCACACAAAGGCAAACGGCACGTGGTCCGCTCCCACGCCCGTGGACTTCCCCCTTGGGTTTGGCGAGGGCGACGTGGAGCGCGACGGCATATACGATTACGACTTCGACGTGGTGGAATATACGGACGGAAGAGGAAACCAGGACGCCTACGTGTTGCTGGTCTCGGGCGAGCGCCGCGACGGCGACAACACCCTTTTCGATGCGGCGAGCACATCCGGCATACTGTCCGTTGTGCGCCTGCGCATAAGCAACGGCGGAGTTCGCGTGGTGTCGCATACGTCATGGCGCAGCATTTCGCGCGGCCGCCTGCAAGAGGATGGCTACCATTGCCTGCAGTGCCCGCGCATCACGGTGGGCAAGACGCTGGTCGACGGACGTCTGTCGGGTGCCTACCTCCACCGCCGCGGAACCACCGCAGAAAAGGCACTCGGCAGCGAGGCTGAGGTTGCGCTGGAGTGCTTTACCCTGTGGTCGGACGTTTCGGGCGACAGCCTGACGTTCCGCCAAGTTCTCCGCTTTCCGCAAGCACCGTCGAGTATCGAACTGGGCGAGCCCGAGGATATCAACGGCAAAATGGTGGTGCCCGTTGCGTACGAGACCGCAGACGGTTGCGGCTGCGCATCGTACGCCGTGATCGGCCAGTCCATCGCGGGCTGGGGCGTTATGTCACCAGACGCCACGGTACCCCGTGCGGTGCCGTGGCCGCAGCACACGGGCTTTTTGGCCACCGTCAACGAGCAGCTGCAGCATATTACTTGGACGCGAGGCGCGGCGGCATTTGCAACGCAGCCCGTGGGTGCCGCAGGCTGTGGCCCGGCATCGTTTAGCGTAAGCAACAACGGCAGGTGCGTGCTCTATGTAGAGAACACCGATGGCAAGGTGGGACAAACCTACGACGAAGAAGGCAACCCGGTTGCAGTGATGGGCAAGCACTTCCGCATCTTCGCCAGCACCTTGGCGGGCGATCTGTTCACGGAGCCGTTTGTGATGTGCGAGCTGGACCATCCCGTCGATCAGATAACGACATTTTTGACGTCGGGAGGCATGCTCTCCGCGCTCGCCACGCACATTGTGAGCGCGGAGAAGAGCGAGGCAGAGCTGCACGACATCGAAGTGCCCTTGGTGGCGTGTGCCACTCCGACGGGCGCCGTTGCTACCTCGGGCGCGGTGGTGCCCGGAGCAGCAGGCGAATCCTTCATGGTCACGGTGCGAAACGACGGCAACACCTTACTGACCGCCGGCACGATCGATCTGTACCGAGAGGGCTCCAGTCAGCCGTTCTCCAGCGCATCCATCGGATTCGGAGTGAACGCGCGCATGGCTTCGATCTACGATCCAGAGCTTGCCGAGGACGCTTCGGCCAACGATATGGCACACGTGAAGTACGCGCTCGAGACGCTGGGCGCACGTTTTGCAACGCACCCGCTGGTAGCCGACAACGGCAACGCCGTGCTGGCACCGGGTTGCACGGCACAGTTCCGTATGAGCTTCGCCATCCCCGAGAGTTGGAGCGACGAAGTGGGCAAACGCGTAACGCTGTATGCGAAGGCGCGTAATCTGGTGGCGCTCGATCCCGTAACGCTCGAAGAAATTCGACCGGGCGCGAACTCGGCGCTGGGTGCTGTACTGCACGAGCTCCACGTGCCCGACGCGGCATGCGAACGCTCAGAAGTTCAGGTCGGCGTATGCGACAGCGCGGACGCCACAGGGCTTCACGACGCCCCGATGACGGCGGACGGCGATGGTGGCTCAAGTGGCGGCGGTACTGACGAGGGCGGCGGCTCCGGCGGAAGCAGCTCCGGCAGTGGCAAGGACCACGGCAATAACAAGCGCTCCGGAAAAGCGGGCGCGCTTGCGGGCACGGGCGATGCCAACGCTCCCCTCACGGCAGCCGCTGCAGCACTCGCCGCGGCAGGCGCCGGCCTCGTCGCCTACAGTGCCCGCCGCACGGCGCTCGAGCGTAGCGGCAGCGATGAAGCCGCGTCTGATACGCCCCACTAACCCCCGGATAACGCAGCCCGGCCCCATTGTCTGGACGCTATCTAGATTGGAAAACTCGCGGCCGACACTTGGATTTCGCGATGCGCCAATACTGAAAGCAAGCATCAGCCGAGAAGTGCGCCAACCCAGAAATGTTGCGCAACAACATTGGTTCTCCGGGCGATAAGATTTGCCCGTCAGGAAAAACCAGACGAAGGGAGAACAAAATGTTCTGTCCCAACTGCGGGGTCAGAAACCCCGACGAGGCAAAGTTCTGCTTCGGTTGTGGAAAGCCACTCCCCGCTCAGGGGGGGGGACAACGCCAGAACCCGTAACGACCTCTGGCGCACCGGGCGCTAAGCCCGCAGGCAAGCTCGGAAACAAGACACCCAAGCCAGCCATCATCGGCGGCATCGTTGCGGCGGTCCTGATCGTGGCCACTGCCGTGGTCGTTCTGCTGCCCAAGGGACCACAGGTCAAAAGCTGCCTCAATGACTATTCGTGGGAGGAAATCGCCCAGATTTCCAAGCTCATCTCCAAGAAGGGAGACCAGAACGGAGCCATAGGGATCGCCAAGAAGTACCACCTCTGCACGGCGGACGGAAAGCTCGACGGAACTCAGACCAAAGACGTCACGCTCTCCGATGGAACACAGACCAAGGTCATGATCATGGGGTTCAACCATGACGACAAGTCCGACGGCTCCGGCAAGGCGGGCATCACGTTCATCTTCGCCGATGACATCGCCAAGAAAAACATGTTCGAGAGGGCCGACCTCGATAACCTATTCCAGAAGATTCAGGACGACGGCTCTGCCAGCATAAGTTGGGAGAACACCTCCTTGCGCTCTTGGCTCAGCGACTCTTTCTCGAATGAGCTCCCTTCGGACCTGAGCGAGCAGATTGTCTCCGTGGACAAGGCTGACGCAGTGATGCCTTGGGTGTCATATACGATCGATTCCTACTACGGCGGCGGCATCGGCGCGGAGCTCAATGATGATCCCGACCTAATGACGACCTCAACGACCACAACGACCTCGGATAAGCTGTGGGTTCCAAGCTATGTCGAGCTTGCCCCCATCAGTGACTTCAATGATGACTATATGAGTTATTGCGCATATCTGCTGCAAGAAGGCTCTCAATATCAGCTATTCGATGACGCTGGTTTAACGGAAGACACTCCAAATAGCATCCTTGGGACATACGACTCGCAAGACGGGGGCGGTTGGTGGCTCCGGTCTTGGGGAACTTATGGCGATAGTTTTACGGGGAAAGATGACCACATGCTGAACCCCTGCTTTAGGAGGGTTTCTTCCCATGGAAAAGGCGAAGCGGCTTCCTATAGAAGCGATTACCAACCGTACTCGTACAGTATTTATGACGGCGAGCCGTTTGTCGGTGTTAGGCCTGCCTTCTGCATCTAGACAAACTCGCATCTGAACAAAGCCGCGAGCGCCCCTCGGCACCGGTTGCCAAGGGGCGCTTGTTTTCTCGTCTATCCCAGTCCGTCGAACTCAATCGAGGACGGCCTAGGGTTGAACATCAGGTCGTCCCGCTTGGCTGCGTTGTCCCACACATTATTAGATGTCGTCAGAGGAGTCGAGTTCTGCCTCGAGCTTGGCACGGCGTCTTTTCGCCGTGAAAAACGTTGCGCACAGGCCAGCAAACGTGGCCGCGAAAATCGTCGCACCGCAGAACACGCCCGTGGCCAGGTTCGCCAACCAAAAGACGCTTTCGAGCGGTACGACCTGCGCCTCAGCGATACAGCGCATTGCGGCAATAACAAGCGCGAACGCGGTGCCGCTAAGACCGCTGAGAAGCAGGAAATATCCAACAGGAAGATGCTCGGTTTGCCCAAAACGATTGGTATCGACATAGCCCTTCCGCGTTTGCAGTCCTGCGCAAATCAACATCACGAGAACGAGCCACAAATACATGGCCGCCTCGAACGGCGTTGCAAAGCCATGCGGCATTTCACTGGCGTCGCTGTGAACCCACGCAACCTGTCGAGCTATAAACTGGTAGAAAAAGATCATCAACATGCCAAACGAAAGCAGCACGAAACCAATCTTGTAGATCTTCGCGTTCTCAGCCTCCAGGCGCTCATCCTTTGGGCCGGCATATTCACGCCACTTTTGCACGAGTTTTAAATCTTCAAATTTCATAGCGAACTCCTAAAGAGCGTCAGGGTCGACGTCGCTCTCGTCTTCCCAAAACAAGTCGTTCAACGTAACGCGTAGCGCTTTACAGATTGCCACGCACAAATTGAGCGTGGGGTTGTAGCCGCCCGCCTCGATCAGGCCGATGGTCTGGCGCGTAACGCCCACGGCCTCGGCCAAGTCAGCTTGCGAAAGGCCAACCGCCGCGCGCGCCGCCTTCATGCGTAGGTTCTTTTTGCCCGGCATGGAGTTCCTTTCGTGGTAATGGACAGATATCCGTTGCAACATAGCAGAAATATATTGCATCTATCAGAAGATGTCAACTATATCTGTTATTATGGAAACCATGTTCGTCATCGCCATGCGGACATTACAACTTCGGTTCACTATTCAAACTTACTCGGACAGAACCGACTCGGTTTTGTCCGAGTAAACTCGAGAATAAACTGATTCATGCGATACAATTAACTCGGACAAAACCGAGTCGGAAGGAACCGAGTAAGTGGAATTCATTGGCAGGGAGCGTGAACTCGCCCGTATTAAGAAAACGCTCAAAGCACCTGAGCAGCGCAATGTTCTCATTTACGGCAGGCGTCGCGTCGGAAAAAGTGAGCTCATCAAGCAGGCGCTAACCGATTTGTCGGACGTCGCAACGGTCTATTACGAGTGCCGCCAAACCTCCGAGGCAGACAACCTCGAGAGTCTGTCCGCCCTTGTTGCTGAAACGCTGAGCTTTCCTCCGCTCGCCTTCACAGGCATCCGCGAGCTCATCGAATTTCTGTTTGCCCAAGCCAAAGACAAGAACATTACCCTCGTTCTCGACGAATACCCCTACTTGAGAGATGCGGTTAAGGGCTTAGACAGCATTCTTCAGACCTCAATCGACGCTCACAGGGAAGACTCACGTTTAAACATTGTCCTGTGCGGCTCCTACGTTGAGATTATGAAATCCCTCATCGAGCATGAAAGCCCCCTCTACGGGCGAATTGATCTCGCGCTTGAGCTTAAGCCCATGGATTACTTTGACGCTGCGAAGTTCTATCCCGCGTTCTCGCCCGAGGACAAGGTGCGGCTCTATAGCGTTTTTGGCGGCATCCCCTTTTACAATCGCCTCATCGATCAATCCCAAAGCGTACGCGACAACATCATCGAGCTCGTCACGGAACCTGGCGCCCGCTTAGAAAGCGAGGTGCCGTCCTATCTCAACGCCGAGATCTCGAAGATGACCAACGCCAACGAAGTTTTCGGGGCTCTCGCACAAGGTTACTCCCGTTGGGGGGACGTGCTGGCACAGTCGCACGTCTCGAGCGGTCCGGCCATGGCAGACGTGCTCGACAAGCTCATGTCACTCGAAATCGTCCAAAAGCGTGCACCCATCAACGACCCTACGAACAAGCGTAAGTCCGGCTACTTTGTAGTGGATCCGCTTTCGCTCTTTTACTATCGCTATGTTTTCCGCAATGCCTCGGCGCGTCAGCTGCTCGACCCGGAAGTCTTCTATGATCGTCACGTCTCCCAAGACTTCGAGGAAAACTACGTTCCTCATATGTTCGAGGAGATCTGCCGTCAATACCTCGTGCGGCAGAACAGGACCGGCAAGATCGAACCGGCTTTCGACGCCATAGGCAAGTACTGGTACGACGATCCCGCAAACAAGACGAGCGGCGAGTTCGATGTGGTAACGCAAGACCCCGAGGGTTACGCATTCTACGAAGCAAAGTTCCGCAAATCCCCCGTCACGCAAAAAATGGTCGACGAGGAAATCATCCAAGTCGAGGCAACGGGGCTCAAGTGCCATCGCTATGGATTCTTCTCCCGTTCGGGCTTCGAAGCTGGCGAAAGCGATCGAACCGTCTTCATCGACCTACCGCAGATGTTTGGATAGGACAGGCCCCTCCCGCATTCCAAGCATTCATTATCTAATCGAACGATTGTTCGATGGATTTCGTGTTGGTTGGAATCGCCCACGGGCTGGGCTATGCTACCTTGACTATCTATACGACTTAAATACACAAGAGGAAGTACCAAGAGAGCGAGCATGGCAAAAAACACCGCAAACTATGGTAACGACAGTATTCGTCAGCTCAAGGACGAGGAGCGCGTACGCCTGCGCCCCGCCGTCATCTTTGGCTCGGACGGACTCGATGGCTGCGCGCATGCCGCCTTCGAGATCCTGTCCAACGCCGTTGACGAGGCACGCCAGGGCTACGGCAAGCTCATCACCCTTACCGCCTTTCGCGATGGCTCTATCCAGGTAGAGGACAATGGCCGTGGCTGCCCGCTCGACTGGAACCCTTCCGAGAAGCGCTTTAACTGGGAGCTCGTCTTCTGCGAGCTCTACGCCGGTGGCAAGTATAACAACAACCAGGGCGGCGACTACGACTTCTCGCTCGGCACCAACGGCCTGGGCTCCTGCGCGACCCAGTACGCTTCCGAGTACATGGACGTCACCGTCTGGCGTGACGGTAACAAGTACTCCCTGCACTTTAAAAAAGGCAAGGTCGTCGGTGCCAAAAAGAAGGCACTCGAGATTGAGCCCAGCGACGAGAACCGCACCGGCACCACCATCAAGTGGCGCCCCGATCTTGAGGTCTTTACCTCGATTAGCATTCCCCACGATTGGTATCGCGAAACCATGCGCCGTCAGGCCGTGGTCAACGCTAACGTGACCTTCCGCCTGCGTATCGAGGGCGACGATGGCGAGTTTTCCGAAGAGGATTTTTGCTATCCCAAGGGCATCGAGGACTACGTGCTCGAGAAGGTCGGTACCGACTACCTTACCGAGCCCTTCTTTATCGAGGCCGACCGTCGCGGTCGCGATCGCGAGGACCTGCCCGATTACAACGTAAAAATCACCGCGTGCATGTGCTTCTCGCGCACCTTCATGATGCAGGAGTACTACCACAACTCATCGTGGCTCGAGAACGGCGGCTCACCCGAGAAGGCGGCCCGTAGCGCTCTGACCAGCGCCATCGATGCCTACATCAAGCAACAAGGCAAGTACAACAAAAACGAGAGCGGCATTAAGTGGCAGGACGTCCAGGACTGTCTGGTGCTGGTGACCAACTGCTTCTCCACCCAGACGTCCTACGAAAACCAGACCAAGAAGGCCATCAATAACCGCTTTATCCAGCAGGCCATGACGGCCTTCTTTAAGGAGCGCCTCTCGACCTACCTGATCGAGAACAAAGACGCCGCCAACAAGATCATGGAACAGGTGCTCATCAACAAGCGCTCGCGCGAGAACGCCGAGAAGACGCGTCAGAGCATCAAGACCAACCTGCAGCAGAAGACCGACATGGCCAACCGTGTGCAGAAGTTCATCGACTGCCGCTCCAAGGACAAGAGCCGCCGCGAGATCTACATCGTAGAGGGCGACTCGGCAGCAGGCGCCATTCGCACCTCGCGCGATGCCGAGTTCCAGGGTGTCATGCCCGTCCGAGGCAAGATCCTCAACTGCCTGAAGGAGGATTATCCGCGCATCTTTAAGTCCGACATCATCATGGACCTCATGCGCGTGCTGGGCTGCGGTGTGGAGATCAAAGACAAGCGCATCAAGAACCTCGGCGCCTTCGACCTGGACAACCTCAACTGGAACAAAGTCATCATCTGTACGGACGCCGACGTCGACGGTTATCACATCCGTACGCTCGTGCTCACCATGCTCTACCGCCTGGTGCCCACACTTATCGACGAGGGTTACGTGTATATCGCCGAGTCGCCGCTCTACGAGATCAACTGCAAAGAGAAGACCTACTTTGCCTACACCGAGCTCGAGAAGAACGGCATCCTTAAGGAGATCGGCGACCAAAAGTGCTCCATCAACCGCTCCAAGGGTCTTGGTGAGAACGATCCGGACATGATGTGGCTCACCACCATGAACCCCGAGACGCGTCGCCTGATCAAGGTGGAGCCCGAGGACGTCGCCAAGATGGAAACTATGTTCAACCTTTTGCTGGGCAACGACGAGGCAGGCCGCAAGCGCCATATCTCCGAGCACGGCAAGGAATACCTGGACCAGCTGGACCTGCAGTAGCAGTAAATCGATAACGACGGCCCATAAGAAGTTCAAGAGGATATCGTGGCAAAGAAGAAGACGAAGAACCAGCCAAAGAAAAAGCAGGTTAACGCCGAGAACGTCATCGGCCTGCACTCCGAGGTCACCGACCAGCCGATCACGCAGACGCTCGAGGTCAACTACATGCCCTACGCCATGAGCGTCAACGTCTCGCGTGCGTTCCCCGAGATCGACGGCTTTAAGCCCTCGCACCGCAAGCTGCTCTACACCATGTACAAGATGGGTCTGCTCAAGGGCGAGCGCCAGAAGAGCGCCAACATCGTGGGCCAGACCATGAAGCTCAACCCGCACGGCGACGCCGCGATCTACGAGACGATGGTGCGTCTGGCCACCGGCAACGAGGCGCTGCTCGCCCCCTTCGTAGAGTCGAAGGGCAACTTTGGCAAGTACTATTCGGGCGACCTGAGCTACGCCGCCTCGCGTTATACCGAGGCCAAGCTCTCCCCCATCAGCGCCGAGATCTTCAAGGACATCGACAAGGACCCGGTCGACTTCGTCGACAGCTACGACGGCGCCATGAAGGAGCCGCGCCTGCTGCCCACCACGTTCCCCAACATCCTCGTCTCGGCCAACAAAGGCATCGGCGTCGCCATGGCGTCCGACATCTGCGGCTTCAACCTCAACGAGGTCTGCACTGCCACAATGCACTACCTGCAAGACCCCGACTGCGACCTGCTCGAGTACATGCCCATGCCCGACTTCTCGACTGGCGGCGAGATCATCTACCGCCGCGAGGAGATGGAAAAGATTATCGAGACCGGCCTTGGCAGCTTCCAGATTCGCTCCCGCTGGCGCTGGATTCCCGAAGAGCGCATCATCGAGGTCTACGAAATCCCCTACACCACCAAGACCGATGTCATCATCGAGCGCATCGTCAAGCTCTCCAAGGAGGGCAAGGTCAAGGAAATCGCTGACATCCGCGATGAGACCGACCTCTCGGGTCTGCGCATCGCCATCGACCTTAAGCGCGGTGTCGACCCCGACAAGCTCATGGCTAAGCTCTATCGCTCGACCACGCTACAGGATTCGTTCTCGTGCAACTTCAACGTGCTCGTCGACGGTTATCCCCGTGTTATGGGCGTGCGCCAGATTCTGCACGAGTGGGTCAAGTGGCGTATTGAGTCCACGCGTCGCCGTATCAACTTTGACCTGGGCAAAAAGTCCGAGCGCCTGCACCTGCTGCACGGCCTCGAGGCGATTCTGCTCGATATCGACAAGGCTATCGCCATCATCCGCGGCACCAAGCTCGAAGCCGAGGTCGTGCCCAACCTTATGAAGGGTTTCGACATCGACGAGACCCAGGCCGAGTTTGTTGCCGAGCTTAAGCTCCGCAACATCAACGAGGAGTACATCCTCAACCGCACCAAGGACATTGCCAAGCTTGAGGGCGAGATTGCCGAGCTTGAGGAGATCCTCTCCAGCGAGGAGAACATCAAGAAGGTCATCAGCGACGAGCTGGCTGCGGTCAACAAGAAATATGTGATGCCGCGTCGCACGGGCAGGATCGAGCCCCACGAGGTCATCGAGGTAAGCCTGGAGCCCGAAGTCGAGGAGTACCCGGTCACCATCATGCTCTCGCGCGAGGGCTACCTTAAGAAGATGACGGACCGCGTGCTTAAGAAGGCCACCACGCTCAAGTACAAGGACGGCGACAAGCCCTTTATCGAGTTCCCGTCCTCCAACACCCACGAGCTGCTCGTGTTTACCAACAAGAGCCAGGTGTACAAGTGCAAGGTTGCGGCGTTTGAGGATACCAAGTCGGCCCAGCTGGGCTCGTACCTGCCGACCGACCTCGAGATGGAACCCGACGAGAGCGTCATCTGGGTCATCGACCCCGAGGACTACAAGGCCGACGTGCTATTCGTCTTTGAGAACGGCCGCGTGGTGCGCGTCGCGCTTTCTGGATACGTCACCAAGACCAACCGCAAGCGCCTCAAAAACGCCATCTACGGTGGCAGCAAGCTGCTGTATGCCCAGGTGCTCAAGGAGGATCGCGACATCGCGCTGGTCTCGAGCGACTACCGCCTGATGAACTTCAACACGTCGCTGCTCAAGACCAAGACGACTACCAACACGCAGGGCGTCCAGGCCTTTACGGTCAAGAAGGGCCGCTCGGTCACCACCGTCGGCACAACCGAAGAGATCCTTGGCGCCGGCGTCTCGGCCGAGAAGTTCACCGCGCAGAGCCTCCCCTCCGCCGGTGCCCTTATGAAAGAAAATGACATGCCAAGCCTGTTTGACTAGGACGACGGCAGTCGAACTGGTCCAAGCCACAAACCAACGGGGCCCGGAGCGCAGTAAATGCTGAGCTCCGGGCCCCGTTGGTTTTCTTCTCAACTATTTTTTAACGCAGATAAATTGATTTCTGCTTATTTTTTCTGCGTAAAAAATGTCAGCGCCACTGCTTCGATGCCCTTTGGTCAGTCGTTAGCAAAACTTGCAAAAGTTAGCAAAACTTGCAAAAATTAGCAAAACTTGCAAAGGAGCTACCATGGAGTACAGCAAGAACCCCTTTACCCCGACGTTCGGAAGCGTCCCTCCCTTTCTAGCGGGTCGCGAGCATATCCTGCGTGACATCAACCGTGGCTTTATCAACGGCTCGGGAGATCCCAACCTGTCGACCATTTTTACTGGCGCAAGGGGAACGGGCAAGACGGCGCTTCTCTCGCTCCTTTCAGAAACGGCGCTTGAACACGGCTGGATCGCAGCAAATGTCTCCGCCATGCCAGGCATGCTCGAAGATATTATCGAGCGAACCAAAGAAGCCGCAGATAGCTACCTCTCACAGCCTCACGCGCGCATAAACGGTGTTCAAATTGGCCCAGTGGGCATCGATTGGACATATGCTCAAGAGGCTCAGGGCAACTGGCGCACGCGTATGAATGGCATCTTTAAGCAACTCGAAAAACATGACATCGGACTTCTCATCACCATCGATGAAGTCACCGTCGATCTCGAAGAAATGCTTCAATTTGCCTCTGTTTACCAGCACTTTGTACGCGAAGGTAAAAAAGTTGCCCTACTCATGGCAGGACTGCCCTACAAGGTATCGGCGTTGCTGCGTAACGATTCCGTCTCGTTCCTCAGGCGTTCCCAATATCATCAGTTGGGACGAATCACTGACGTTGAAATTGCAAACGCATTCCGCAAAACCGTTGAGGCCGGAGGCCGCTCAATCACGCCAGAAGCGCTCGAGGATGCCGTGAAGGCCGTCGACGGATTTCCCTATATGATGCAGCTCGTCGGATATCGCACATGGGATGTTTCGGAGAACTCGCCCAAAATCAGTGCACCTGATGTACAGCAGGGTTCTCTGCTTGCCCGCATGGAGCTGCGCGATCGAATTCTCGAAACGACCTATCGGGAGCTTTCTGATAAAGACATTGAGTTTTTGCTCGCGATGCTGCCCGATTCTGGCCCCAGCAGGGTCTCGGAGATAGCCAAACGCATGGGCGTCGCCAGCAACTACGCAAGCCAATACAAACGCCGCCTCCTGGAGGACGGCGTCATTGGAGAGCGCGGGCGTGGTCTCGTTGGCTTTGACATTCCCGCGTTCAGGGAATTCTTGAACGAGAAGGCGTTTTAGCACGCCGGAATTGTCCGCGGAAGCATCAACGCATGGCAATCAGCATTCCTCTTGGTAAGGATAGCAAGCATTTTCCACCAACACCGATTGCCATGCGTTCTTCTTGCCCTTAGGCGAGCTTGCGAGCGAGCTCTCGCACCTCTTCCAACTTGGGCGAGGAGGCCATGCTGTCGCGCTCGGTCATACCGCTGATGGTGACAATGCCCTGGTCCTCCCACTTGCAGTACGCGCAGGCTGACTTGTACATAGCGATCGCCGCATCATAGACGCCCTCGCTGTGGCTATCGAGCAAAAGGGCCGTTTTGGTGAACGGGAAGCCCGTAGCGCCGAAGGCGTACAGGCGGTCGATGGCGGCCTTCTCCTGCGCAGTGATATCAAACCAGTAGATAGGCGAAGCGAAGACAACCATGTCGGCGCCTTTCAGCGGCTCGATCACGTCGGCCATGTCATCCTTCTGCACGCAAGTGCCCTCATGGGCGAAGCAATACTGGCACCCCAAGCAACCAGCGATCTTTTTGCCGGCAACGCGGATGACCTCGACCGTATGGCCGGCCTCGCGCGCGGTCTCGGCAAACGCCTCAACCATGGTGTCGGTATTGGCGCCCTTACGCGGACTGCCGCTCAATACAACGATATTCATAGAAATCTCCCTCCCTCATGCCGCAGGCGCGCGGCATATTTTTTGTTTTAACCAAAACGTATGGAGTTATTCAATCGCCTCGTTTCAGCTACTCCCACTCGACAATAGGAGCCACTGGCCAAAAGCCTGTCAACATCAAAACAAGTTTTCAATCTATCGATTCTACGTGAGGCAATGGTCCTCATTTGATACCCGCGCTGTTTGCGCACTAGGGAGCAAAGGAATCTGGCCGCCGCTCAAATAAGATCACCGCCATCTTGCATAAACGACGCCATGTTAAGGTGCCTGATGCCATCCCTCTCCTGCAATAGAGGATCAAGCGTGAACAAGTAGCGCGGATAACCATCCCTGATGTGGCCGAACGGCCTGTACTCGCGCTCCTCGACGCCTCTGTCGGCAATCGACATAGAGACCTGGATGTAGGCGTAAGCATTGCGCCTACGAGCGATGAAGTCACACTCGAGCTTCCCAATACGGCCCACAGAAAGCTCATACCCGCGCGATGCAAGATAGAGGTAGATCTTCACGTCGGTATATACGCAAGATGCGCCCCCTTTTTTTCTCAGCGTCCATTTCATCAGTTATGGGGGTGCTTTTTTACATTTTATAAAAAAGCGTACCGATAACTTATTCCCACTCAGTTTCGAAAATCGAATGGTTTTGAAGTTTCGAAAGCGGCAGGGCACCATGCATAAGGGCATGTTGGGATCCGCACCAGTAAAACAGGAATTGACTCACGCGAGAAGGCGCCGCCCCGTCGCCTCGATGCGTGCGACAGGCAGATTAGGTTTGGGGAGTAGAACGGCCCTTGCGCGAGGCGTGAATTGTAATCGATAAAGCCGAGCTTTGAGAACATGCGGTTTATCTCGTCGAACGTTGAGTCAACAGGGGCTTGCGCCCCGTCGGCCGACTTGGCGACGCCCATGTCCATGATGCCGGGCACAAGTGTGAATGCGCCACGTGGAGGCGAAGGGGCCACCCGAAAGGTTGATGGTAAGCGAGCACCAGAGGTCAAGGTAGTCCTCGCCTTCCGGGTTTGTGAGGTCGAGGGCGAGTGCCCCTCCCTCGGTCGCGTACAGCGGCGGCAGGCACTCGGCCAGCTCCTCGGTCATAAGCGCTTGCATGTCCGTCTCCCCTCCGGGCCACGTCGGACCCCTAGAATCTTCGCCCCGCGGGCAAAGCCTCGGCGCGCCCCATGGCATCTCGGCTTTGCCCCCTGCAATGTCGCGCAGCGGAGACACCACCTGAGACGGATGTCGATGCATCGAACCCGAGACCGGGCGCGGCGGCGGGGAGCCTCTCGCGCGAACAATCTGCTCGATCCTGCCGCACCCATCTTAAAAAAGTTCGAAAAACGTTCAATCGTACGACATCCGTCAAACAGTCGGGGGTACACACCACTACAGAAGGCCCACGGAACGGGGGGCGAGATGGTCGGCGACGGGTTCAAGGCACTCTCCGGCCCCACGCTCCGCTAGGGAGGGCGTCGGGAGGGAGGCCGTAATGGGCGAGAAGGGCGAGCGGCCGGAGCGGGTGTTCCCCGGCAGGACAGACCCGTGGTTCATAGCGGCCATGGTGATTGTGGCGGGCGGTTTATCCGCGGCGTGTATCGCGTGTTTCCTGAGCTCGAGTCCCGCGCTCCTATGGGGCTGGCTCGCGCTGCTGTCCGTCCCGGCCCTCGTGGCCCTGGCCGCCCTTCCCGTCCGCAGCAACCGCCTCGAGCTCTACGGCGACCGCCTCGTCGTCGTGTACGCTGGGATGCGTTCGGTGATACCCTACGCCCACGTGCGGGGCGTCCGGCGCACCAGGACGCTCTGGGCGGGGACGGCCAACTCGCTCGACCGCGTCTATATCGAGGCGCCCTACGACGGCGACGCCATCGTCTCGGTGACCGACAACGATACCCTCGTGGCAGAGCTCGAGCGTAGGTGCGGCCTGCGGCCCGGCTGCGAACAAGGCAACTAGCTTCGCAGGGCGGCTATCAGCGACTTGCTGCTCATCGTCATATCACGACGGTCAATTCTGGGTCGGGCTGGCGGAGCACGTCGAGGGCGGAAGGTATGGCGTCGCCCGCATCGTCTTCGGCGCGGAGCCGTCCGATGAGGAGATTCTGCGATTCGTTACAAGCGAATGGGAGAAGCTCTCGTTCTTCGGCGACAAGGCCACTGAAACAAGCAAGCCCGCGAAGAACCCCAAGCGGCGCGCTCGCGAGGCGGCGAAAGCCCTTAAACGACCCGCGGTGAGCACCAAGGCACAACAGGCACTCGCGGCACAGCGGGAAGCGATGATGCGGGAGTCGGCTCAAGCAAGAAGTCAGCGTCGCGCGGATGAAGCGGAGGCGCGCTTCGAGCAGCAAAAGTTGAAGCGCAAGCAGAAGCATCGTGGACATTGACCGCTATTTGCAGCAAGGCAAACCATATACAGCAGCGGCGCCAGTTCCACTTGAAGCCGACGCCGCGTAGACGCTGATGGTGACGGCTATGCACGGGCACGGGCGCGCCACCGCACTTCACAGCTTGTTTCTCAAGTATTTGGGACGCACACGCGGCGTTCAAAAATGCGGAGCGACTCCGCATGGCTCGAGACTGAGCCGAGGTGCCCTACTTCTCGCCCTCCAGCAGCCCCACGATGCGGTCGATGTCGACGGCAAAGCGAGGCCTTCCCTCGCGCTCGTAGCGGTCGAGGTACGCCTGGCACTCGGAGACAATGCGCTTGGTGTTGCCATCGATGATGCGCTGGAGCGTCTCGTAGTAGGCCGAGCCCTCGGTCCTGAAGCGGCGCTGGTAGGCCTTGGTTATGGGGAACATCTTGATGTAGTGGATGCCGTGGCGGCAGCCGGGGCGCGTCGTGGGGCGGGGTGGCAACGCAAAGTACTGGTCTTTGGGCACGTTAGGGGCGATGTTGGAACGCAGCGGCACGGCGAAGTCCCTGCGCTTCCCACGGAAACGCAGCCTCACCACCACGATGCAGGGACGATTGTGCTTAAGCATGAGCTCACGGTCGCCATCGACGAGGTCGAAGAAGTCCTGGGAGATGGATACGATCTTCATCGGTTACGCCCCCTTCATACGAAGCGGGGCCCGCATCGCTGCAGGCCCCTACAGGTGGGCGATATTCTACGCCTTGCGGCACCCCGTCGCCCACGGAGGTTAAACGTACACGTAAGCCGTACTCTGAAAGCCGCGGCTTCCGGCAAGTAGTTTATACCACGAAAGGTCGCTTTCGATGCGCCTAGCTCGCAAAATAACACTCGTCGGGCGTCACCCCTGATCTTCTCGACCGTCTCCTCCGGGTACTTATTGCGTGCCACGGGCACCTCCGTCCTTGTTAGCGCGATAAACATACCATGAGTGGCGTACGGGTCGAGAAGGGCTGGCGCCAAAAGAGCCCAACGGCCGTTACAGCTTCGTTAGAAACGCGCCCCACCATGGATGGTGAACCCGAAAGGTAAGGCGCGCGGGCACGGCGACTCGGCCCGCGCGCCCGGAAGAGAAAGGACGAACCCATGGGTTACATGCTCGAGACGCGCGGGCTCACCAAGCGCTTCGGCCGCGGCGACCAGGCGCAGGACGCCGTGGCCGACGTGAGCCTTCATATCCGCGAGGGCGAGGTGTACGGGCTGCTCGGCCCCAACGGCGCCGGCAAGTCGACAACGCTCAAGATGATCTGCGGGATGCTGCGGCCGACGGCCGGGGAGATCCTCTTTGCCGGGCACGCCTGGCGCCGCGAGGACCTCTACGCAATCGGCAGCCTCATCGAGGAGGCGCCGCTCTACCCCAACCTCACCGCGCGCGAGAACCTGCGCGTGCGCACCACGCTGCTGGGCCTTCCCGAGAGCCGCGTAGATGAGGTGCTCGCCGCCGTGGACCTCGCGGACACCGGGAAGAAGCGCGCCGGGCGCTTCTCGATGGGCATGCGGCAGCGCCTGGGGCTCGCGCTGGCGCTGATCGCTCGGCCACGCCTGCTCGTGCTCGACGAGCCCACCAACGGACTCGACCCCATCGGCATCGAGGAGCTGCGCGACCAGATCCGCGGCTTCGCGGCGGCGGGTACGACGGTGATCGTCTCGAGCCACATCCTCTCCGAGGTGCAGCAGATGGCTGACACCATCGGCATCATCTACGGGGGGCGCCTCGCCTACGAGGATGCGCTTCGGCCCGGGCAGGACCTCGAGGAACTCTTCATGAGCGTCTGCCGGGAGGGGCGTCGAGCGCGCGGGGAGGTGGCGGCATGACGGGCGAGAAAGGCGGCCTGCTCGCGTGCCTGCGCGCCGAGGCCCTGAAGTCGCGCCACGCAGCACCGGTTCGCCTGGCCGTGCTCATGGCGCTGCCGATGCCGCTGCTCGGCGCGATGCCCTACCGGGGCGTGCAGATCTTCAGCGCGTGGAATTACTGGTACGCGCTCTTCCTGCCCGTGTCTCTCTCGCTCGTGGTGGCGTGCGTCGCGCGGGCGGACGCGCGCACGCGGATGCGGGGGCTTCTGGGCCTGGGCTTCCCGCTCGGGCGCGCCTGGTGGGCCAAGGCGCTCTGGTGCCTCGCGCTCTGCACGCTCTCGAACCTCGTGGTCTTCGGCATCTACCTCGCGGGATCGGCGTTCTCCTCGCAGGGCCTCACGGCCGCGGGCACGTTCACGATGCTCCTCTGCACGCTCGCCAACACGGTGACCGCGGCGTGGATGATCCCCGCAGGGCTCTTCCTCACGGCGCGGCTCGGCATGCTCGCGGGCATCTTCTGCCCGCTCGCCACGCAGCTCGTGGGTGGGTTCGCCTGGTCGCTGATGCCGCTGCCGCAGCTCTTTCCGCCGTCGGCGAGCATGGTCATCCCTACGAGCTTCATCCCCGTGCTGCCGAGCGGCGAGCCACTCGCGGCGGACATGGCGCTCGGCGGGGCGCTCGCGGCGGACGGCATGCTCACACTGGCGGGCCTTGCGGTCTGCGCGCTCGCGTTCGCCGCGCTCACGGCGGCGGGCGCGGCCTGGTTCGCGCGCTCCGAGGAGAGATGATGGCCATGACACGACTCTCCGACCCGACGCCGCGCATGACTCTCCCGCGGGCCCTGCTCTCCGAGGCCCTGCGCCTGGCGCGCTCCCCGCTCACGGCGGTGCACCTCGTCTGCGGCCTGGCAGCCGGTCTTGCCTGCGGCGAGTACTTCTCCGTTACCCGATGGGACC
>DBGAPG010000041.1:0-13967 GCA_048438765.1 Collinsella sp.
AAACAGTCCCTATTTCACCGCAACTTATTGAGGGGATGCCGTGGGACAAACGCTACTGATTCATTTGTCCCACGGCTCCTTCGCTAGAAGATTCGGCGCAGGTCTCCGCGGTTGAGGGCTTCGTTATAGAGGTGCTTGAACACCGCGCTGCCGTGCAGGCCATCGTGCTCAAACTCGTTGGTCACCCAGGCATGCGAGTTGCCAATGCGGCTGAGCGTATCGAGCTGCAGGCCCGAATCCACGTACATGTCGTCGAAGTACACCGCAGCCTGGAGTGGTACTTCGTTGCAGGCCAGGCGCTGCGGGTCGTAGATCTTGTCCCAGCTGGTGTCCTCCATCAGCAGATCCATGGCGGGCTTGAAGGGTTTGAGCTCGGGCATCTGCTCAAACATCCACGGGAACGTAGCCTCACCGGTAAACATGAGCGGGCACGCGAGCGTGTCGAACTCGGCGCGATGGGCCTTCTCTTCTGCCGCGGCCCAGCGGATGGGCATGGTGTCGCCATCGGCGTAGATGAACTCCTGCAGCGTCCAGTACAGCGGATTCGTGCGTGTGTTGGTGCGCTCGAAGGCGCGCATCAAAAAGCTGTCGGATACCGAGGAGCCGCAGCTTAGCGTACCGTCGCCATCAACAAACGCGTGGTCGATAATCCAGTGCATGCGCTCAAAGCTCGGCTTCATGCCAAAGTCGCTGCCCATGAGCTGCAGGCGTTCGACCGTCATCGGCGAGCCGTCGGGCAACGCGGGCTTTTGCTCCTCGAGGGCATCTGCCAGGGCCGCCACGCGTTCGACGTCGGCGGGGTAGCGGTCATAATACTGCTGGGTCTTGGCCGCCATGCGCGGGAAGGTGTGCGCGTAGACCTCGCTGGCGCTCGCCGGCACGTGCGGAATGCCGCCACAGGTAAAGCTTGCCGCCACGCCCTCGGGGAAGAGCGACAGATAGCTCAACGTCAAAAAGCCGCCGTAGCTCTGCCCGAGTGTGACCCAGGGCTTGCCGCCAAAGCCCACCAGACGCAGGTACTCAAAATCGCGCACGATGGAGCTGGCGAGGTGGCGCTTGAGAAAGTCCGCCTGCGAGCGTGCGGCATCGGCTCCTGCTGCCTCGGCGCGATCGCCCAGAGCCGCGATCGTACGCCCGTCTACGCAGCTGCTGCGCCCGGTACCTCGCTGGTCGGGCAGCACGACGCGGAAATGCTTGACGGCCTCCTCGATCCAGCCATCGCTTGTGGGCGACAGCGGACGCGGGCTCTCGCCGCCGGGGCCGCCCTGCAAAAAGAGGAGGAGCGGCAAGTCGTCGTTAATGCGGTCGGGCGCGCAAACCACGCGGTAGAAGAGCTTGATGCTTTCGGGTGCACCGGCGATGGGCGCCGGCATTGCGCCGCGGCGCATGGTACTGCCGACGGCCAAAAGCATGGGCTCCAGGCCGCGCCAGTCGAGGGGGACGTCGATGCTGTGGTCCTCGACGTAGAGGCCGGGGACGTGGTACGAAGTGATGAGCGCCATGCGATGCTTCCATTCGTTGCGGTGTTTCGGGTTGACCAATTCTACCGCCGTCGGCGAGGATGCGTGCAAATCGGCTACCATGGTTGGCAAACATCTAAGAGAAAGGGCCGTTCATGTCGGTCGATATAGCCACCTACGTTCACGATCTTGCCGTTGAGGCCAAGGCCGCTTCGGGCGCGCTTGCCACGGCGAGCGATGTCCAGCGCCAGGAGGCCGTGCGCGCCATGGCCGTGGCGCTGCGCGACGGTGTTGATTCCATCGTTGCCGCCAATGAGCTCGATATGTCCGCGGCGCGAGATGCGGGCACCTCGGCGGGCCTGCTCGACCGCTTACTGCTGACGCCCGAGCGCGTCGAGGGCATGGCTGCCGGCCTGGAGAAGCTCGCTGAGCTGCCCGATCCTGTCGGCCGCGTGCTCGACCACCGCGTGCTTGCAAGCGGTGTGGACCTGACCCGCGTGAGCGTGCCGCTGGGCTTGGTCGCCATGGTGTATGAGGCGCGTCCCAACGTGACGGCCGACGCCGCGGGCATCTGCATCCGCACCGGCAACGCCTGCATTCTGCGCGGCGGTTCGCTGGCCTATCACTCGTGCGCCATGATTACCGAGCTGCTGGCCGATGCCCTCGAGGCGCAGGGCTTCCCGCGCGAGGCCGTCTCGATGATCGAGTCTACCGACCGCGAGGCCACCGGCGAGCTCATGAAGCTTCGCGGCATCGTCGATGTGCTCATTCCGCGTGGCGGTGCGGGCCTCATCCAGCGCTGCGTGCGCGAGTCGCTTGTGCCGGTGATCGAGACGGGTACAGGCAACTGCCACATCTACGTGCATGAATCCGCCGACTTCGATAAAGCGCTCAACATTATCGTCAATGCCAAGACGCAGCGCGTGGGCGTGTGCAATGCCGCCGAGTCGCTGCTGGTCGACCGCGCCGTGGCAGATTCGTTTTTGCCTGCGGTCGCGGCTGTGCTGCACGACCACGGTGTACTGATTCACGGTGACGAGGCCACGTGCGCAGCATGCGCCGATGCCGGTCTTGCCGAGGGCGACGACTACGTGGCCGCAACCGAGGAGGACTGGGGCCGTGAGTATCTGGCGCTCGAGATCAGCGTGAAGGTCGTGGCGAACGAGGACGAGGCCATCGTGCGCATCAACCGCTACGGCACCATGCATTCCGAGGCCATCATCGCCGAGGACGATGATGCCTGCGAGCGCTTCCTGGATGCGGTCGATGCCTCGGCCGTGTACGCCAACGCCAGCACGCGCTTCACCGACGGCGGCGAGTTTGGCCTGGGCGCCGAGATCGGCATCTCGACCCAAAAGCTCCACGCCCGCGGCCCCTTTGCCGCCGAGGCCCTCACCACCTACAAATACAAGCTCCGCGGCACCGGTCAGGTTCGCCCCTAAACCTCTCGCAAACGAAAAACCACCACAAAGGTGCCTGTCCCCTTTGTGGTGGTTATAGGTGGCGTGGGCGGTTAGGCCTGGAAGGTGTCGCGGTCGGGGGCGAAGGACTGCATTGCTGCGATGGTGCGGTCGAAGAGCTCGGGGAGCTCCCAGCCCAGCATCTCGGCGCCCTGCGAAATCACGTCGCGCGAGCAGCCGGCGGCAAAGCGCTTGTCCTTGAACTTTTTCTTGAGCGACTTAGTCGTAAAGTCCATGACGCTTTTGCTCGGACGCATGATCACGGCAGCACCGATCAGGCCGGTGAGCTCGTCGCAGGCAAACAGGATCTTTTCCATCTGCAGCTCGGGCTTGGGCAGCGAAGAGTTGAAATCGGACGTGTGCGTCTGGATGGCGCGGATGAGCTCAGGCGATGCGCCCTCGCCCTCAAGAATCTCGGCCGCATAGATAGTGTGGTTCATGGGGTCGTTCTCATGTTCCTCCCAATCCAGGTCGTGTAGCAGGCCGACGACGCCCCAAAACTCCTCGTTCTCGGGGTCGAACTCGCGCGCAAAGTAGCGCATGGTGCCCTCGACCGTTTCGCCGTGGGTGATATGGAACGGGTCTTTGTTGTGCTCGTTGAGCAATTCGAACGCACGGTCGCGGGTGATTCCGGCGGAAAGCAGCTCTGCCATAAAAGACTCCTTGTGTTCGTAGGTATCGCTAAGAATGAATACTACTAGAACGACTAGAACGAAAAAACCACCACAAAGGTGCCTGTCCCCTTTGTGGTGGTTTTGGCGTGGGCAGGTTAGTTGAGGGCGGCTTGGGCTAGGCGGGCTTCGGCGGCCTCTTCGGTGACGCCCAGGGCCACGGCGAACTCCTCGATGGAGCGGCGCTTGGCTTCCTTGAGTACGCGCATGTAGTAGGAGCTGGGCTTTTTATCTGCTTCCTCGGCCTGGCGAATACGGTGCATCATGGTTTTTGCCACGCGAACCGTCTCGGGCGCGCCCAGCTTGAGCTGCTGCTTAAAGTGCGTCTCCTCGAGCGAGCTATTGCGCTCGGTAAAGGTGTCGCACTCCAGCTCATCGTAGTGGCTCAGCAGGTGCTCTGCATCTTGCTGGGAGATAGCGGCATGCAGACGGTCGGCCTGCGCCACGGGGTACATGAGAATCGTCTGCGCATGTCCCTGTTTGGTCTCGAGCAACAACATGGGCTGCGGTGTGTCGTCCCTAAAGCCGACGACGGTGCAGACTCCTTGACCCGGATGAATGACGTGTTGACCGATTGAGAACATGCTACCTCCAACTTATACGAATTTACGTATGTTAAGAATACCACGCTGACGTGCGCAAACCATCACTTTATGCAGGAAAAGCACACAACCCCGATAGGTAAGAGTATTCGATAAATAGAACGGCTTATTCATACGTTTATGCATTTCTAGAACGTGTATAAACAGCAGGCAAACCGCCAACTTTGTACCGCCGCGCAAGAGCGGTAGTCATTTTTGTGCATATGCAATATCTATTAGCTTTACCCTGCGACAGTAGTTACCGCTTGTGATAGAGTGCTACAAACTCTGGCTTTTGCCCTACGAGTGACCAAGAGCTCGGGGGCTTTAACACAAGGAGGATCTATGCCCGAGAAGATTGAAGAGCTGGTACGCGCTGCGCTTGCTGCGGCCCAGGAGGCCGGCGACCTTTCCGCATTTGAACTTGACGATTGCGCTATCGAGCGACCGGCTGATACTTCTCATGGCGAGTGGACCTCCACCATGGCCCTGAAGTCCGCCAAGCTGGCTCACTGCGCCCCGCGCAAGATCGCCGAGGCCGTCGTTGCCCATATGCCCGAGGACCCCGCGATCGAGAAGGTCGAGATCGCCGGTCCTGGCTTCATCAACTTCTACCTCTCCGTCGCCGTCAAGAATGCCATCTTTGGCGAGGCCCGCGAGAAGGGTATGGACTTCGCTAAGTCCAACGTCGGCGGCGGCCTGAAGACCCAGGTCGAGTTCGTTTCCGCCAACCCCGTCGGCCCCATGCACATCGGCCACGGCCGCTGGGCCGCGCTGGGCGACTCCCTCTGCCGTGTTATGGACCACGCCGGTTACGACATCCAGCGTGAGTTCTACATCAACGACCACGGCTCGCAGATGAACACCTTCGGCAACTCCATCAGCACGCGCTATATGCAGCTCGCCGACATCATCGCCAAGCAGGGCGTGGACATCGATGAGGCTCACAAGCTGCTGATCGCCGACCGCGACGCCTTTGTCGCCGACGAGAACGACGAGCATCCCGAGACCCATCCGTACCAGGATAACTTTGCCGAGACGCTGGGCAAGGACTCCTACGGCGGCGACTACATCATCGACGAGGCCGCTGAGTTCTGGCGCACCGACGGCGACAAGTGGGTCGAGGCCGATCCGCAGGAGCGCATGGAGAGCTTCCGTGAGCGCGGTTACGTGAAGATGGTCGACAACATGCGCGACCTCTGCCACGCCGTCAACTGCGACTTCGATCGTTGGTTCTCCGAGCGCTCGCTGTATGTGAAGGACACCGAGGGCGAGACTGCCGGCACCTCCGCCGTCGACCGCGCTTTCGAGAAGCTCGACAAGATGGGCTACCTCTACACCAAGGACGGCGCCCTGTGGTTCCGCTCCACCGACCTGGGCGACGACAAGGACCGCGTCCTGATCAAGTCCGACGGCGAGTACACCTACTTCGCCTCCGACGTTGCCTATCACTGGGACAAGTTCCAGCGCGTCGACCACGTCATCGACATCTGGGGCGCCGACCACCACGGCTACATCGAGCGCGTCCGCTGCGTCTGCGACGCTCTCGGTTACCCCGGCAAGTTCGAGGTTCTGCTGGGCCAGCTCGTCAACCTGCTGCGCAACGGCAAGCCCGTCCGTATGTCCAAGCGCAAGGGCACCATGGTGACCCTGCAGGAGCTCGTCGACGAGGTCGGCTCTGACGCCGCCCGCTACACGCTCATCTCCAAGAGCTCCAACCAGATGGTCGACTTCGACATCGAGGCCGTTAAGAAGCGCGACAACTCCAACCCGGTGTACTACGTGCAGTACGCTCACGCCCGCGTGTGCTCCATCCTGCGTCGTGCCGCCGACGTTACGCCCGAGCAGGCTGACGAGATGGGCATGAAGGCCGTCGCCGCCAAGGCTATCGGTGAGAACGTCGATTACTCGCTGCTGACCGACCCGACCGAGCTCGCCCTGTCGCGCAAGCTCAACGAGCTCACCGACCTCATCGCCAGCTGCGCTCGTGACCGCGCTCCGTTCCGTCTGACGCACTTTGCCGAGGAGCTCGCCGGCGACTTCCACAGCTTCTATGCTGCCTGCCAGGTGCTGCCGAGCGAGGGCCGTCCCGTCGACCCCGAGCTTTCGCGCGCCCGTCTGGCCGCTTGCGACGCTGTCCGCGTGACGCTCGCCCTGGTGCTTACCCTTGTTGGCGTTTCCGCACCCGAGCAGATGTAATCTACGGGTCGTTTGACCGTGCAGGCTTGGTTTAACTGAGTCTTGAAAGTCCGATCTCCTATGCGGAGGTCGGACTTTTTTGCAAACGCCGACGTATTGACGAATTTGGAACTGCTGGAAATACGAAACTATGTCGGTTTACTACGATGAATTGAGGTATTCCAACCACGCCGGCTTTTCGCTAAAAAGTGCAAGGCATCTACCTGCGGTTTTAGTTCAACAAGTTTCGGAGTGGTCGCGGTTGAGCGATTCATCGTAGTAAACCGCCATAGTTTTGGCGGAGGCAGTCAGATTTGTGGGTGTTAAACCAAAGAGTGTCCCTTTTGACTAGTCGTTTAAGAACGTCCCCAATGACTAAGTTGCAGGTGGCGGCGGTTGTGTTACACTAACGCTGCGTATATGACGCAAATATCTCGATACAGATCAATGATGTCCGTCGGTATTTGACGGAGCTAGACTGTTTAGCCGCCCTGAAGGTTTATGCAGGGAGCATGTGATCACAGGGCTTGAAAAGAAAGTTGAGCAAACACTGTGTCTGATCAACAGCAAGAAAACGAAATAACGACGACGCAGACCGCTCCCGCTGCACCGGTTGCGTCGGACCAGGTCGCGGCGCCCGCGCAAGCCTCGGCTCCTGAGACGCCTAAGGCTGCTTCGACGCCTACGCCTGCAGCGGCTGAGAAGGCCGTGCCTGCAACTGGTGAGGAGGCTGCTCCGGCAAAGCCCAAGCGTACGCGCCGCACGACCAAGCCTGCTGCTGACGGCGAGGAGGTCACCAAGCCCAAGCGCCGTACCACGCGCACGACGCGCGCCAAGCGCACCGTTGCAGCTGACTCCTCGGCGCCGATTTCCGATGAGGTCGCGCAGGCACGTGCGTTGGCGCAGATTAGCGAGGCTCAGGTGGTGCGCGCCCGCCGTCGTGCTGCCGAGCGCGAGGCCGCGGCTCTGACCGAGCTTGCAGCCCCGTCTGTGCCCGAGACCTCTGCCGCCGACCAACCGACCGAGAAGCCGGCACCGCGCACACGCCGTCGCACGGCTGCTAAGGCCGAGCAGGTTGCTGAACAGGTAACCCCCGAGCTCACTGAGGCTTCGGTCCGTTCCGCGGCAGGGGAGGGCGCATCGCCAACTGAGCCCGCTGCGCCTGTCGAGGCCAGCGAAGTTCCCGTTGTCGATCCGGCTTTGCGCCCGCACCGTCGCGGTCGCAAGCCCAAGGCCTTCGTCGAGGCAGAGAAGGCCGCAGCCGCAGCCGCAGCTGCTCGGGATGCTGCGGCGACCGCCGAGTCTGCAACCGCTGCCGATGCACCCGTTCAGGATGCTGCGACTTCCGAGGCCGCTCCCGCCGATGCCGAGCCCGCCGACGTCCGCCCCGGTCGCAGCCGTCGCACTGCTGTTAAGCGCACGTCCAAGGCTAAGGCTGCCAAGAAGGGTGCGTCCGAGGATTCCGACGAGACGACCGCCGATGCATCGACTGATGCCGCCGAGCCCCAAGACGTCGAACAGTCTGCGTCCGAGAAGCCCAAGCGCGGTCGTAAGAAGTCCGCTAAGGCCAAGGCGTCCGAGCAGCAGGCCGAGGCCGAGCTGCAGGGCGATTCCAAGGCCGAGGCCAGCGATGATACTGCGGCTAACGCCGATGCCGCCGCAACCGATGGCGCCGCGCCCGCCGAGGCCGAAGACGGCGCTCGCCCCAACCGTCGCCAGCACAAGCGCAACGACGAGCGCAACGAGCGCAAGGACGAGCGCAACAACGACCGCCGCAACCGCCAGCGCGATCGCAAGCAGCGCAACAAGGAGCGTAATGCCGCTCCCACCGAGCCCACGCTTTCGCGCGAGGAGCTCGCGGCCATGAAGGTCGCCGAGCTGCGCGAGAAGGCCAAGGAGTTCGAGATTGAGACGACCGGCAAGAAGAAAGCCGAGCTCGTCGAGGAGATCTACGTCACCGCCGCGAAGGCCGAGGGCTTCCGCGACATCAAGGGCATCCTGCAGATTCGTCCGGACAGCTCCGGTATCATCCATGCCCATGGCTACATGAAGTCCAACGACGACGCCTTCGTGCCCGCCTACCTCATCCGCTCCGCGCGTCTGCGCACGGGCGACGTCATCGAGGGCTCGCTTCGTCCTTCGCGCGGCGGCGACAAGCGCGCCGGCCTCGCCAAAATCACGACCGTCAACGGTCTAGACCCCGAGCAGATTCGCAACCGCCCCAAGTTCGGTGACCTCACCCCGGTCTATCCCAACGAGCCGCTGCGCATGGAGCATGGCAAGGACTCCATTACCGGTCGCGCCATCGACATCGTGTCGCCGATCGGCAAGGGTCAGCGTGGCTTGATCGTGTCCCCGCCCAAGGCCGGCAAGACCACAATCCTCAAGAAGATCTGCCAGTCTATCTCGATTAACAACCCCGAGGTGCACCTCATCTGCCTGCTCGTCGACGAGCGCCCCGAAGAGGTTACCGATATGCAGCGTTCCATCAAGGGCGAGGTTGTGGCGTCGACCTTCGATATGCCCGCCGACAACCACACTCGTGTCGCAGAGCTCGTCATCGAGCGCGCCAAGCGCATCGTGGAGCTGGGCGGCGATGTCGTGGTGGTGCTCGACTCCATCACGCGTCTTGCCCGCGCCTACAACTTGGCGGCGCCCGCCTCAGGCCGCATCCTTTCGGGCGGCGTCGATTCGGCGGCACTGTATCCGCCCAAGCGCTTCCTGGGCGCAGCCCGCAATATCGAGAACGGTGGCTCGCTCACCATCCTGGCCTCTGCCCTCATCGACACCGGCTCCAAGATGGACGAGGTCATCTTTGAGGAGTTCAAGGGCACCGGCAACATGGAGCTCAAGCTCGACCGCGACCTGGCCGACCGCCGCATCTTCCCGGCTATCGACCCCGTTGCCTCCGGTACGCGTAACGAGGACCTGTTGGTTGACGAGCAGATGCGTCCGTTTGTCTTTGGCCTGCGTCGCATTCTTGCCGGCATGAACAACACCGAGCGCGCAGCTGCGTCGTTTATCAAGGGTCTTAAGGGCACCAACACCAACCAGGAGTTCCTGGTGCGTTCGGCCAAAAAGCACAGCGACTACGAGCAGACGTTCTAGGTTGTCATCCACACGCAGCGATAGTCATCAATGCAATAAAGGGTCGGGGCTTTGAGCCTCGGCCCTTTTCTATATCGCCGCTCCGCGCTTATTTTTGACCATTAGACTGGCAAGCAGCAGGTTTCCCGTTTCAATCCGACATCGTCGCTTGCAATCGACAGGGCGGTTTCGCATAATAGCTTTTAAGCTTCGCGACGGATAACGCAGATGAAACGAACCATATACCGTTGCTTTGGGGCATAGCCCCGCTTCATCTTCTCTCGCGCAGCCAACTGAATGATGCGATTTGGGTGCTGGAAGATGGGGAGAGCTCATGGCTTCTTCTGATGCAACACAACGAGCAGTCCTTGCCGGACTTTCGTGCGGGATCGGCCTTGCCGCTCCCGTGGTTATGTATGCCGCGACGCTGCCGTTTTCGTCTGTGAACGAGACGGTCGTGGCGGGTGCGGTTCCCTTCGCCGTGGGCGCGGTGGCGGGCGTGGGCATCTATGCCGCCTCGCTGGGTATCTCCGAGTATCGTGCGCAGCGTGAAGAGCGTCTGTTCCAGCCCGATGCCATGGGCGGTGCCGCCAATCTCAATCAGCATCAAAGCGAGTTCAAGACCGCCTCGATTCCAGCTCAGCAGCAGGATGCTACTCCTTACGCTGCTGTTTCTGCTTCTCAGGCTCAGGCGGAGCAGTCTACCTCGGCATTCCTTTCCGGCCTGACTGGTGCGTTCCAGCGCCGTCATGCCGATGATGGTGTCCCTACCATCGCTCGAGCCGCAGATGCTATGGACGAGGACGAGGCTTGGTCCATGATCGACAGTATGCTTGACGACGATTCGCCGGTGAGCTGCGACCCTGCACACTCGCGCGACGTCTATCAAGTCGCCATCGACGAGCTCACCAACGGCGGGCAGACCGGCTCCTTCAATCGCGACGACATCGCCGCCGCGGCACGCGCCGTGTCTGGCTCCCAGGCCGCCCCTGCGGGCAGCACGGCGGCTTTCGTGGCACTCGTCGCCAACGCGGCAGCCAATAACGCCTACAGCGCTACCTCGGCGGACGCGAACGCTTCTGCCGACAATTCGTACGTTGATGAAGCCATGGCCGCGGACGAGGAGGCCGTTGCCGCCCGCCGTGCCGCCGAAAGCTCGCTGTGGGGCGCTCCTGCCCAGCAGCAGGCGGCTGAGGCTGCGCCGTACAATGTAAACCTCGCCAGCATGCCTATCATCTCCGGTGCCGCGGATATCGATTTCGATGACCTCGATGAGCCTGCAGCCATCACCGCATCGATTGATGCCCAAGATCGCATCGACACCGGCGACCTTCCGGATGCCTCACTCGAGGTTGATGTCCCCATGGCTGATTACTCGGGCCACGAGGACATGTGGGCCGCCGCCACCGCGATTCTGGATGAGATTGACGAGCCTGCTCCTGTTGCAGCCCCCGCTCCCGTCGCTGCCCCTCAGCCTGCTGCCCCCGCCTATGTCGGCCGTCACAGCGCTGTGTTCCCCGAGGATACTGCCCGTATCTCGCGCGAGAGCATCGAGCGGGCCGAGGCTATTGCCGCCGGCATTATGGAAAACCGTCGTCACGAGCGCGTCAATCAGATCCTCGAGGAGGAGATCGAGCGCCTGCAGTCCTCTACCGCCAAGCGTACGGGCCGTGCCTACCTGAGCGTTATCGAGGGCGGTACCGCCAGCTTCGCGCCGCTCCGCGCGGAGGCATAACTTCTGCATGGTTAAGATCAATCGAAAATGGGCGGTCGTGACCTGCCTGATGGCGCTCTTGATCTGGGGCAATTCGCTGGTTCCCGGCTCGGGGTCGGGCTCGCTGAGCCTAACGGTCATGGAAGCTATTCGCGGTTTCCTGCACGGCGTGGGACTTCCATATGAATGGGTGACCAACTTTGTTGTTCGCAAGTGCGCGCATTTTACCGAGTATATGGTGCTCGGCATCTTGGCAACGCACGCCTTTGATTTTGAGGGCCGGCGCACCTTTGACGTGCTGCTGCCCACGGCGGTGTTCCTGCTGCTGATTCCTTCGATCGACGAGACGATTCAGCTCTTTGTGCCGGGACGCGCCGGCATGATCACCGATGTGATGATCGACTGCTGTGGAGCGGCAACGGGCGTTGTGCTCCGATATCTACTACGATCGCTCATATGTGCCAAAAAGGCCGCCTAGGACGTATGGTTGGTGCTAGGCGGCCTTTTTTATTAGAGGGCTTATATAGGGCGTGGTGGCGTCGTTCCGTAGGTTGGATTTGCCGGGCGCGCCACGCCCTGTGGGTGCGTCTGTTACTGAAGCGCCTGCGCGCCCAGGGCCAGGCAGCCCATGATGCCCTGCTTGCCCTCAAGGCTGTTGTTGACAATATAGGTATCGATGTCGTTGACCTCGGGCGTGACGATATAACCGTTGAGCATCTCGGCGCACTTCTTGCGCGCGAGCGGCACGATGGGGGTGTGGTCGGCCACGCCGCCACCGATGATGATCTTTTGCGGCGCGTAGCACAGCGTGTAGGTCATGAGCGCCTGTGCCAGATAGCCTGCGAGCAGGTCCATAGCCTCCGGGTCATCGGCCATGTCTCCGGCGCTCTTGCCATCCCAGCGCTTTTTAACGCCGGGGCCGGCGATGAGACCCTCGAGGCAATTGTCGTGGAAGGGGCAGGCGCTGTGCTCGCCGATGGTGTCGCGCGGGTCGCGCATGACCAGGATATGGCCGGCCTCGGGATGCATCATGCCGTGTACGAGCTTGCCGCCCGATAGCACGCCGGCGCCCACGCCGGTGCCGATGGTCAGGTAGACAACGTCAGTGAGGCCCTGGGCGCAACCAAAGGTGACCTCGCCCAGGCAGGCGACGTTGACGTCGGTGTCGTAGCCGCAGGGAATATTGAGCTCGTTTTGAATGGTGCCCAGCAGATCGAAGTAGCGCCATGCCGTCTTGGGGGTCTCCAAGATCTTGCCGTACTGGGGTGAGGCGGGGTTGACCGCGGTGGGGCCAAAGGCGCCGATGCCCAGGGCGGAGATGCCCTTGTCTGCAAACCATGCGTTGACGGCCTCGACGGTCTCCTGCGGGGTCGTGGTCGCGATCTGCTCGCGCTTTAGGACCGTACCGTCCGCATAGCCCGTGGCGCAGACCATCTTGGTGCCACCGGCCTCGAGCGCTCCGATAAGCTGCTGCTCTGCCATAGTATTCCTCTCTCTGGGACGAGTTGCTCCGTGACTAAAGTATAGAGCTCTAAACCATTTAAGAAAGCGCTATAGAAAGAAGCCTCGCAACGCGGCGGGCGGTGCGAGGCTTCTTTGGTTGCTTTAGTTGCGGGCCGTCCTTACCCGCGCGGCTTGATTTTATCACGTAGCGACTTGAGGTTCTCCAGCGCCGCGTTAAGCGTCTCGTCTCGCTTGGCAAAGTGGAAACGAATCAGATGGTTGACGGGCTCGCGGAAGAAGCTCGAGCCGGGCACGGCGCCCACGCCCACCTTTGAGGCCAGGTCCTCGCAGAACTCGAGGTCGCTGTCGTAGCCAAACTCTGAGATATCCATCATCACGTAGTAGGCGCCCTGCGGCACGTTATGCTCAAGACCGATGCTGTCGAGTCCCTGGCAGAACAGGTCGCGTTTGGCGGTATAGAGGTCGAGGACCTCATCGTAATAGCTGTCGTCGAATTTGAGGGCGGTGACGACGGCTTCCTGCAGGGGAGCGGCGGCGCCCACGGTGAGGAAGTCGTGGACCTTCTTGATGCGCTCGGTGATTTCGGCAGGGGCGATAGTGTAGCCCAGACGCCAGCCGGTGATGGAGTACGTCTTAGACAGCGAGCTGCAGCTGATGGTGCGCTCAAACATGCCGGGCGGCGTGGCCATATAGACGTGCTCGTGGGGCGCGTAGACGATGTGCTCGTATACCTCGTCGGTGATGCAGTAGGTGTCGTACTTTTTGCAGAGGTCGGCGATAAAGGTGAGCTCATCGCGTGTAAAGACCTTGCCGCAGGGGTTGGAAGGGTTGCACAGGACGATGGCCTTGGGGTCGTTGTCGCGGAAGGCCGCCTCGAGTGTCTCGCGGTCAAAGTCGAATGTGGGCGGGTTGAGCGGCACGTAGATGGGCTCGGCCCCCGAAAGGATCGTGTCGGCGCCGTAGTTCTCGTAGAACGGCGAGAAGATGACGACCTTGTCGCCGGGGTTTGTGACCGTCATCATGGCGGCCATCATTGCCTCGGTGGAGCCGCAGGTGATCACGATGTTCTCATTGGGGTTGATCGGCATGCCCATAAAGTGCTCCTGCTTGGCGGCAAGCGCCTCGCGCATGGCCTGGGAGCCCCAAGTGATGGAGTACTGATGGTAGAGCGGCTTGGGGTCGCTGGCGATGGTGCTCAGGCTATTGAGCAGCTGCGCCGGGGGATCAAAGTCGGGGAAGCCCTGCGAGAGATTGACAGCGCCGTACTTATTGGAGATGCGTGTCATGCGGCGGATGACGGAATCGGTAAACGTCTGAACGCGGCGGCTCAGCTCTGGCATAAATATTCACAC
>DBGAPG010000042.1:0-20349 GCA_048438765.1 Collinsella sp.
CGAGGCGCAGTACACTCTCTTCTTGGGGCATCGCCTTTCCTTCCATTCGTCACCTTCATTACTCCAACGACGAATTCTAGGCGGTGTCCCCTCCCTTTCAAGAAAGAGAAGAGGCGGGGCATGCCCCGCCTCTTACACCACCTCTCTGCGCGCTACCATTTTTAGCAGGTTTAAACCGGTCGCAGACACCCAACTTGGCCCTCAAAAGCGCGATTTCGCTGTTACTAGATTAGTGACAGTACTCATATTTGGCATTTTTTGCACACGGGGTCCCGGGGAAGCGACAATTCGACTCCCCGGGACTGTTCGCCTATTCGCAAATCGGCGCTCCATGGCCCCAAGAGCCTTCCATGCCGCATACGGTCGAGGCAAACCCCGCCGCAAAGTCGAGTGCGCGCTCGATGGCCTCGGCGCCATCCTCGCCACGCTTGACAGAATCGAGATAGCACATCAGGAACGAGGTAAGGAACGAGTCACCCGCCCCCATGGTGTCCTTCATGTCTGCCACGGGTTTGGCATGCTGCCGATAGTAACGCTCGCCGTCATAGGCAATACAGCCCTCAGCGCCAGCCGTGGCCGATACAAAACGCGGACCCAGGCTCTTCACCCATGCCAGGCGCTCGCGAATCTCATCCTCGCTCGCGGCGTCTGCCGCGCTAAAGAATGCGAAGTCAACGTAGGGAGCAATCTGCTCGTAGTACTCGTCGGTCGAATCGTCCGAGAAGTCAAACGAAACGGTAATACCCGCTGCCTTCAGCTTAGGCAGCTCGCGCTCGGTAAAGCAGTAGTTACCCGAATGGACCACATCAAACTGTTTCATATACGCCAAATCAAAACGATCGAGCATATAGCGCGCATCACCACGGATGCCACCCTCATTGGAGCCAAGGAAAACACGGTCGCCGTTAACGACGGTCACGCGTGCGACGCCGTTCTCGCCGATGAGCTGCTTGCATTTGGCAAGTTCAACGTCCTCATCCTCAAGACTCGCAATCACATGCTCGGCAGCAGCGTCATTACCAAAGACGCCCATATACGCGGAACGCGCAGCTCCGCATTTCTTGGCATACACGGCAAAGTTCACCGCATTGCCACCCGGATACATAGTGTGGATATGCTCGTAGCGGTCGACGACGTTGTCGCCAAACCCAAGAGCATTAACGTTGAATGTCATAGCGTCGTCCCTCTCTTATGCCAACGGAACCAGTGTTGTGGTAGCAGTACTGCCCAGAACCTACGCGAGTTCCAGCAGGTCCGGCAGCTGGTCGATAATCTTATCCGCGGCATCCTGGCTAAAGCCAAAGCGCTCCTCGCGCTTGGCGATTACCGTCAGACCAGCACGCTTACCTGCGGTAATGCCATACAGAGAGTCCTCCACACAGCAACAGCGGTCCGCAGGCAATCCCAAACGATCTATAGTATGCAGATAGATATCAGGATCGGGCTTGCTGCGCTTGAACTGCTCGCCCGAGACCAAAAACTCAAAGTAATCGCGAATGCCGCAGGTACCCAGCACCTCTTCGATATTGTTGAGAGGAGACGACGATGCCAGCGCAACGCGAACCCCACGTTCTTTCAGCCCCGCCAGCGTCTCGGCAACGCCGGGGTTGAGCAGTTTTCTATAGTCGCAGGAATACGCGCTCGCCCATACCTCATAGCGTGCCTCGGCAGCCTCGACGCTGAGCTTGCCCAAACCCGCACGCTCATGCCAATCGACGAGCACCTGCTGAAAATCACGGTGCGATGAACCAACAATCGCATTAAGCTCGTCGCGCGTCACAGAAATCTGCAGGTAATCGATAAACTTCTCGAGTTCCTTTTGATAGTAAAACTCGGTGTCGACCAAAACGCCGTCCATGTCAAAGATAACGGCGTCAAACGGAAATGCGGACACGGCACCCTCCCTAACAAAAGGACGCCCGCGAGCAGGCGCCCGAACCATGCATTAATCGGCGATTCTAACCCAGCAGCTTATCCAGCGCCACCGCAATGCCGTCTTCGTTGTTATTGGCGGTCACCATCTGGGCCACGGCCTTAACCTCGTCGACCGCGTTGCCCATGGCAACACCAGTGCCGGCCCACTCAATCATGGACTTGTCGTTCTGGCCGTCACCAAACGATACGACCTCGCTGGCATCGATACCCAACTTGGACAGGGAGCCCTCGAGCGCGCGAGCCTTATCGATGCCGGGCGCCGTAAACTCAAAGTACCAGTCGGCCGTAAACATACCCGAAAGCGTCTGAGTAAAGGGCGCGTACATCTCCTCGTAATGCGCTTGCAGATAGGCCGGGTCTCCCGCGGTGAGCAATTTGTCCACCGGATAGGCATCTACAACCTCATGGAGGCTCTCGACCTCACGGATCTTAAGGTCGCACGCATCGCGCTCGTATTTGACGATATTCTTCTGCGAACCGTCCGGCAGTGTGATCATGCAGCGATACGAGTCCTCGACGTGCAGGTCCCGACCGAGCGAGATCATGGGAATCACGTCAAAGTTGCGCAGGTGATCGAGCAGACGATGCAATTCGTCGACCGGCATGGCCTGGTCAAACAGTACCTCGTCGGTCTGGGCATCGACTACGTGTGCACCGTTAAAGGCCACGAGCAGGCCATCATGATTGTGTAGGTCGAGCTCCTGACCAAGGGCGCGAAGGCCCCATGCAGGACGGCCCGAAGCCAGAATGAGCTTGATGCCCGACTCCTGCGCCGCGAGCAGCTTCTCGCGCGTACGCGGGCTGATGACCTTTTGGTCGTTGGTAAGCGTACCGTCGATATCCATTGCGATGGCTTTGATTGCCATATATGCCTCCCTGTCATTGAACAACCTTGTCTGAGCCATCATACAGAACACCCGCGGCGGCGCTGTTTGCAACGGGAAAAATGTCATATTGTCCCGAACATGAACGGCGCGCGGTCGTGAAGCTTTATCGCTCAGGTCAAATATGTCTGCTAGCGACGCTCATCCGTCGGTGCGCCCTCGACGATCGCGATGCCCGCCGATGCACCCAACGCGCTGGCGCCGGCCTCGATGAATGCGCAAGCCTCTTCATAATTATGGATACCACCCGCAGCCTTGATTGCCACAGCATCGCCGAGCACCCCGTGCATCAGCCGCACGTCCTCGAGCTTAGCACCGCCATAGCTTCTGCCGGTCGATGTCTTAAGGAATCCCGGCTTAGCCTCCAGCGCAATCTCACAGACACGGCGCTTGGCGGCATCGTCGCCGTCCAGCTTGCACATCTCGACGATCACCTTGTCAGTGATGCCATGCGCGCGACAAAAATCAGCAATGGCAGTCATCTCGCGCTCGATGGCAACAAAATCGCGGTCCTCGACCGACTCCTGATTCAAAACGTAGTCAATCTCGGTAAAGCCGCGCGCAGCGTATTCCTCAAACCTCGCAAGCTTCTCCTCAAGCGTCATAGTGCCCTGAGGAAAGTCGATAGCGCCGGCAAGGATGATGTCAGAGTCCTCGAGCATGGCGCGACCCGTCTCGTACTCCTGCAGGTTCGCAAATACGCAGCGGAAGTTGTACCTTAACGCCTTCTCGACATACTGCTCAAACGTGTCCTCGGGGGCATCGATATAGTCGATGTATTTATTGATGGGTTTGGCAAACGTCATGCTGGGCCTCCTTGTTCAGGACCGACAACCAATCCGTGGGTTCACGCGAAAAACCACGTTCAATGTACGCCCGATACGCAAGGGCAGCGTCCTCATTCCGACAAGCGGTATGAAATTAGCCTTAAAAGTATATTCATGGACAGCGAATGGCGCCGCACGCGGATGCCGACAGCAAGACATCTCCCCCTCTCAATACACCCTCATGCCCATTCAGAATAGCAAGGGGCCCGTATCCCAACGGATACGGGCCCCTTTCGGCCATGACCTATCTCAGCAACAAAGACTACTTGCGGTGAGCGCGGTAGAACTCGATCGCACCATCTTATCCGAGCCGGGGCACGTTCGCATAGCGTGGCGCGTGACGGTTGCAAAACCACCCCATTTGAAACAAACGCAAAAAAGTACTTGCAAAGACACGTTCCGACATATAAGTTGATAAAAGACCGCCGTTGCGGTTTTAAGTAGATCGAGCATATGAAGTTTGAGTTTTAGCGTGTAAGAGAAGGAAGATCGGCAAAGTACAACCCCAAACGCAATGACAACTTAATGAGGTAACTGCCACATGTGAGGCACCCAGGGCATTGCTGTCTCGATTTTGAGCACGATGCCTTCCGCCTTGCATGGGCCGTTCCATCCCGCCCCTGCAGCAACTGCCTCACGGGCTCATTGAAAACCGCATAGCACCCCAACGTCAGCACATCACCCACGGCAAGCGCATCACTCACGACAACCAACACATCAACAAACAGCACGAACATCAACCGATTGGAGAAGCTATGACAAACCACCACGCTGAAGACGGCGATAAGAAAAGCATTCTGGATGCCCGAATTGAGCGAGCATATGCAAACGAATATGACGCCGCCTTTGCCGCCGCGACCATCAAGAACTACGCGTCGCTACCGCTCGCGACGATCTTGGCCGACCACCCTCAACTGCTGAAGCGCTGCACAAAGATCATGGGCGACCCCGACATTCGCAAGCTGACAGACCCCTATGCCCCAAAACGCGACAACGATTCGTACGTTCTTACCGTAGGCTGCCTAGCCCATATGCTTACGGCGCTTGACACGAAACTCAAGCTCGAATGGGAACCCGACGAGCGTCATGAACTCGAAAGCAAGCGGAACACCCTGCGCACCGCACTGCTCCTTCCGTTGGACGGCCTCAAGCGCTGCAACGTCGAGCTCAATACACAGGCGCGGCAAAAGCCCGGGACCACGGGGCAGAAAACTCCAAGACCCCATGCGGCCATCGTCGACCGCAACCGATATAACCGCATGACCGCGCATTTTTCTGCCGAGGGAACAGCCATAAGGACGCTAATCGACCTGCTGTGCCTCCTGAGCATCAACGAGCTATTTGAGGGCTATCTCGCCCTTGTTCCCGCGACGGCACCCAAGTCGGTAGCAAAGATCATCGAGACCTGCAGACGCCAGTTTGAGCGCCATCGCAATGGCAGCGAGATGAACGCCAGCATCGCGCAGTACTACGCGGCTCATTACAAAAATGACGGATGTGCCCCTGTCGAGCATCAGCTGCGGCTCGCCTACACCACGCCCGCCGCAACGCTCTATCGCTTTGGAGCCCTTGGCGCTTGCGAGCCGCACGAACAGGCAGTCTGCCCCACAACCGAGCTCGATCTCAGGCTCGGACGAACCCTGTAGCCCGCCAGCCCCTCCGCGGGCAACAATCCTATTCCACAACACAACCAACAGAAAGGAGTCCTCATGGACACCAATCATTCCCCCATCATCAGCCCCCTCACCATGCGTGAATCCGCCCGAGGCATCACGCTCACCAGCATTTACGATGAGATGCTCGCCCGTCGCGAGCTCTCCGTCATGGGAAACATCGAAACCCCGATGGCCCACGACCTATGCCAGCAGATCCGCCTGCTCGATGCCACCGACCCCAGCCGCCCCATCACCATATTTGTCGCCAGCGCCGGCGGAAGCGTGCGATCGGGCCTTGCGATCTATGACGCCATGCGCCTCGCATCGTGCCCCATCCGCACCGTCTGTCTGGAATTCGCCGCGTCCATGGGCGCCGTGATCTTTATGGGCGGCGACGATCGCCGTATGGCGCCCCATGCAGAGCTCATGATTCACGACCCGCTGATCCCCCAGGGGGCAGGCGGCTCGGCACTTGCGCTGCAAGAAACCAGCCGGCGTCTCATGCAGACCCGCAAGACCCTCACGCAAATCCTCTCGGACCGCAGCGGCCTCACGCCCAAGCGCATCCAGTCCCTCACTGCAAAAGACACCTACCTTTCGGCCGAGCGCGCCGTCGAGCTCGGCTTTGCCCACGAAATCCTCTCGACCACCAAGGAGGTCGCCCATGTCTAACCTCGCCAGCCGCCTCGCCGCATCTAAGTCCGCATCGTCCACCATCCTCGCCAAGGATCGAACGCTTTCCTGCGACACCCGCCAAACGGGACTCAACAACAACGCACTTGTGATCGGCCCCTCGGGAGCCGGCAAGACCCGAAACGTCCTCAAGCCCAACCTGCTGCAAATGAACGCAAGCTACATCGTGCTCGACACCAAAGGCACGCTCTGTCGCGAAGTGGGACCCGTGCTGGCAGCCCACGGTTACCGCGTGCAATGTCTCAACTTCGCCGACCTCAACACCGTCCCGGCCCTTGCGCCCGGCATCGAGCGCTGCGGCTACAACCCCCTGAGGCACATTCGCCGCAAGGCGGACGGCAGGCCCAACCAGCAGGACATCCTCTCGGTGGCAAAGGCCATCTGCCCCATCGAGGACAACAACCAGCCTTTTTGGGATCATGCGGCGGCAAACCTGCTGTCGTGTCTTATCGCCTACGTCACCGAACAGCTACCCGCCGACGAGCAGACGATCAGCTCGGTCATCAAGCTGATCGAGCACCTGCAGGACGGTGCCACGGGTCGATTGTTTGACGACCTGATCACGACCGACCCCCAAAGCTATGCCCTCTCGCTATGGCGGCGCTACGCCATTACGCAAAATGCCGAGCGCATGCACGCGAGCATCGTCGGCATCCTTGCCGAAAAGGTCATGTGTCTGGGATTCGACGGTGCGGCACAGCTCTATCGTGAGTGCCATCAGGTGGACTTCGCTTCCATGGGACACACCCCCTGCGCCCTGTTTGTAACCGTAAGCGATATTGACCGCAATCTCGATCCGCTGACCGGCCTCTTTATTACGCAAGCGTTTATGGGCCTCATTCGTGAGGCCGATAGGCAGCCCGACGGCAGCCTGCCCGTGCCCGTGCGCTTTATGCTCGATGACTTCGCAAATCTGCAGATCCCCCAGATCGACAACGTGCTCTCGATTATCCGAAGCCGCAACATCTGGGCAACGCTGCTGCTGCAGTCGACCAACCAGCTCGATGCGCTCTATGGCGAGGCACGCGCACGCTCCATCATGGGCAACTGCGACACGCATCTGGTGCTGGCGTTCCAGGATCCCGAGAGTGCCCGGGTGTTTTCCGACCGCGCCGACGCGCTGCCCAGCACGCTCATGGCGACGCCGATCGATCGCTCGTGGCTCTTTGTACGCGGTCGCACTCCCGAACAGGTCGAGCGCTTTAGGCTCGAAGACCATCCGCTCTACGGGGAGCTGCCCGAGGCGCAGCGAGGCCATGCGGAGGCCGAGATCTAGGCGCAGGGTTCTCGCAGCGCGCGACGCCCCGGCGATGCTCCACAAAGGCCGTGCGCCCCGGGACCACGGCAAAGCAAAGGGGCCCGCATCCGATAGGATACGGGCCCCTGACTATAAGGCGCGATGCGTTAACAGCAGCGACTACTTGCGATGCGCGCGATAGAACTCGATGAGCGCCTGGGTCGAAGCGTCCTGCTCGGCCTTGGCGGCATCGTCGTGGAAGGCAGGGGTGATCTGCTTGGCAAGCTGCTTGCCCAGCTCAACACCCCACTGGTCATAGGAGTCGATGCCCCAGACCGTACCCTCGACAAACGTGATGTGCTCGTACAGGGCGATGAGCTCACCGAGTGCGAACGGGGTCAGCGTGTCGCCAAAGATCGAGGTCGTCGGGCGGTTGCCCTCAAAGCAACGGGCCGGGACGATCTGCTCGGGCGTGCCCTCGGCACGAACTTCGTCGGCCGTCTTGCCAAAGGCGAGCGCCTTGGTCTGGGCCAGGAAGTTGCCCAGGAACAGCTCGTGGACATCCTGGCCGCTGTCGGTCGCAGGGTTGGCAGTGTTGGCGAAAGCGATAAAGTCGGCCGGGACCACCACAGTGCCCTGGTGCAGCAGCTGATAGAAGGCATGCTGGCCGTTGGTGCCGGGCTCGCCCCAGAAGATCTCACCGGTATCGGAGGTCACAGCGCTGCCGTCCCAGCGGACGTGCTTGCCGTTGGACTCCATGGTGAGCTGCTGCAGGTAGGCCGGGAAGCGGTGCAGATACTGGCAGTACGGAAGCACGGCGTGGCTCTTGGAACCGAAGAAGTTGACGTACCAGACATTGAGCAGGCCCATCAGCGCGACGGCGTTGTTCTCGAGCGGGGTGTTGCAGAAGTACTCGTCGATGGCGTGGAAGCCTTCGAGGAACTGCTGGAAGCGCTCGGGGCCGAGCACGACGATCAGCGACAGGCCCACGGCGGAGTCAACGGAATAGCGGCCGCCGACCCAGTTCCAGAAACCGAAGGCGTTGGCGGGGTCGATACCGAAGGCCTCGACCTTCTCGAGTGCGGTGGAAACGGCGACGAAGTGCTTTGCCACGGCCTCGGCGTTCTGCTCATCGGAGCCGTCGATGGCGCCCTGAGCCTTGAGCTGCTCGAGCATCCAGGTCTTAACTTCGCGAGCGTTGGTGAGGGTCTCGAGCGTGGTGAAGGTCTTGGAGACGATGATCACGAGCGTGGTCTCGGGATCCAGGCCCTTGAGCTTCTCGGCCTGGTCGTTGGGGTCGATGTTGGAGATGTAGCGGCAGTCGATACCGGCGTCGGCATAGGGACGCAGGGCCTCGTAGGCCATGACCGGGCCCAGATCGGAGCCACCGATGCCGATGGACACCAGGTGCTCGATCTTCTTGCCGGTAACGCCCTTCCACTCACCGGAGCGCACGCGCTCGGCGAAGGCATACATGCGATCGAGGACCTCGTGCACGTCGGCGACGACGTCCTGGCCGTCGACGATGAGCTGGCCCTTCTCGGTTGCCGGGCGGCGAAGCGCGGTGTGCAGGACGGCGCGGTCCTCGGTGGTGTTGATGTGCTCGCCGGAGAACATGGCGTCGCGGCGCTCCTCGAGCTTCACCTCGCGGGCAAGATCGCACAGCAGCTTGACGGTCTCATCGGTCACCAGGTTCTTCGACAGATCGAAGTGCAGGTCACCGGCGTCAAAGCTCAGCTTGTTCACGCGCTCGGCATCGGCGGCGAACCAGGCCTTGAGGTCGATACCATCGGCCTCAAGCTTCTCCTGATGGGCCTCGAGTGCCTTCCAAGCGGCAGTCGACGTAGCATCGATAGGTGCGGCAACAGTTGCCATAGAGTCCTCCTCAGCATACGGGCGCACGCCTCCATGCGCCCGGACATTCAGATGCCACTATTCTAGCGCAGGTCAAGACTACAATCAGCGAGCGTTGCCAATCGGCCTCCAAACGGCAACCGACCAAAAAGGGACAGGTTAATTTTGGCAGGTCAAACGCTTTACCTACCAAAATAACCCGTCCTTTTATGGCAAATATTAGGCCGCGGCGCAGACGCTACCGAGCAACTCACGCAAAGGAGTCCCAATGCCCTCCAGCAGTTCGGGCGCGATAATGGCAAAAACGGGAACCTCGCCGGTGCCCACGACAGCAGGCACCTTGCCCTCCGAGACAATGCATCCATAAGGCACAAAGCCGTCTTCGCCGGCATCGAGCGCCGCCATGCGACGCGCGAGCTCGCGCGCAAAGCCGGCAGTATCGGCATCGCCAATCGCCAGGACAAAGTCCACGCCTTCGTCGGTCGCCAGGGCCACGGCTTCGTCGATCAGTTCGTCTCCCCCGTCACCCTCAACCGAGCCGCAGCGAAAAAGCACGCGCTCGAGCAGAGCTCGATCAAGCGAGCCAAGTGCCGCCGAGACAAGCTCATCGCGCGTATGCTTGTCACCGCCCAGCACGACCAGTGCCTTGGTGCCACCGTAGTGAGCGACCAATCGTCCGCACCAGCGAGCCACGTCTCCATCCGCAACAAGGCGCGTCGGCATACCAAACCCATAATTGACCATCTTTCCCACAACCCTTCCGTGCGCATAGGCGGTATCAATCGTTAGGCTCATGCTACGAGGCGAGGTTTTCCGAGCTGTTTCGCACTCTTTAGAGCTGCGTTAAAAACCCGATCCAACCGCACGATCATACCTACCAAAACAAACCAGTCCCTTTTTGACAGGTTTTGACGATGTTCGGACGAGCGGGTATTATCGAACAAGTATTCGATAAGAACATGTGTTTGATGGAGGGACACGGATGGCGCACGAGCAGCACACCTATATCTGCATCGACCTCAAGACGTTTTATGCCAGCGTCGAGTGCGTCGACCGTGGGCTCGATCCGCTCACCACCAACCTAGTCGTTGCCGACGAATCGCGCGGACGCACGACCATCTGCCTCGCCATCACGCAGGCCATGAAGGACTTAGGTATTCACAACCGCTGCCGCCTATTCGAGATTCCCGACGGCATCGACTACATCAAGGCCGTACCGCGCATGCAGCACTACATGGAGGTGTCGGCGCAGATCTACGGTATCTACCTGGAATACGTCAGTCCGCAAGACGTTCACGTCTACTCAATTGACGAGTGCTTTATCGACGTGACACCCTATCTGGACCTCTATCACACCGATGCGGAAGGCTTCGCCTGCATGTTGCGCGACGAGGTCCTGGCGCGCACCGGCATCACGGCGACGGTCGGCATCGGCCCCAACCTATTCCAGGCCAAAGTTGCACTCGATATCACCGCCAAGCACGTACCCAGCCGCATCGGCATACTCGACGATGAGACCTTTCGCAAGGAAATCTGGCCCCATCGTCCCATCACCGATATCTGGGGCATCGGCCCCGGCGTGGCAGCACGACTCGAAAAATACGGCGTCTACGATCTGATGGGCGTCGCGGCGCTCGACGAAAACCTGCTTTACGACGAGCTCGGCGTCAATGCCGAGTATCTCATCGACCACGCCTTCGGACGCGAGCCGACAACCATCGCCGATATCCAAGCCTATCGCCCGCAAGCAACTTCGACCACCACAGGACAGGTGCTCTCGAAGGGCTATGCCTACGAGCAGGCCTACACCGTCTTGCGCGAGATGGTCGACAACGCCGTGTTGGACTTGATCGATAAGCACGTGGTCTGCGACAGCATCTCGCTCTTTGTGGGCTACGCGAGCGAGCGCGCCGACATACGCAGGCTTGATGCCAGCGGTACTGCACAATATGTGGACGGATGCGGACACCTGCGCTCGAGTACGTCGAGCATCGAACCCACCGCAACCGCCGGCCCCGAGCTCGCGCCCCGTGCTCCCAAGCCCGTCCAGCGCGATGACGAACGGCGCCGCCTGGTGCGCGAAGCGCAGGCAATCGATGGCATCTTTGTGGGAGAGCATGGTGGCAAACCGCGTGGTGGCTATGCCGCGCTCTTTGCGCACTCCAACGCCTCGCGCAAGCTGCCCGAGCGTACCAATTCGTTTAAGAAGATCATGGGCTATTTCGATGAGCTCTGGGCGCAGACTGTCGATCCCAAACGACCGGTCAAGCGCATCAACCTGGGCTTTAGCAATCTTGTGCCCGAGGAATTTGCCACCATCGATCTGTTCAGCGATATCGAGGCCGATGAGCGCGAGCGCGACCTGGCGCGCGCCGTCCTGGCCGTGAAAGGCAAGTACGGCAAGAACGCGCTCGTCAAGGGATTAAGCTTTACCGCCGGCGCCACCGCGCGCGTGCGCAACGATCAAGTTGGAGGACACCGTGCCTAAACCCAAACAACAGCCCATGCGCCCGCCGACCGCCTTCGAGCGCCTGGCGGACCCCGAGGGCAGACGCCGCGCAGCCGACCCCAACCTCACTGCCAACGGTGCCGTGCGCGCCAACCGCGCCGCACAGTTTATGCCCTTTGCCGCCCTCACGGGATACTACGAACTCGTGCGCAAGCAGGAAATCACCGTCGAGCAAAAACGTGAGCTCACGGAAGAAAAAGCCCTCGAGCTTTCGCAAAAGCTCGAGGGCCTCAAACGCGGCGACTTGGTGCGCGTCACCTATTACGATACGTACGGCTATCGTAGCCGCACGGGCATTCTCGACGAAGCGTTACCCGCATTCAAGCTGCTCAAACTCAGGGATATCGCCATCAACTTCGACGATATCCAGGACATTGAGCTACGCGGACGAGCCTAGCGACGAGAACGCTTGCGCAAGACGAGAGCAATGCCAAGCACTGCGGCAGCTGCAACCAGCAATCCCAAGACCAGCGTGAGGGTCGAGTCGCCAGCGCGAGGCAGCGAGCCGTCCTTCGGAGTCTTCTTAGCGGTCGTCGTGACGGTGGTCGTGGTGCTGCTCGACTGGTCGTTGCCACCCGTCTGGCTGCCGCCAGGCTGATCGCCGCCACCCGGCTGCGAAGGATCGGTGGGTTCCGTCGGATCCGGAGTACCGGGATCAACCGGATTCTCCGAATTCTCCTTGCGCTGGATCCAGACCTGGCAACCATAGAACGGGTTGGCGGTACCAAGGCACAGACCCTGGTTGGTCACCGCAAAGGTGCGCAGACCATGGTTATACGGATCGTTAAAGCCATTGGTCGTCAGCGTCGTAAAGTTCACGCCGTCCTCGGTCACATACATATCAAAGCCGCGCTCGGCATCGCGCAGGTAACACATGCACGTAAGGACACTCTGCAACTTCTTGAGGTTCTCCTCGCTCAGCAGCTTATCGAGCGCATCCTGAATATCGCTCGGCAGCTCGGTGCCATAGGCATCCTCGTACTGCTGCTTAAGGCTCTCATAGCTATCGAGCATGTCCTGATACTGGTCGGCAAAGGACTTGAAGTACGCGATCTCGCCATCGATCTTCTGGACATAAGCGGCGTCGTCCTCAAAGTCCTGGGACATCGTCGCGGCCTGATCGCAAAGACCGCCCGCGGCATCCTCCAGCGCATCGCTCAGATCGCCAAAGCCCTTAGCAACCTCGGTCTTCTCGTCATCGACATCGACGGCCTTGTTTGAATCATCAACCTCAGCAGCTTCGTTCGAATCATCGACCTCGACGGCCTCGTTTGAATCATCGTCCGCAAGCGTGTTCACGGGAACGATGGGGTCGTCAGGCGATTTCTTGTCGAGCAGGTGATTGAGCAGGTCCCTAAGGCGCTGAACCTGAGAGTCCCACTCCTCGGGCGTCATATCGATAATGTCGCCATTGGAGAACTGGCCGATCGGCTCAAGCAGGCTCGCGGTATCAAAGGTACCGATATACAGCTTGCCGTCGAACTTCTGCATGCGCCAAATGTACTGGTTCTCGTTTCGGCCAAAGCCCGAAGTCAGGCCGGAAATACCGCCCTCGGGGAACATGTCGGTGCGATCGCCAACGACGAGCTCCATGTTCTCGTCCTTGTCCATGCGATAGATGTTAACCGACTGCTCAAGATTGGCATTCACAAACGAGCAGTCAACGCCACCCATGCTGCTCTTGCCGCCCTCTTCGGTGTTGGATTTGTTGAACAGGATGCGCTCGAGGGCAATCTCCTCGTCGTTGTATTCACCGATATAGAGGTAGTCGTTGTAGACGATGAGGTTGGCAGCGCCAGAACGGGTACGGGCAGGATCGATGCCAAAGCAGTACTTTGCACCGTCCGTCTTCTGATCGCCGACAATGGGAGTCCACGAATAGCTGCCGTCGGCATTCTTGTCGCCACGGACCATGGCAAACGACTGCATGGAATTATCATCGGGAGCGTTCTCGGGCGTACCGGTGCAGATGGTCGCATAGAGATGGCCATTGTACGAGACCATATCCCAAATGGCGCCGCCGTAGATGCTGTCCTGATAGCGAATCGCCGGATAGCCAAACAGCGTCTCCGAGTTGGCAATCTCGGTGAAGCTGTCCTGGCCCTTCGAGGGGTCAGACGACGTCAGGATTGTCGACACAAAATTACCGTTCGCGTCTTTACCCACATTACTGATGACGAGCTGGCCATCATGGACGCACATGCCGCGGATACCGGTAGAAATGCCCTGCTTGTAGGCAGCACCGTAATCCTGCATGCTCGAAAGGCCCTGATAGACAACTTTGTACTCATCCGTCTTAGGATCGATCTCGTATACAGCAGGCAGGCCGCCTTTGCCGTCATTGGTCCTGACGCTGCCGCAGAAATAGAGCTTACCCTTATAGCTCACGGCATTGCGGAACAAAGGAGCGACGCCGTTGAGCGATTCAGAGAGTAGCAGCTTGGTCTCACCGGTCTTGGTATTGATCTTGACCAAGATGCCGCCGCTGTCCTTGTCGGCCGTGCCGTCCTCCTTCTGCTGTCCATAGAAGAAGGTACCGTTAAACATGGCCTCCAGCGTCAGGCGCATGGTTTCGACATCAAAGGAATCGCCCAGCGTGCTGTTCATGAGCGTCAGCGTGTTGCCCATCGCCGCATAGCAGGTGCCCACATAAAGCCAGTCACCATAGCTCGCAGCCGCCCAAGTGTAGCTCTGGCCGCGATCGCCTTCGTTGTTGGCCGTATTACCATCGGCGCCCGGGACGGCAACGGCACCGTTACCCTGGTAGTCGACGATGCCATCCGGCTGCGACGTTCCTACCGTAGGATGCGAGAGCTTCTCAAAGGAATACCCATTTCCCGCATTGTAGGTAACGGCACCCGATGCGTCTTCGGCGTGCGCCGGCAGCGGCGATACCAAGATAGCGGCAAGCGCTGCCACCAAGCCAAGTGTTCCCACTCGTCTCATAAGGTTATAGCCTCCCCTGTCCTAAAGCCCAGTTTTAGCATTCTTCATTTCTGTCCACGGTTAATTGCAATCTGAGCACAGCAATAATCAGTGTATAAATATACACCTGTAATTTTTTGGACGGGTTCATAGATGCTCGATTGGTAGCGAATTCCGCGCAAACCGTCACCAAACTCCACTTTTGCCGCATCTAAAGGTTATTTTTGCGCAAATTTTTGGATGCCGATAGTCACAATGGGCAGGAGGCTGGTACCCACCGGAGAGGGCAACGCCTACATTTTCATAACGTAATAGCCCGCACCCCTCACTGCCGTCTCGAGTGTGTCGCGATCAACCGGGCGCTTCGAGCGCACGCGTGCCGTGTGGTCCGCGTACGTTACCGTAGCCCACACGCCATCAAGCGCATTGAGGGCATTCGTCACATTCCGGGCGCAGCCGTCGCAACTCATGCCGCCGATAAGGAGTTCCTCACGATAGGGGTAGTGGGACTCGTCGGTGTCTGCCACCACAACCTTTTTGGCCTTCTTGCCGCTCGCACCATCGCTGCAGCAACTCTTCCCGTGTGTCGAAGCGGCAATGCGACGCAGTCCAAAAAACATGCCGACGGCAATGACGGTCAGCACGATGAGATTCGCAGGGTTGAGCAAGTCACTCATGCGTTCCCCTTTCAAGTAGCCCTATCTGGATACCCCCATGGGGTGTCTCCATCTTAACCCAAAATCATGTCCGTTCGGTCAATTAGTTTCCCTCTTCAAACTTTTTTGTTGACCATGGCTTACTTTCGTGTATAAGTTTTCCTAGGCTAACAAGTAAGGGCTCGAAAGGGGCAACGTGACTCGAACCATTGACATCCCAACATACCAAACGGCCGTCGTGCGCAACTGCTCCCCTACGCTCGCAGGTATCAAGCCGGCTTCGCTCTTCACCTATCCCGGCGTTTACGCCAACCAAAACGGAATACCCGGCGCCGCCCATATCGAAGAGCGACGCTCTCGCCTGCTTGCCGTCATAGCCCAATGCAACCGCGAGCTCCAGCCACTCGGGATCCATATGAGCATTTTGGTCTGGCGCCCCTGCGGAGCGCTCATCTATGTGTACCGCCCTGCGGACCTCATGCGATACCTCTCCGACCCCCGCGCCACGACGGCGCTTGCCGCCGAAGGCTACGATGTCCATAACCTGCCCGCATCCCTGGTGCATCTCGCCGCGCGCATCACGCTGGCAAGCAGCAATGCCGCAGAAAGCGCCTATGACGGCAGTGTCTGCGCACTCGCACGAAATAGGCACTGCGATACGGGGTGCATGTGCGAATTCCCCCACGAAATTGGCTATTTTTTGGGCTATCCCTACGAAGATGTCCATCAGTTTATCGTCCAACACGGCGAAAACTATAAAGTCTTTGGCGCCTGGAAGGTATACACAAACGTCGAACAGGCGCTCACGACCTTCGATTCCTATCGTGCATGCACGCAATACCTTACCTACATCTATCAACAGGGCTGCACCCTGGGACAACTTGTCCAGGCAACCCGATAGAGCATACAAAATGCGGCCGCACGCCGCACAACCGAAAGGAAAACATATGAGCAAGATCGCAGTCGTCTACTGGAGCGGTACAGGCAACACCGAGGCCATGGCAAACTTCGTTGCCGAAGGCGCCACGTCCGCTGGTGCCGAGACTGAGGTCATCTCCTGCGCCGACTTCTCTGCCGACAAGGCCGCCGAATATGATGCCTTCGCCTTCGGCTGCCCCGCCATGGGCTCCGAGGAACTCGAGTACGATGAGTTCCAGCCGATGTGGGACGAGGTCAAGGAAACCCTCGGCGATAAGAAGGTCGTCCTCTTTGGCTCCTATTCGTGGGCCGAGGGCGAGTGGATGGACAACTGGAAGGCCGATGCCGACGAGGCGGGCGTCAACGTCGTCGATTCCGTCATTTGCTACGATGCGCCCGACGACGAGGGCGAGACCGCCTGTCGCGCGCTTGGAGCGGAGCTGGCCTAGCGGCAATGAGCTCCGCCCGTAACGCGCTCTGCACCAAAACACATTCGCGTCCCAACAAAAACGGGAGCCGGATCACATCCAGCTCCCGTTTTCTGCTATGCCAGTCATATAAAGCGACTACGAGATATTGCCCAAGAACGCCTTGGTGCGCTCGCTCTTGGGGTGGTCGAAGACCTCGCTCGGCGTACCCTCTTCTACAATGACGCCGCCGTCCATAAAGACGACGCGGTCGGCGACATCGCGGGCAAAGCCCATCTCGTGCGTCACGACGATCATGGTCATACCGTCGTGCGCCAGGTCGCGCATGACGCCCAGGACGTCGCGCACGAGCTCAGGGTCGAGCGCCGAGGTGGCCTCGTCAAAGAGCATGACGTGCGGGTTCATCGACAGGGCGCGGGCGATGGCAACGCGCTGCTGCTGGCCGCCCGAAAGCTGACTCGGCATAAAATCGATGCGCTCGGCAAGACCGACCTTGGTCAGCTCCTCGACGGCGATCTTCTCGGCCTCTTCCTTGCTGCGCTTGAGCACCTTTTGCTGCGCAAGCATGACGTTCTTTTCGACCGACAGGTGCGGGAACAGGTTGAACTGCTGAAACACCATGCCCAAGTGCGTACGTACCTTATTGAGGTCGACGCCCTTGGCGCACACGTCCACGCCCTCAACGACAATCGAGCCACTCGTGGGATGCTCCAGACGATTGATGCAGCGAAGCATCGTCGACTTGCCCGAGCCCGAAGGACCCAGAACTACGACGACCTCGCCCTTATGCACATCCAGATCGATATCGCGCAGGACCACGTTATCGCCAAAGGCCTTCTGGAGGTTCTTGATGCTGACGACGACCTCGTTCGAGTTATTGGTTTCGCTCATGATAGGACCTCCTTACAGACCGGCGATGTGATCGGCGGGCGTCGCGACAACCTGTCCGGCGCTCTTGGCGGGACGCTTCTTCTTGGTCTCGGTCGTGCCCAAAAGCCTCGCCTCAAGACCGCACACCAAGCGAGCGAGCGGCAGGGTGATGACCAGATAGAACAGGGCGGCAACCACGTACGGTGTAATGGAGCCCGTCGTGGCCACGATGGTACGGGCGTTCATGACGATCTCGACCACACCCACGGCGGCAAGCAGCGACGTATCCTTGTAAAGCAAGATAAACTCGCTGGTCAGCGTAGGCAAAACATTGCGGAACGTCTGCGGAATCATAACGTAGAGCAGCGTCTGGAAGGCATTCATGCCCAGAGAGCGAGCGGCCTCGTTTTGGCCCTTGGGGATCGATTGAATACCGGCGCGGAAGATCTCACACAGATAGGCAGACGAATTCATGGCCATGACGATGACGCCGAGCACGTAGTCATCAACCTTGACGCCGGCCAACGGCAGACCGAAGAACGCGATATAGATCTGCAGGAACGCCGGCGTACCGCGAATGATATTCACGTAGATGCCGGCGAGGCAGCGCAGGATGCGCGACTTGGAGATGCGCATGAGCGACAGGGCGAAACCGAAGGGAATTGCCAGCGGAAACGCCACAAGCACGATCGAAAGCGACATGAGGAAGCCCTTGAAGACGATCGGCAGGCTCTGGACCAAAATGACCGGGTTCAGGAACAGGCGCAGGAACATATTGGAGTTCCAAGCCTCGACCCACGGCTGCTCTTTAAGGTCGGCCAAGAAGTTATCGAAGGCCGTCACGCCCTTGATCTCCACCGACGGAATCTTGGAGATCTTCTTGGTCGAGCCATCGGCCAAAGTGCAGGTGCCGCTAAAGGCCTCATCGCCGCCCTCGACGGGGAAGGTCACGCCGTAAACCTCGACACGGAAAAAGCCGCCGGCAGGCGCCGTCTCGCCAAAGTCGATCTTGAGCGTCTGGCCGTCAGCCTTGCACGTGGGCTTCATGGGCGTACGATCCATGAGGTCCTCGCCCGAGAGCATCGTCAATCGCGTGTCATCGGTACCAAACGTCGTGCCGTCGACAAACGTCAGCGAAAGACCGCTCAGCTCCTCGTCGGCATCGGCCTGGACCTCCCAGGTAATGCGCGTCTCGGTACCGCCGACCACAGCGCTGCCCGAACCAGTGTTGGGTCGGGCGGTAATCTTTGCGGTCTCAAGCGCCTGGGCGGTCGTGGGCGCATATGCCCCTGCGCACACCAGCGCGAGCGCCACGGCCATGGCGCAGGCTAGCTTTTGGAGCAAGGCGGGCAGTGGAAAACGCTGCTCCGCGGCCCCTTTGTTCAGTCGAGACAAGGTGGCTCCTATCGTAGAAGTTGCCGGCAAAACGAGACGGAAATACTCTCCGTCAAGAGAAGCGCAAAGGCCCTCTCCGCCAAAACGGAAAGGGCCCGCGAGCAATCAAGTAGCTATTTTACTTGATGTTGTACTTAGCCATGAGGGCGTCAATGGTACCGTCGTCGGTCAGGTCCTTGATGGCCTGGTTGATGTCTTCCTTGAGCTTGGTGTTACCCTGGTTGATGGCGATGGCGTACTCCTCGCCGGTGCTGATCTGCTTAATGGTCTGGCAGGTGTTGAACTGCTCGGCGGTCAGCTGGCTGGCAACGGAGCGGTTGGTGACTACGGCGTCGCCCTTATCGGACTGCAGGGCGCTGAAGCACTCGGTAGCGTCCTTGTAGGGGACGATCTTGGCCTTGGGGAAGTTCTCCTGGGCAAAAGACTCGGCGGTCGAGCCAGACTGAACGATGATGGTAGCGTCGGCGTTGTTGAGCTTCTCGCTGTAGTTGTCGGCCGTGATGTCGGTGTTATCGACCTTGGTCACGATAGCCTGATCGTCCATGTAGTAGGAATCGGAGAAAGTGACTTCCTTCTCACGCTCGGGCGTGTCGGTGATAGCCGCGATGGAGACGTCGTACTTGGCGCCCGAAGCGACACCCGGAACCAGCGTGTCAAAGTCATTGTTGACGTACTCGACATCCAGGCCCAGCTTGTCACCGATAGCCTTGATGAGCTCAAGGTCAAAGCCCTGGTAGTCGCCGTTGTCATCCTTGTACTCAAACGGCGCGTACTCGGCAGAGGTGCCGACGGTCAGCGTGCCGTCCTTGACGAGCGCGTACTCCTTGGAGCCGTCGACCTTCTCGACCTTAGCGTCGTCAGAGCTGCTGGAACCGGCATCAGAACCAGAGGTGGCGTTGGACGAACCGCAGCCCGTCAGAGCAAGGGCGAGCGCCATAGCACCCGTGGCGGCAAATGCGCCAAGCTTCTTCAGCTTCATAATCAGTCTCCTTCCGGTGACCTCGTTTGATTCAGAGGTCTGCAAAAACTGAGGGTTATTATGCACCCGCTTGGAAGAATCTGCAATTAGAAAACTGATTGAAACAAACCCATAACGTGAATGGAGCGCCCCACTTTATGGCAGCCATTACTGCTGCAATGACCTTAACAGTTTGATTTCAGCCGCATAACCTGCAAGTTCGTTCGGTGTCTCCAAAATGAATGGCAATGCGCGCAAGCGGCCATTCGATACAATATTCTGCATAACCTGCATACCGCCACCAAATTCCTCGCTGCCAAGGTATCCCTTGCCGATGCACTCGTGACGATCTTTATGGGCGCCACAAGGGTTCTTCGAATCGTTGATGTGTACGGCATGCAGACGATCGATACCCACCACGCGGTCGAACTCGTCGAGTACGCCGTCCAGATCATGGATGATGTCGTAGCCAGCATCGCTCACATGGCAGGTGTCCAAACAAACGCCCAGCTTATCGGACAGCTCTGGGCACTTGGCGGCAACGCCCTTGATAATGCACGCCAGTTCTTCAAAGCTACGGCCCACCTCGGTGCCCTTGCCCGCCA
>DBGAPG010000043.1:0-8338 GCA_048438765.1 Collinsella sp.
ACTCTAGTCCGCCTACCTCAGCAAGCCTTACAAGCTCGAGGGACGAGTCGACGACGTCCTCGAAGTCAAGCCCCGCCGCATAGGCCCTCGGATAAGGCGAGCGGAGGGCGCGTGACCCCGTCGGAAATGGCCGCCGTTAGGTGCGTGTTCGAGAGCTGCGCGGCGGAGCTGGATGGAGCCTGGGCAAGGCATTAGGGCATCCTCGTCCTTGTCGTAAGACTGCCATTAGAAGATCTTCTGCAAATCCTAAGCCACGTTTCAACTTGGCAAAAGCTGCGGATCCTAGATATCGGCAAGACATTCGAGACTCTTGGATATGGCGTCGAAATAGATCCTTTGGTAATACTCCATGGTCTCGACCTTGCCGATCTCCGATCCGAGCCTCTTGGCCCAAGCTACGAGGGCCTTCCTGTCCTCGCCCTCGAGCGAGGCCGTGCACGACCTCATGTGGTCGCCCGGAAAAAGGACACTGTGCACAAGCCGAATATCTTCGGGAGGCATCTTCTCCATCGCCCTCGCGAGGAGGGAAGTGTCGAGGGAAATGAGCGACAGGATGGGTTCCGACCAGTCATCTGATTTCGAGAAAGCCAGATAGAGCTTCGTCGCGAATTGGTCGGGGGCGTTTTTCAGGACGTTGCCAAGAGACTCCGACTCCCGTTCGCGTAGCGTCGTCAAGGCGAGCTCCCTCAGCCTGTCGACCTCCTCCAAAGCCGGAATCTCATGCGCTTCGCTCGAGTCGAAAGGGATCTCCTGCCATTCGACTCGATTCTTTCCGATTGACCTCACTGCAGACTCGGGATCCCGTCCAATGGAGGATTCCATCGCCTTGACGAGCGGCGCGACCCCTTCGGGAAAGGCGTCAGCAAATTCCCCCGCAATGCCTTTGACGGCACGCAGGACGTCGGGATAGACGTCGAACGACAAGCCGCGGCTCCCGTCCCCGGGGACAATCCCGGCGACTATAGTCTCCACCATGCCAGGGACATCGGCATCGCGGAAAGTGGCGTGTCTGATGCCGTCGATACATTCAATAGCTTTCCGCGCGGCCGGCCCGTCGGGATGAAAGGTCGCAAGGTAATCTTCCAGGCAGGAACGAACATGCTTGGAATCGACCCCCTCACACCTCTCGAAAAAGCGGGGGATGAAGTCCAGAGCGGCGTATTTGAGCCGGCGCGACTCGAAAATGCCACCCCTAAGGATGGAATCCTCCCGGCTTGACGGAGGCCCGATGCGCATCCCCTTCGCCGCCCCCGCTGCAAAGCCGAAAGCCTCTTTGAAAACTGCCCTGGCAGACTCCGGGTCGGTGGGTTCAGCGAAGAACCCGGATTCCTTCATCCCGACCAGCACGGGGCGCATCTTGCTGAGGGATCGCAAGTTCGGCGATTCGCTTCCTTCAATCGCCGAAACGGCGTCCTCGAGCGCGCCTGGGTAGATGCCGCCCAGCACGCCTCCCAGAACGCTTTCCACAACCGAGCCGACCGAGGGCCTGAACCGGCACTTCCGCCAGACGGTCTTCTCGATGAGGCTCTCGTACTCCCTGGTCGTCCCCTTCTCCCCCTTCGGTCCTAGCCCTTTCCTCCACTCATCCTCGTTGCAGACGAGGAGGACCTTCTTCCTGCAGCCGACGACGAGGTGGTCGACCGCCCCGAGCAGCTCGCGAATGCCCATGTCGCACCTCTCCACGTCGTCTATGACGAGGAGGGTCTCGGGGCCGATGATGAGGTTCACGGCATTCAGCGGCGCCATCTTGAGATCGACGCCCGCCTTCTTCTCCAGCTCCCTGATCTTTTTCCCGAGGAACGATATTCCCGTGTCCTTGGCGAACCCGACGAGTGAATCCCACCTGCCCCTCTCCCCGCCGGCCGCGCACCCTATGGCGTATTTCGAGATGAAACCAGACTCAATCGCCCCGCAGAGCTCCGCTAAGTCCTTGGCGCCGTAGGCGGACGCCACCACGACGGGATGCCGGCTCTCATCCTCCTCCAGCTTCTCGGTCAGTGCGTGCTCGACAAAGTAGGTTTTCCCGCATCCCCATTCCCCGGTAAGCATGAGGGCGTACGAGTTCTCCTTGTCCTCGAGGTACTCCCTCACGACGCCGATGATGTCATCCTCGTTCACCTTGGTCGCTCCTTGTCCGCCATCGGTTTCCACCCTTACCTTTCCTATGGCCACGCGAGAGCCTACTCCAGCGCTTTCGGATCCCATTCGAACCCTTCGGCCTGCCGCCTTATCGCCGGGTCGATGCACTTCTTGACGAGCTCAAGCGCCGCGGCCGCGCGGTGCAAGCTAGTGGATGACCATTTCAAACAAATCTTTCGCGATAAAATCAACGCGCTTCTTAACGTCAAAACAACCATTCGCATAGCGTTTAGCAAAAGCTCTTGTAGTGGCATAACGCGATTCAGCGTATATGGGCAGCTTTTCCTTAAGCGATTTGTCTTTACATTTCGCGTTAAGTCGCTCTTCTAGCATGAGCAAGTTCCCAATAATCGAGTTTTCCTGAGCCTGCGAATCCGGAAGAATGTGCTCTATTGTGAATGCCTCAGAAACCCTAACACCAGACTTAAGCTCCTCGAGCAAGGCAAGGACCAACTTGCAGCGATCCTTCAACTTTGTTTCGCTATACAACGGCCACGAATGAGACCATCCAAGCGAAAGGAGATTAATTCGAAATGTTTCTTCTGAAGGCAGTTTTTCGTTAAAACTATTTTTCCACTCATCTAACACTTGCTGGGTGCAGTTCAACTCGATTGCGTATGAGTGTTTCACGATCGAATCCGATAGGTGGTTCGACTCCATTCCCCCGATTATCTTATAGCAAATATAGAACCGGTAAATAAATCCAATCGCATCATCATACTGCTCGCTCGTTAGCTGCTCTATTTCGCGAGCGTGCATTAAACTCATAAGAAGCGGCCTGAGGACGCGGACATTGTGTGTTCTTAAGAAACTCAAGATTTCCGCATTTCTGTCATCGCTGGTTGGCTCGACAATCTCTGCATAATATCCGGCTTTTAGCCTTAAATCATAGAGAAGATCAGCAGCCTTCTTTGGATCCGTAAAATCCCTTATTTTCTTATATGCTCCATCCTTGTCGCCTTGACCTAGGCGATATTTTTGAATTGCGTAGTGACGCAAAAAAGCTTTCATGTTCGAGCCGACTGTTGCTTCAATTTCCGACCATACCTGTTTTGCATCATCGCGCTTTTCTATAGGATGGATATAGCGCATAATATAGTTCTTCAGAAGCTCATGGTCCTCAAGCTCGATACCTCGCGCATTCAATATTTCGAATATTGTGTACGAATCTTCCTCAGACGATGATTTGATGTTTACATATGCGACAGAAATGACCGCATCCCTGAAGGCCAGCAACTCCTCATCCTTCATCTTGGCGAAACTTGCACTGAAATATTGGAAGGCTTTAACGATCAGTTCGTCTTTTGATCCGGACGCGCGTTTGCTCTTCGAGAAAGCCACAGCAGACATGGCAGCCGCATCTTCAGGAGAGATAGCAATTACTCCTTCGACGATCCTCGTTAATGATAAATGATTCTCCGGAGCGACGATCGCGTGCTCAACATCCTTAGTATCTATCGCCACTAGATATTTTTTTGTGCCATTAGCGTGGTTAATCATATTCCTTTTCTTGAAAGCGAACATGAGGCTAGACAGCAAGAGCGTTAGGGTAATAACTCTTTGTTGACCATCAATTATTGTAAAAACCCCGAGGCTGTCTTCTTCTTCTTCCTCCATCAGCACTATCGAACCGATGAAATGCGACGTAGCAACTTCCTCTGTCACAAGCTTGATGTCTTCGAATAGATCTTTCCAGTTATGCTCATCCCACACGTAAGCGCGCTGATTGCGAGGGATTCTATAGATTGAGTCATTAAGCAGCTTTCCAACCGTACTCTGACGTGCTTCAAATGCCATGTTGATCCCTTGCCTTCGCAATAGTTTTGTCGGCCTTGCCGCCTCTCGGCGTCACCAACGCCTTCGCTACAATAAAAGTCGGCACATCGCCGAGCAGGGCCGCCTTTTCGCTCGCGAACATGCCGACTGCCCCAATCAATCTCCGTCGCTGCCATCATCGTCGATTAACCAACATGTCAGCAGCAGGCAATCGTCACGTCCACAGTCCATTCTATATGCCGGCTGAGCATGGGGCGCATCTTAATCGCCAAGATATCCAGGAAGCCCGAGCTTCCAGGGAAATGCCTTCAGACGCCTTACGTTGGGTAGGCCCCCTACAGAGATCTATTGGCCGTGCACCGCAAACAACGCGTTAGGCCGTTGCACGCAATCGGCCAGCCACCCAGCATCCCCAATCCGCACCACAACTCCCTACCCCGCTCCAGCCATCGTCATCTCCATACAGTGTCCAAACCCACACCAATAAAACCAACCCACGCAACAAGCAGCCCTCGCTTAGCAACCCAAACACCACCACAAGCCAGCAAGCAATCACCAGTCTGCGTTCGCAACATCGCTTGGAACGGCAAATGCTTACCGCGCCCTTGAAACACGCCAAACTCGTCTACAACCTGCGGTTTTTCGTTTATACTGCAATCGTTGAAATGCCGGTACGCTTGCAGAATCGTACCTGTTCCGATTACAGAAAAGGGGCCGTCATGCGTAAGCCTGCCTCCTGCGTCCTTTCCATCGCGCTCTCGCTCGTAATGACGGTTGGTTTTATCCCGTCACCCGCGCTTGCCGAAATCGCCAGTGCGCCAGAACCCGCCGCGCAAAGCGCCAGCAAACCTAACGAGAGCCCAGCCGAAACCACGTCGGGCCAAGCCCGGGCAAACGATCAAATCAGCGCCGCCTCCGGCACCAATGTAACGGCCAACGCAACGCAGCCGATCGACGCCAGCATGTTCAGTATCGAGGACACCGACATTCGCTACACGGGCAATCCCGTGATGCCCACCGTCACGTCGTCGACCGTGCCGAGCGACCAGTACACTGTCGCCTACGAGAACAACGTAGCCATCGGTCAGGCGACCGCCGTTGTGACCGCCGACGACCAGAACTACAGCGGCACCTGCGCGATCCCATTTGAAATCAAACCGGCGAACGCGGCCGCGAACTACCAGCACAGCACCACCGCGCAAAGCGGCGACATCACGCTCACCGTCCAATGGAACGACCCGAGGCTCGGCCAGGAGACCACGTTCCATGTGACTGCGACGGGCGGAAGCGGTGCGTACCAATTCCGCATGGACGCACCGACGTATATGGATCCCGACGGTAGCAGCGAAAGCGTTGCCGACCCCAGCCGTAACCAGTGGCAGCAATACACCGGCGAATGCACATCGCACGACTACCAGTTCGAAATGACCGCTAGCGGCACCTATTACCTGCGCTTTTACCTGATGGATAAGGCGGCCGGCGTGTGCTATCTGCGCTCAAACGTGTTTGCGAGCGCGAACGACGACGCCTATCCGGCGGTCAGCGCCATCGTGAAGTCCGCAGTCGACAAATGCAGCGCCGATACCGACGGGTCCGACTACGCCCGCGCCCTGTGGCTCCACGACTGGACGCTCGACCAGCTGGAATACGATCACAGCCTCAACTGGTGCTCGGCCGAAAGCGGCCTCACGCGCCACCAGGGCACCTGCGAGAGCTACCAGCGCATCTACTCCAAGCTCCTTGACGCCGCGGGCATCGCCAACGGCCGCATCACCGGCAACGGCCACACCCGGAACGCTGTGAAGATCGACGGCAAATGGTTCCAGATGGACCTAACCTGGGACGACACCAGCGACAACTGGTACGGAGACCTGGACCAGCGCCATCTGCACTTTGGCCTGACCGACGAGCTCATGGCAATCGCCCACTCCGACCACACGAAAAACTACAAGAAGGACGGCTACGCCTTCCACTCAACCGACCTGTCCAACAATTACTTTGTGCGAAATGGCAAAGCCGATGAATGGGCAGAGAAATATGCCGACCGCATTCAGCAGCATCTGGACGCCAAGGAAGAGAGCTTTTCCATTGATGCTGATAACCAGTCGTTCCCGCCGAGCATCTCGGGGATTCAGAACGGGATCATTGCGTATGCGATGAATATGCGAGGGTGAAAGACTACGGCACCAAAGTTAAGTTTACGGCGGCATCTAACATCACAAAAAATCGAACACAAAATGGAGCGCTAAGTACGACTTAAAGCTGAATACAAAATAGAGGCTCTGCCCCGCGCCGTCGACGACGGCGCCTACCGCATCGCGTCCGCCCTCGACTCCCGAATGGCCGTCGCGGCCTCGGGCTCGGGGTGCTCGCTGTCGTCGGGCGCGGGCACCCTCTCCTTCAAGCTGGACGCGGCGACGGGCCTGTACAGGATCTCCTCGGGCGGCGCGCTGCTGACCGAGTCGGGCGACCGGGCGGTGCCGGCCAAGGCGGACGGCTCCGCCTCGCAGCTCTGACGCGTCTCGGCCTGCGAGGGCGGCTACGCCATCGCGTCCGCGTCGGGGCCGGCGCTCTTCGCACACAGCGCCAAGAAGACCGAGGGCAGCGAGGTCTGGCTCTACCAACCCAACGGCACCCCGGCGCTGAGGTAACTGCTCTCATATACGGAATAATTATTGACTAACTGTATAAATAGCTGGCTTGAGAACAATCCCTCTAAGTACGCGTCCGCGCGGACGGGGCAGTTCAATATTGGGCAAGCAAACCCCTTCAAGGAGCTCGTCGCAAGACTTAGCAACTACTAGTTTCAGATGATCGGGAGTACAGCGAACGAAAAGTACCACCACAGAGACGCTGGTATCCAGTGATGACATTGTCGCTCCTGCGGAAGAAGGCAGCATGGGTAGTGTCGCGATAGTTGGTCTAATGGACACTTTGGCCCCTGTATCCAGGAACCGGAATCTATCGATATCCTAGGCCGTCTCCACGCCGTCGGCAAGCTTCAGGATTGATTCGACCATCTTCCTGGCAGTCTCTCCCAGCTCGGCCCAGTCATGACAGCCCGAGGCGCCCCTCCGGAGCTCCGCGTCGCGCATCTCGGCCATCTTCCTCTCCGAGAAATAGCGCGAGCCGGCTCATGTCTCGGCCTGGTCGCACATGACGGCTCCCACGAGCCTGAGCAGCGAACTCTCCGACGGGAATACCTGCACCACGCGCGAGCGGCGCTTGATTTCCCTGTTGGCGCACTCTTGCACGTTGTTGGTGCGCAGGCGCTTCCAGTGCGGCGGCGGAAAGTCCAGGTACGCTAGCGCGTCGGGCTTCGCCTCCTCGAGCACCCTTTCCGCCCTCGGGCAGCACCCCTCCAGCGCCTCGCACGCCGCGTGGTACATGTTCACGGCGGTGGCGGCGCCCCTGGCGCGGAAGACCGACGAGACGATGCTGGCACACGCGGCGCCTCAGCTGCCAGAAGCCGGCCACGCGCATGCAGTCGCGCATCGCTGCCAGGCCGCCCCCCCTGGAAGACGTCGCCTATGGCCCTGACCAGCCCCCGGGGGCATCGGATACGACGAGCCCGGTGCCGGCGGCGCCGCGGTCGCGCGGCGCCTGAAGGAAGCCGAGCCACGAGTCATGCGACTCCGTGTCCACCACCGATACGCCGAACACCCGCCTCCAGCCGGACTCATCGCAGTCTATCGCCATCACAGCCGCGGTCGAAGCCGCGCGGCCCTCGCGGCGGCACTTGACATAGGTCGCGTCGAGCCAGATTAAGGGTATCGCGCGCACCTCGAACGACCCTCCGCCAAGTCGGCTATCTCAGCGTCGAGGCTAACGGCGATTGTACTCACACGGCCCCTGCCGAGCCTCCCGATGCCCATCTTCTCAGCTATCCTCTGCACCTTCCTGGTGCTGGTGCCGGTAGCGCACATCTCGGCCGCCGCCGCGACGAGCGCACGGTCGATGCGCCGGTGGCGCTCGAGGACGTCCTAGGGGAAGAAGACGCCCGTCCAGAGTTGAGGGACCCTCAGGTTGAGCATACCCACGCATGTCACGAGGCGATCTCTGTTGCCGTTCCTATTGTTGGCCCCATCGGCGCAGAGCTGGTCGGCCTCAGCGTCAATGATGGCGGTAACCACCTGCACGGCAAGCAGCATGAACAGCGATTAGATGTCCACCATCCCGTCCGCCAACTTCGGCATCGCTACGGACCCAGCATCGCGTCTGACAGCATCTCCATAGCGGTCACCGTCCTTTCCCAGAATCCGTATTATGGTATTCAGGATTCATGAACAGGGACAGTTTTGCCCTTTTCGACGGCTGGCCGTCTGCGGATTTACATCAACATATCCGACGAGATCGAAATCATAAGTCACATTAAAACAATGATTAACACTTATTTCTTCAATGCGCAGGACCACTGCATGAG
>DBGAPG010000044.1:0-10567 GCA_048438765.1 Collinsella sp.
GAGCAGCAGGCGGTGGCTGGCGAGCTCAGCGTCCGCCGGATCCTCTTTAAGCGTCGGCGCATAGAGCTTAGACATATACATTGCTCGGGTCATTTATTTCTCCTCAATAAGTTTGTCGACCTCTGCCATAAGCGCGTCGACAATTTGGTCCTCAGCTACTTTACCAATGATCTGGCCATGCGAAAAGAGCAAGGCCTGACCACGTCCGCAAGCAACGCCCAGGTCGGCATCAGAAGCCTCACCGGGGCCATTAACGGCACATCCCATCACAGCGATAGAAAGCGGCGCGGAGTAGTTCTTAAGCCGCTCGGTGACCTCCTCGGCGATGGGAATGAGGTTAACCTGGCAGCGGGCGCACGTGGGGCACGAGACAATCTCGGGGCCACGGCGACGCAGGCCCAGCGACTGCAGAATACCCCAGGCAACCGGCGGCTCCTCAACCGGATCAGCTGTGAGCGAAACACGCATGGTGTCGCCAATGCCTTCGGAAAGCAAGATACCCAAGCCTACAGAGCTCTTGATGGTGCCCTGGAGCTTGGTCCCCGCCTCCGTCACGCCCAGGTGAAGCGGAACATGGGGAATCTCGCGCGACAGGGCGCGATAAGCATCAAGCGTCGTCTGTACACTATGGGCCTTGGCGGAAAGCACGATGTTGGTAAAGCCGCGGTCTTCAAAAAGCTTGACAAAACGCTCGCTCGACATCACGAGCTTTTCGGGCTGCGTGAGGTCATCGCGCTCGGCGATATCCTGCTCAAGCGAACCGGCGTTGACACCGATGCGAATCGCACAGCCCGCAGCGCCGGCGGCGTCGATGACGGCATCGACCTTAGCCCAATCGCCGATATTGCCGGGATTAATGCGCAGCTTGGCGGCACCAGCCTCAACGGCACCAATGGCAAGCTTATGGTTAAAGTGGATATCGGCGACGATCGGCACCGGAGACTCGGCACAGATGGTGCGGAAACCCTCAAGCGCGGCCTCGGTGGGCACGCTCACGCGCACGATATCGCAGCCAGCCTGCGCCAACGCGCACACTTGCGCAAGCGTTGCCTGGGCGTCGGCGGTATCGGTGCAAGTCATGGACTGAACCACGACCGGCGCGCCGCCACCGATCTGTACGCCGCCCACACGCACGGGGTGCGTCAGTTCGCGCGGCAAAGGATGGGATAAAGACAATCCAAACACTCCCCTACAGAATAAATCGAAGGATGTCGGAACGAAGCATATAGACAAACAGCAGCGCAAAGAGCGCGATGCCCACATAGCTCACAATCGTCTGGACCTTGAGCGGAAGCTCGCGTCCCGCAATCTTTTGAATGATCTCGATGACCAGCTTACCGCCATCGAGTGGCGGGATGGGCAGCAGGTTCATAAAGCCAAGCGAGAACGAAATGAGGGCGGCAAACGAAAGGAACGTGGCAGGGCCGGCAGCAGCAGCCTGTGAGGACATAACACTAATACCCACGATCGAAGAAGACTGATCGAGAATCTCCATCGTATGCTGCGGCTGGAGCAGGCGCATCACGCCCTCCGCCGTCTGCGCGACATAGGAGAACGACAGGCGAGCCGACGTGATGGGGTCTAAACGGACCACCTGCGTAGAGGCATACACACCTAGGCGCTCGTCCTTTTTGAGCGCAACCGAGGTCGAATGCTGCTTGCCGTCGCGCTCATACTCAATGGCGATATCATCCTTACCGGCGGCCTTGCCGATAGCATCGTAGACGTCCATCCAAGTGGAACATGAGACACCGTCAACCGAAAGGATCGCGTCGCCGCCCTCGATACCCGCCTTGGCGGCAATAGACCCCTCGTCAACCTGACCGATCACGTTGGTATCCATCGGCACGGTGACACCCGCAATAGAGTAGATGCTCATAAGCAGCAAAAAGCCCGTCAGGATATTGACGAGAATGCCCGCGAGCAGCATAAAGGCGCGCTTGAGAAAACCCTGGCCCAGATAGGTATGCGAACGCTCTTGTGCAAGGAACTCGGCTTCGCCGCACGGCAGCTCCCACACATCGCCCTCGGTAGTCGCATGCTCTCGATCGAAACGGCGGCCGTCAAAGGTGGTGTAACCCGCCGCGTCTCGCGGCAGCGTCTGATACTTGGTGGGATAGTAGCTCGGCGAGGGCTTCTCCCCTTCCTCATACCAAGGCGCGATAGAGCCCCAACCCAAGAGCAAGGCGCATGCCTCGAGCACATCCTCCTCGGATAGCTCGAGCTCGGCGGCAAGGTCGGCCACGGTCACGCGACCATGACGATAGATAGCCGCGAGCACGCGGTCGGCACACGAGACGTCGGTCGGATCCATACCGCAGATGGCAGCGTAGCCACCCAGCAGCAGCGGGGTCACGCCAAACTTGGTTCCAATGCGACGCGACGTGTAATGGATGTCAAAGCGGCACGGCAGGCCCAAAAAGAACTCGGTCACACGGACGCCGCAGGCACGCGCCGCCAAAAAGTGGCCGCCCTCGTGCAAAAACACGAGGACGGAAAGCATCAGCAGGCCCCAAAAGACCGATGAAAGAACGCTCAGAACAGTATCCATAAAACGAAAAAGCAATCCTTATGGGTTAGGAACGGGTTGCGGCGAGCACCTGCGCAGCCTTTTCACGCGCCCACGCATCGGTGTCGCGAAGCTGCTCAAACGAATCGACCACCTGCATATCGTGGGCGTCCATGCAGGATTCCACAATGCGATCGATATCGGTAAAGCTGCAGCCATCGTGCAGGAAGGCATCGACGGCGACCTCGTTGGCGGCATTGAGCACGCACGGCATGGTGCCACCTGTCTTGCCGGCACGCTCGGCCAGTGCCAGACAGCGGAAGGTATCCATGTCGGCAGCATCAAACGTGAGCTGCCCCAGCTCGCGAAAATCGATACGAGGCGCCGGGGTATCCCAACGCTCGGGATACGAGAACGCGAACTGGATGGGAATACGCATGTCGGAAGCACCGAGATGCGCCATCACGGAGCCGTCGGCAAACTCGACCATAGAGTGAATCTTGGACTGACGCTGCACGACCACGTTAATGAAATCGAGGTCGCAGTTAAACAGATGCATGGCCTCAATGCGCTCCAGGCCCTTGTTCATGAGGGTGGCGGAGTCGATGGTGATCTTGGCACCCATGGCCCACGTGGGATGTGCAAGGGCATCGGCACGCGTCACGCGATTGAGCTCGTCGCGCGTGCGGCCAAAGAACGGACCGCCCGAGCAGGTAAGCCAAATACAATGAGCCTCGCGCGGGTCCTCCCCCAGATAGCACTGGTAGATGGCGGAGTGCTCAGAGTCGACTGGAATAAGCTGGCCCGGTTGCGCCAACGGCATAAGCAAGTCGCCACCGACGACGAGGGACTCCTTGTTGGCAAGGGCAAGGCGCTTACTCGAGGTCAAGGCCGCATGGCTCGCCTCGAGACCGGCGGCGCCCACAATAGCGACGAGCACGCAGTCGACATCGTCACGACGCGCGAGCTCGCAAACCGCCTGCGCACCAACGCCGAGCTTCGTTCCCTCGGGCAACTCCTGCAGCGCGGCGTCATCGCCATGAGCGACATCGGCCACGGCAACCGCCGGAACCGAGAACTCGCGGGCAGCGGCAACGAGCTCCGAGGTGCTGGAATTAACGGACAGCGCCGTCACCTGCAGGCGATCAGCATGCTGACGGCACACATCGAGTGCCTGGGTGCCGATAGAGCCCGTACAACCCAGGATGGCAACACGGAGGCGTCCATCGGGGCCATACGTCGTCTGGAATGACATTACAGCACGCCTCCGATCATCAGCATCAGCTGCGCGGTGATGCAGCCGAAGATAAGCGAATCGCTACGATCGAGCATGCCACCGTGGCCCGGGATAAGGTTACCGGAATCCTTAACGCCCACACCGCGCTTGATGCGCGACTCGATAAGGTCGCCGATAACGCCCAGGACGGACACGACCACGCCGCACAGCAGCGCATAGGGCAGGCTAAGCTTGTAGAAATGCGTCGCCCACAGGATGAGCCAAATCAAAACCGAGCCCAGGATGCCGCCGACAAACCCCTCCCAGCTCTTTTTGGGAGAGATCTTGGGAACCATCTTGTGCTTGCCGATACGGCTACCCACGATGTAGGCAAACGAATCGGAGACCCAAAGGGACGCGCAAACACCCACCGAAAGCAGGGCGCCGGCAAAACCGGGCACAGCATCGCGCAGCAGCACGATAGCCGACAGCATAAAGCCAGTGTAGATGGGACCCATGAGCGTCACGGCCACATCAGAGATGCGGGTACGCGGCGACCAGACATACCAAATGCCCACAGCGAGCATCAGGGCAAAAAGCAGGGCATTCAGCAACATCGAATCGCCCAACGCCGACAGCGGAAAGAGTACGGCGGCAGCGATACCCATGCGCTCGTTAGCCATCTTGCCATCGAGCCTTGTCATACGGAAAAACTCATAGCAGCACAGACCGCTCATGACGGAAACAAAGATGGCCGTGGGCACGATACCCAAAACCAGGCACAGGATAAAGACAACGGCGTAGACGATACCGGCGGCGGCACGGGTAATAAAGCCCGACAGCCACGAACCGGTGCCGCCCTTCGCTGCAGGCGCGCCAGCAGTGACAGCTTTGCGCGAAGGCGTCTTGGGAGCAGTTGCCTTGGGACGATCGGACACGATTAAGCCTCCTCGGTCTTGCTCAGTCCACCAAACCTACGGTCACGGCCCTGATAGGCCAAAATGGCGTCGACAAGGCCCCAACGATCAAAGTCGGGCCAATAGGTATCGGTGACGTAGAACTCGGAATAAGCCACCTGCCACAGCAGATAGTTCGAAAGGCGCAGCTCACCAGAGGTGCGAATCACAAGCTCAGGATCGGGAAGACCGGCGGTATAGAGGTGGGAAGCCACCATATCGTCATCAATTGCGGCAGGATCAATCTTACCGGCGGCAACGTCGAGTGCGATCTGACGGACAGCGCGGGTAATCTCGGCGCGCGCGCCGTAGTTGACGGCAAGCGCCAGCGTCATGCCGGTGTGATGGGCGCACTCGGCAAGACCGCGTTCAAAAACGTCGCGGGTCTTCTTGGGCAGCGCGGAAATGTCGCCCAAAAAGACAACGCGAACGTTTTCGCGCTTCAGAAGCGGCAGCTCGTCGATAAACGTCTTGGCAAACAGATGCATCAAGACGTTGACCTCATGCTGCGGGCGGTTCCAGTTTTCGGTAGAAAACGCATAGGCCGAAAGCACGTCGACGCCCAGACGCACGCAGGCGGTAATAATCTCACGAAGGGAGACGATACCCGCCTTATGGCCCTCGGTGCGTGCAAGACCGCGCGACGTGGCCCAACGACCGTTACCGTCCATGATGCACGAGATATGGTGCGGAATGTTATTGAGGTCAAGGTCGGAAAAACCGACGCCCGCAGGGGCGTCGGCAAAGTACTCGACCAGTTTATGCTCGTCGTATTGCACCTTAGATCTCCATGACCTCGGCTTCTTTTTCCTTCAGAAGCTCCTCGACCTTGGCGACATACTCATCAGTGTGCTTCTGGACCTTGGCCTGCTCGCGACGGACATCGTCCTCGGTGAGCTCCTCATCGCGCTCGAGCTTGTTGTTGAAGTCGCGACGGATGTTACGGATAGACACCTTGGCCTGCTCGGCGTACTCGCGGCACTCCTTGACGAGCTCGCGACGGCGCTCCTCAGTGGGAGCCGGGAACGGAAGACGAACGACGGTGCCATCGGAGTTGGGGGTAATACCCAGATCGGAAGCGCCGATGGCCTTGACGATAGCATTGATGAGTGCCTTGTCCCACGGCTCGATGAGCAGCATGTGGGCCTCGGGGGTCTTGACGGCGGCAACCTGCGTGACCGGCGTGGGAACACCGTAATAATCGACGGTGATGTCGGACAGAATGTTGGCATTGGCGCGGCCGGTACGGACCTTGGAGAAGTTATGCTTGAGGGACTCGAGCGACTTGTCCATATGGGCGGTGATGTTCTCTGCCATGCTTAATCCTCCTGATAGACGAGCGTGCCGACGGGCTCACCCGAAAGCGCGCGCTTGACGGTGTCCTCGCCATCGATGTTGAGGACCAAAATCGGCATACGGTTGTCCTGGCACAGTGCCGTAGCCGTGGAATCCATAACCTGCAGACCGCGGACGAGAACCTCGTGATAGGTAATCTTGTCAAAACGGACGGCATCGGCGCACTTGACGGGATCCTTGTCGTAGATGCCGTCAACCTTGGTGGCTTTAATCAGAATCTCGGCGCCGATCTCGCACGCACGAAGAGCCGCGGCGGTGTCGGTCGTAAAGTACGGATTGCCCGAACCGGCGGCAAAAATAACGACGTTGCCCTTGGAAAGGTGGTTGATGGCGCGACGGCGAATATAGGGCTCGCAGATCTCGTTCATCTGGATAGCGCTCATCACGCGGCAGGGAACATCGTTATGCTCGAAGGCATCCTGCAGGGCGAGCGCGTTCATAACGGTTGCCAGCATGCCCATGTAGTCGGCCTGAGCACGCTCCATGCCACCGGCAGCGCCGGCCATGCCGCGGAAAATATTGCCGCCGCCGACAACGACGCCGACCTCATGGCCAACGGCGAGCAGCTCCTTGACCTGCTTAGCAAGATGGTCGGTAACCTTGGGGTCGATGCCATATTGGCCGTCGCCCATCAGCGCTTCGCCGGAAAGCTTAAGAAGCACGCGTTTATATCGGATGTCGGACAAAGCGATCCTCCTTTAGATTGAACTCTCAACATTCTATCAAAGGCTCTAAGAAGAGCCATGAAAAAGCAGGCTGTGAGTAAAACCCACAGCCTGCTCATTACCAGCTACAAGAGCTTATTTACTCGCCACGGACCAGACGGTCAAAGGCAACGACGGTAATGGTGTCGCCGAGCTCCTTGGAGACCTGCTCAGCGTACTTCTTGATGGTGAGGGAGCTGTCCTTGATGAACTCCTGCTCGGTGAGCACGGACTGCTTGTAGAACTTCTCCAGACGGCCGACAGCCATCTTCTCCTGGATAGCCTCGGGCTTACCGGACTCGGCAGCCTGAGCCATGTAGATCTGCTTCTCGTGCTCGACGGTCTCGACCGGAACCTGATCGCGGGTAGCGCAAATCGGGGCGACGGCGGCAACCTGAAGGGCAACGTCGTGAGCGAAGGTCTTGAAGGATTCAGCCTGAGCGGTCTCAGCCTTCTCGAAGGCGAACTCGACGAGGACGCCGATCTTACCACCCATGTGGATGTAAGAAGCGAGCGCGCCGTTCTCGGCCTTGCGGGCAGCGAAGCGGGAGATCTTCATGTTCTCACCCATGATGTGAATCATCTCGGTGAGCTCGGAGGAAACGGTCTCCTCGCCCATCGGCTTCTCGAGCAGAGCGTCGACGTCAGCAGGCTCGGTGGTAGCGACAACCTCAGCGACCTTGGAAGCAAAGCCGGTGAACTTGGCGTTGGAGCCAACGAAGTCGGTCTCGCAGGAGAGCTCGAGCAGAGCGCCGGTCTTGCCATCCTCGGAGACGAACGCGGCGACAGCGCCCTCGTTGGTCTCACGGCCAGCCTTCTTGGCAGCCTTGGCAAGGCCGTTCTTACGCAGGACGTCGACAGCGGCGTCCATGTCGCCGTCAGCCTCGACGAGAGCCTTCTTGCACTCCATCATCGGGGAGTCGGTCATCTCGCGGAGCTGCTTGACCATAGCGGCGGTAATCTGGGCCATTGTGGTTCCTTTCAAAGAGATGAAAAAGAATTAACTAAGACTGATTTACTCGGCCTTGGGCTCAGCGGCCATCTCGGCCTCGGAGACCTGCTCCTTGCCGGAGCCAGCGAGGCAGGCGTCAGCCATGAGCTCGCACATAAGGGTGACAGCGGAGATAGCGTCATCGTTGCAGGGGATGCCGTACTCGACCTCGTCGGGATCGGAGTTGGTGTCGATCAGAGCGACGACGGGGATGTTCAGGCGCTGAGCCTCCTTGATGGCGTTCTCCTCGCGCTTGGTGTCGATGACGAAGAGAGCCTGGGGCAGACCCTTCATGTCGCGGGCGCCGCCGAGGTTGGTCTGGAGCTTGGTGAGCTCCTTGCCGAGAACAGCCTGCTCCTTCTTGGGCAGAACAGCCATGCGGCCGTCCTCGACCATGGCCTCGAGCTCCTCCATGCGGTTGATGCGGGAGCGGATGGTGACGAAGTTGGTCAGCATACCGCCGAGCCAACGCTGGTTGATGTAAGGCATGTTGGCGCGCTCAGCAGCGTTCTTGACGGCCTCCTGAGCCTGCTTCTTGGTGCCGACGAATAGCACGTTGCCACCCTTGGCGACGTTCTTGACGAAGGTGTAGGCCTGGTCGGCGTCGAGGATGGTCTGCTTGAGGTCGAGGATGTAGATGCCGTTGCGCTCACCGAAGATGAACGGCTTCATCTTGGGGTTCCAGCGACGGGTCTGGTGACCGAAGTGGCAGCCGGCCTCGAGCAGGGTGCGGATATTAATCTTGGTAGCCATGTTAAACCTCCTGTGGTTTGCCTCCGCGCGGGGTCATCCTCCAAAACCAACCCGGACATGTGCTACCAAAGCCCGGGCACCACGGTATGAAGTAGCCGCGCGTGCGTGATAAAAACATGTTGCCGTGAAGCAACCCGATGAATGATAGCAGGAATGCCTCTTCCTGCCAACCCGCAATCAAAACCACACACCTGAGTGCGGCGCGGGACGTCCCAGCCACTATTCGCCGCGGGGATGGGCTTGAGCCACGGCACGTTTAAGCCGATCGGGTGTGAGATGCGTGTAGATCTGCGTCGTGGACAGGCTCGCATGACCTAGCAGCTCTTGAACCGAGCGCAGGTCCGCACCGCCCTCGAGCAAGTCGGTCGCAAAGGTATGGCGCATCGCATGCGGGGCGATGTCGGCCGGAATGCCGGCGAGCGTCGCCAGCGTATGGAACCGCCGCCGAAGCATCGCGGCGCTCATGCGATTGCCGCGCGCCGATATAAGCAGCGGATGCGGCCCGGTAGCGAGGTCGCGGCGCTTTGCCCGAGCGAGCAACTCCGGCCTCCCCTCTTCAATATAGAGACGCGTCACATCGAGCGCACGACGATACAGAGGGACGATACGTTCTTTGCTCCCCTTGCCCCACAGGCGCAGCGTGCGTTCGGACCACGCAATGGACTCCACATTGAGTGCTGCGAGCTCAGAGATACGGGCGCCCGAGGCATAGAGCAGCTCGAGCATCGCCGCATCGCGCAGTCCCGCGGGTGTTGAGGTATCAGGCGTCTTGAGCAGCGCCTCGACCTGCTGGGTCGTAAGGACGCCCGGCAGGTCACGCGGCAGCTTGGGCGACGCGATCGCCGAGACCGCATCGCCCTCGACAATCCCCTCGGCAGCCATCCAGCGATAGAGAGATCGGATAGCCGACAGGTGCGCCGCAAGCGTTCGGGGAGCCACCTGCTCACGCGAAAGCTCAGCAAGATAGCGACGAATGGTGCGCACGTCGGCAGCGAAAGCATCAATATCCTCGCGCTCGCACCAGGCAGCAAAGCGCTCCAGTCTCGAGCCATAGGCCGTCACCGTGTTGGGAGAAAGCCCCTCAACGCGTGCGATATAGGCGATAAAAGAGTCGACGGTGTCGTACAGGTCAAAGGCTATGACCGGTCGCCTCCAAACAAGTCGGAACGCGTGGCCAAGTAGGCATCGAGGGCTTCGAGCGCACGGTCCGCATAGGCCTGATAGCGGTCGCGCTTGCTGCGGCGCTTACCGTCCTCGAGCGGCGGCACCAGGCCAAAGTTGACATGCATGGGCTGATAGCCCACGGTGGCAGGATCGGTCGCATAGCCCACGAGCGCACCCAGGGCGCCCACGCGGGGCAACTCGACGGAATCGGCGCCGATAGCCTCTGCATAGGTGTTGAGCGCCGCGAGCAGACCGGTCGCCACGGCTTCCATGTACCCCTCGGTGCCGGTGATCTGACCGGCCAGGCGCACGCCGGTACCGGGCACGGCAAAGGTGCCATCGAGCACGTGCGGGGCGTCGACAAAGGTATTGCGGTGCATGACACCGTAGCGGAAGAACTCAGCGTTCTCCAGGCCCGGCACCATATGGAAGACGCGCTTCTGCTCGCCAAAGGTCAGGTTGGTCTGGAAGCCCACCAGGTTATAGGCGGTCTTCTCCTTGTTCTCGGCACGCAGCTGAATCGCCGCCCAAGGGCGACGTCCGGTACGCGGGTCGGTGAGGCCGACGGGCTTCATGGCGCCAAAGCGAATGGCGTCCTTGCCGGTGCGCGCAACCTCCTCGGCAGGCTGGCAGGCCTGGAACAGATCGCCGCCCTCAAAGTCCTTGAGCACCACGCGGTCGGCCGTGGTGAGCGCCTCGATAAAGGCCTCGTACTCCTCCTTGTTGAGCGGAGCGTTGAGATAGTCGCCGCTCCCCTGCTCCTCGTAGCGCGACTGCGAAAACAGCACGTCCATATCGAGCGTGGAGGCATCGACGATCGGCGCCGCGGCATCGAAGAACGCAAGGGCGTCGCCACCGACGAGCTTCATGACCTCTTCGCTCAGCGCCGGTGAACACAGCGGGCCCGCGGCAATGACC
>DBGAPG010000045.1:0-2970 GCA_048438765.1 Collinsella sp.
GTCGACACTTTGGGATGCGTGGCGGCTTGGGTTGGGACGATGCTTTGGGATGAGCTTCTTACTTAGTTGAAGAGGGGCTTTGTGGCTGAGAGGTAGTCTTTGGCTACTTCGGCCTTATCTGCTTGAAAGTTGTGCCAGGCCCACCATTGGACCATTCCTACGAAGCTTGAGGCTATGTGGTGCAGTAGAAAGCTGCGGTCCATGGTGGCGGCGGGGCCGTTTGGGTCGGTAGGGATGGTTTCGGCTGCGCGCGACATGATGGTCTTGCGTAAGCAGTCGGCGAAGACGCGTGAGCCGGCGCCGGCTACGAGGGCGCGTACGCCCTGACGACGATCCCAGAGGTTGTTGAGGATATGCTCGACTTGCACGAGTGGGTCGTCGAGCGGCGTACCATCGTCGTCGAGGGCGTGGGTGCAGATGTCGCTCACGAGCTCGGACAGTAGGTCGTCTTTGCTCTTAAAGAGGCCGTAGAATGTCGCGCGGCCTACGTGAGCGCGCACGATGATGTCGCCGACGGTGATCTTGCCGTAGTCCTCTTCGCGTAGGAGTTCGGAGAACGCCGCGACGATGGCGGCGCGGCTTTTTGTCTTGCGGGCGTCCATGGCTATGCGTCCGCGTGAACAAGCAGGCAGCGGAGCGTACCGGAGCAACCCTCGTAGGGGCGTTTGCCGGCGCCGTAGCCGACGGCTTTGATGCGGTAGCGGGCCGGCAGGTGCTCGGACGTGCGCAGTGCGGCGACGATGGCGGCGCCCGTGGGCGTCACGAGCTCGCCGGCGACCGGTGCGGGCGTGAGAGCGATATTGCCTGCTTGGCATAGGTTGATGACGGCGGGCACCGGGATGGGCATAAGGCCGTGGGCGCAGCGGATGGTGCCGTGGCCCTCGGAAAGCGACTCGACCACGATGTCCTCAATACCCAGGTCATCGAGGCAGATAGCGACAGAGCAGACGTCGACGATGGAGTCGACGGCGCCTACCTCGTGAAACAGGACGGTGTCGGGCGTTTTGCCGTGGGCCTTGGCCTCGGCGGCGGCGAGTGCGGTAAAAATGGCGAGCGCGCGACGCTTGGCGCCATCACTCATCTGCGAATTCTCGATAATTTCAGCGATGTCGGCTAGTGAGCGGTGATGATGGTGGTGGGCGTGATGATGGCCCTCGTGGTCATGGCCGTGGGCCTCGTGCTCATGCTCGTGGCAGTGCTCGTGTTCGTGCTCGCCATGATCATGATGGTGGTGCTCATGCTCGTGCGTGTGCTCGGCAGCTTCTTCGTTGCCGTAGAGCCAGGCCATATCGTGATCGTGGTTCTCGAGCTCCTCTGCAAGCTGGACGTCGAAGTCGCAGGCGTCGATGCCATGCTTGTTTACGCGCGTCACGGCGATCGTAAAGCCGTCGACCGGCAGCGTGGCGAGCTGTTCGCGCAGGCGCTCCTCGCTGGCGCCCAGGTCGAGCAGGGCCGCGACGGTCATATCGCCGCTGATGCCCGAGGTGCCGTCGATGATAAGCGTGTGCTGATGGTTGGACATGGAATGCTCCTTAACGGGCGCGGGTTGTGCCGGCGCTCAAATGATTGATAAGACTTGCCTGGTAGGCGGCACCAAAGCCGTTGTCGATATTGACGACCGAAACGCCGCTGGCACAGGAGTTGAGCATGGCGAGCAGTGCAGCTACGCCACCAAAACTTGCGCCGTAGCCAACGCTGGTGGGAACGGCGATGACCGGACAGCTCACCAGACCGCCGATAACGCTCGCCAGCGCGCCCTCCATGCCGGCGATGGCGATGACCACCTGCGCCTGGGCAAGTTCCTCGGCATGCGCGAGCAGGCGGTGCAGGCCGGCGACACCTACGTCGTAGAGGCGGTCGACCTCGTTGCCATAGAACTCGGCCGTCAACGCGGCTTCTTCGGCGACGGGTAAGTCGCTCGTGCCGGCGCAGGCGACGACGATGCGTCCGTTGCCGGTAGGGGAGGGCTTGCCGCCCACGAGGGCGAGCTGTGCGTCCGGGACATATCCCAGGTCGATGCCGTTGTCGAGGAGCTCCGAGGTACGGGCTGCTTTTTCGGCATCCAAGCGTGTGACTAGGATGCGCTCCTGGCCGGCATCGCGCAGCGCCTCGATAATGGCGGCAATTTGCTCGGCGGTTTTACCGGCACCGTAGACAACCTCGCCGGCTCCCTGGCGCACTCCGCGCGAAAGATCGAGCTGCGCAAAGCCCAAATCGGCAGTCGGAGCCGTCTGGATGCGCGTAAGGGCGTCGGCGGGGGTGACTGATCCGCCGGCAACATCGCTCAGCAGCTGCTCTAGATCTCGCTTATCCATATATGTTCCCTTCGACGGCGCAAAGTCTAGCACTCAAAGGGTATGTTTCCGAACACTAAGACAAAATTGTTCGGAAACTATAGGACAGACTGATTCTATTGTTAGAAGGATCGACTAGTCGCGCAGGATGATATCCATGGCGAGTGTCAGGTTGCGCTCGTCGATGGCAAACGGGGCGGCTTCGCGCGTCTTGGGCTTGGCGCAAAACGCGATGCCCGTGCCCGCGGCCTGAATCATGGGGATGTCATTGGCGCCGTCGCCGATCGCGACGGTGTGGGCCATGTCGACACCGCACTCAACCGCCCAATCCAGCAGCTGAATGAGCTTGGATTCCTTGGTCACAATGTCTGCCGCCAGCTTACCCGTGAGCTTGCCGTCCACGACTTCCAGACGGTTGGCCAGGCAAAAATCGATGCCCGCGGCGGCCACGATCTTGTCGGCGACCTCGTGGAAGCCGCCGCTCACCACGCCGACCTTCCAGCCCTTGCTGTGCGCCGAGCGCACAAGCTCCAGCGCGCCGGGAGTAAACGTCACGCGCTCAAAGGTGCGCTCGAACACGCTCTCATCCAAGCCGGCAAGCAGCCCCACGCGCTCCTCGAGCGCCTGCTTAAAGTCAAGCTCGCCGCGCATGGCGCGTTCGGTGATCTGTGCTACC
>DBGAPG010000046.1:0-9785 GCA_048438765.1 Collinsella sp.
GGCATGCAACGCGTAGTGACGCAGGTCGCGATGGCGTTGGGCGCGTCGGTCCATCCATTGACGAAGATGGCGCCCAACGCGAGGATCACGGTGACGGCAAGGACTGGGTTCGACACAATTTGGCCGAGGACGGTTGAGAACGTTACGTCCATATATGGGCTTTCTCGAAGTTTGCAGACACGTTACAAAAACATGATAAATCGTATCACCTCCTGTGGGTTTCTTTACCGAGTTCTGATGGGAGAAGTGAACTTTTTGGCACTAAAATTGAATATTAGCCCTGTTGACCGCGGGTGTTCTTTTTGCTAACACGCCATGCGGACACGTGCGATTACTACGACACTCCAAAACCACAGTCTGTTCGCTTTACAACATGCAAACATGCGTTCGATAATAGGAGGCATGGAATATCGACAGACAGATGGCAAAACTCGACGCGTGCACAAGCAGTATGTGGACGTCGTGGCTCGCATCCTCGCGGGCGGACAGGTCGTGCCGGTCACCGTCTGCTGGGTCGACGGTCGTTGCTTTACGATTGACGAGATTGTCTCGACCACTGGGTTTGGCCTGACGGTTCACGGCATTCGTACGGCAACCTATAAGGTGCGTTTTGGCGGGCACGCGACCGAGTTGTATCTGGAGGACCAGACGCGCGAGCGGGCGGACGGCTCGCAGGCACACGTGATGCGTTGGTGGGTGTGGGCGTTCGACCGAACACTCGAGAGCGAGCGCCGCAGGTAAGAACGCGTGGCGTTCGGGTACAATGGCAGGAAACTTGTCAGCTACGGCGCCGTCGCGGTGCTTTTTGAAAGGACGAAATTATGAACGATATCCAGGGCTATCAGAATGGCCCCATCGAGACCGGCGCAAGCCGTGCCAAGGAGATGTCGCCGCGCGCGTACAACCTTGTCATGTCTGCTCTGATCTTTTTGGGCTTTTGCGCCATGGGCGCCGGTGTTTACTTTACGAGCACCATGTCGTTTGCGCGCATGATGATGAGCGGCGCCGCTTTGCCGCTGGTCTTTGGCTCATTTATTTTGACCATCGTCGGCATGGTCATGATGTCGGCTGCTGCCAGCAAACAGTCCGTGGGCCTGTCACTCGTGGGCTACGTGGTCTTTGCGAGCACCTTTGGCCTGACGGCGTCGTTTGGTCTTGCCAACTACGACCTGCCTACCATTAACACCGCCTTTATCGCCACGGCCGCCATCACCTTTGTCTTTGGTGCGCTGGGCGTGACCTTCCCCAAGTTCTTCCAGCGTGTGTATGGCATTGGTTTTGGCATCCTGCTTGCCACGATTCTGGTCGAGATCGTGCTGATGTTCATGGGCGTTTCGCAGTCCATCACCGACCTGATCGTGATCGTGGTGTTCGCCGGCTTCATCGGCTACGACACCTATGTGGCAACGACGGTGCCGCCCACGCTGCCCAACGCCGTGCTCATGGCATCCAACCTGTTCGTGGACATTATCAACGTGTTCCTGCGCATTCTGAACATCCTCGGCCGTCGCGATTAAAGCGCAGCATTGCGATGCTTCCTGCCGGACACGGTAAAACGATGCGAAAGGCGGTCCTTCGGGGCCGTCTTTTTTGTGCGCGGCGGGGTATCATGGATGGGAAAAGCCGATAGCGGCAGCGACAGGAAAGGTGGCCACGTATGGCAGACGTCGACAACAGGAACCGTAACCGCAGGTCCAACCGAGCGGGTCAGCCCAATCCCAAGCGCGAGGCCCGTGCCAAGGCCGCCGAGCGTCACGTGGCAACTGTGTCCGAAGCGTGCGCCAAGGATATCGAGCGTTCGCTTGCCGGTGTTCGCGAGTTTGACGGTATGCCTGCCGGCTTTGTCGCGGCGATGAAGGCCAAGGTTCAGAGTGCTGTGGCCCCCGAAGAGCAGGTCGCCGAGGACGTCGAGAACGCGGAGACTGCCGAGGTCGAGGCAGCGCCCGAGACCGAGGCGGCGCCCGAGCCCGTCGAGGAGCCTGCCGAGGAAATCGCCGAAGCTGAGTCCGCGCCTGCTGAGGAGCCCGCTCCGGTCCTGCCCGAGGTCACTGTGCTTGATGCCTCCGCCGCGCAGGCAATCCTCGATAACGGTCGCGGCTATGCGCAGTTCTGCGACATGGCCGTGCTCGCCTTTGCCTCGTTTACCAATCCGGGCGGTGGATATATTCAGGGTTATCTGGGCCAGGAGGCCACGCTGTGCGCCGATTCGTATCTGTACAACGTTCTCGATAGGCAGCGTAAGTGGTACGGCGAGAACCGTCGCCGCAACATCAACTGCGAGCTCTATCGTAACCGTGCCCTAGTGGTGCCTGCGGTGCGCTTCGACCGCAACCACGTGCATGCATACGCCGACGTGATCGTGGCCGCCGCGCCCAACGTTAAGCGCGCCCGCCAGGAGTATCGCGTGAGCGACGATGCTCTGCTGGATGCCCTGCGCGACCGCATTCGCTTTGTGCTCGCCATCTGCGACGAGTTGGGTCGCGAGAAGCTCGTGCTGGGCGCATGGGGCTGCGACAACAACGGCTTTGATGCCGAGGCCGTGGCCGAGCTCTTCCGCAAGGAGCTCGCATCGGGCGACTTCAAGGTCAAGCAGGTCTTCTTTGCCGTGCCCTCTACGCGCTGGGACGAGGACTTCGCCAAATTCGAGCACGTGCTGGCAAACTTCCCCGAGCGAAACGAGGAGTCCTATGCTCAGGTTGCCGCCCGCGCCGCAGCCGCCCGTGCCGCCGAGCAGGCTCAGGCCGCTGCCGAGGATGACGAGGATGACGACGACTGGCGCAAGTACCTGTAAACGGTGCTCGTGATGCGATATACCGAGCCGACGGGAGAGGCTGCTCCTGTCGGCTTTTTATTGAGTGGGGAGCTTACGATGAAAAACGTTCTGTGCTTTGGTGACAGCAACACCTATGGTTACGATCCGGCGGGCATGCGCGACGGTACCGCGGTGCGCTATGCGCAGGATGTGCGCTGGTGTGGCGTGGTCCAACGTGACTTAGGCGAGGGCTGGCATGTAATTGAAGAAGGCCTCAACGGCCGCACGACGGTACGCGACGACATGTGCCATCTGGACACTAACCTCAACGGCATTCGCGCGCTTCCGATGCTGCTCGAGGCCCATAAGCCGCTGGACGCCATTGTGATCATGCTGGGCACCAACGACTGTAAGACGGTCTTTAACGTGACAGCTTCCGATATCGCCCGTGGCGCCATGGCGCTGATTCGCGCCGTCCGCGCGTTTCCGTGGACCGACGCTGCGCCTTGCCCGCGCATCCTGCTGATGGCTCCTATCAAGATCAAGCCGCAGATCGCCGATGTGTACATGACCGACTTTGACGAGCGTTCCGTCGAGGCCTCGGAGCATTTTGCCGAGTACTATGCACATGTCGCCGAGCAGTTTGGCTGCGACTTTTTGAATGCCGCCGAGTTTGCCGAGCCGGGCGATATCGACTATCTGCATATGATGCCCGAAAGCCACGAGAGCCTGGGTCACGCCGTGGCAGCCAAGCTCAAAGAGATGCTCGGTGAGTAGCACGGCCCCAAGCCACCACAAAGGGGACAGGCACCTTTGCGGTGGTTTTGCCCGGGTAAACGAACGGATTGGCTGCCATATGGGCATGGACGAGCTCATCGACCTCTTTGCCGAGGGCGATGAGCTCGTCTCCAATACCGCTTTTGAGGATTTGGATCTTGCCTACGACGTGGCGAACGGCGCGACCTTCGATGGCGTCGTGTTCCGATCTTGCGAGTTCGATAGCGTTGACTGGAGCGGCTCGACGTTTCGCGACGTGGTGTTTCGCGGTTGCCGCTTTATCCGCTGCAACATGGAAGGCTGCTGGCTCAGCCGCTGTGACTTCGTTGACTGCTCGGCACCGGGACTCAACTTGCTCAAGGCGCGCCTGTCGAGCGTGTCGTTTGGATCGTGCGATTTGAGCTATGCGAACCTTTCGGAGGGGCGTATTGGCCCTATGACAGCATGCGATACGCGTCTGAGCGAGGCAGCGCTTCAGGGTGCCAAGCTGAGGCAGGTTCGCTTGGATGGTTGTGACCTGACGCGTGTTGATGTGTTCAAGACGTCGCTTTCCGGCGTTGATGTGTCGCGCTGTACATTTGCGGCGCCCGTTGTTTCGGGCGATTACCATGAGTTGCGTGGCTTGACGGTCAATGCCGAGCAGGCGCTAGCACTCTCGGGTTTGTTGGGGATTCAACTCGCCGACGAATAGGCGCTCTGGTCCTTTGCTCGACCGCTATCTAAAATCAAACCGTCGCAACATTTAATGATTTTTCGCGTTTGCACGATTTTCATCGAATGTTGCGACGGTTTTTGGTGCAAGGTAGCCTGTCTCTTTTTGGCAGGTTACTGGCTATTTAGTACTGCCACATGTGGTTGACAGGGCCGGAGCCTTTGCCCATGTTCAGGCCGGCGGCCAGAGCGCCTGTCAGGTATGCCTTGCCCGCATTGACGGCATCGGCAAGATCCATGCCCTGGGCCAGCGCGCAGGCGATGGCGGACGAAAGCGTGCAGCCGGTGCCGTGTGTGTTGTCGGTCTCGATGCGCTTGTGGCGGAACCACGTGGTGAGCGGATCGCCCAGATGGTTGCCCTCGTCATCGAGTGGCGCGGGTTCGGCCAATACATCGTTGGCCTCGTTGACAAGATGCCCACCCTTAACGAGGGATGCGCAACCAAAGCGGCGGGTGAGGAGCATGGCAGCATTTTGCTGTGTGCGCTCGGAGTCGACCTCGTAGTCAAGCAGGGCCATGGCCTCGGGAATATTGGGCGTGATGACGGTTGCTAGTGGGAACAGGCGGCGGGTGAGCGCCTCGGCGGCATCTTCGGCAATCAGCCGTGCGCCCGAGGTGGCTACCATGACGGGGTCGACGACCACGTTTGTCGTGTTCCAGGCGCTCAGGCGGTCGGCGATAACCTCGATAATCTCGGCAGAGGAAACCATGCCGATCTTGACGGCGCTGGGGCGGATATCGTCAAATACGGCGTCGATCTGCGCAGCGACGATATCAGGGGAGATATTCTGCACGGCGGTGACACCGAGCGTGTTTTGTGCGGTGATGGCGGTGATGGCCGTCTCGGCATACAGGCGGTGCGCCGTGATGGTCTTGATGTCGGCCTGAATGCCGGCGCCACCGCTGGAATCGGATCCTGCGATGGATAGAACGGCAGGTACCTTACTGCGATCCATGTTTGCTCCCTTGTTCGGTCGGAATCAAATGGGTCTTTAAGCCAGCATTATAAAGATGCCCGGGCCGACTCTATGTCGAACCCGGGCGGGCGATGCAATCTTTACGCAAATGTAAGCAAATGTTCACACGTCAACAATTGACGAACACCATGTTACCGATTGTGGCTCCGGTGACGAGTTAGTCCTCCATGCCGAGATCGATCGTCGTACCCTCGAACACCTTGTTGACGGTGCGGACGGCGCACATCTTGCCGCACATGGTGCAGGTGCCCTCGGTGGCGGCGGGGGATTCTTCGTAGCGTTTCTTGCCGGTGACCGGGTCGAGAGCACACTTCCACATGGCATCCCAGTCGAGCTTGCGGCGTGCCTGGCCCATCTTGTCGTCCATGTCGCGGGCGTGCGGCACCTTCTTGGCGATATCGGCGGCGTGCGCGGCGATCTTGGTGGCCATGAGGCCGTCGAGCACGTCCTTGGCGTCGGGCAGGCACAGGTGCTCGGCGGGCGTCACGTAGCACAGGAAGTCGGCACCGGAGCTGGCGGAGATGGCGCCGCCGATGGCGGCGGTGATGTGGTCGTAACCCACGCCGATATCGGTCACCAGCGGCCCGAGCACATAGAACGGGGCATTGTGGCACAGGCGCTTCTGCAGTTTCATGTTGGCGGCGATCTCGTCGAGCGCCATGTGACCCGGGCCCTCGACCATGACCTGGACGCCGGCGGCCCAAGCGCGCTTGCACAGCTTGCCCAGCTCGATCATCTCAGCGGTCTCGGTGGCATCGTTGGAGTCGTAGAGGCAGCCCGGGCGGCAGGAGTCGCCGAGCGAAATCGTCACGTCGTACTCGTGGCAAATCTCGAGCAGCTCGTCAAAGTACTCGTAGAAGGGGTTTTCGTTGCCGGTGACCTCCATCCAGCCAAACAGCAGCGAGCCGCCGCGGCTCACGATGTTCATCAAGCGGCCGGTCTCCTTAAAGGTCTTGGTGACCGACTTGTTGATGCCGCAGTGGATGGTCATAAAGTCCACGCCGTCCTCGGCGTGCGCGCGCACGACCTCGAACAGGTCATCCTTGGTCAGCTTGACCAGCGGCTTTTCCATATAGCCGATGGCGTCGTACATGGGGACGGTGCCCACCATGAGCGGTGTCTCGTCGATGAGCTGCTGGCGGAACTGGCGCGTCTTGCCCGAGTTGGAAAGGTCCATGATGGCGTCGGCGCCAAAGTCCTCGGCGATCTTGACCTTCTTCCATTCCTCGGCGGCATCGGCCTTGTCGCCCGAGATGCCCAGGTTGACGTTGACCTTGGTGGACAGACCCTCGCCGACACCAAAGGCGCGCATGCCCTTTTTGATATGCACGATGTTGGCGGGAATGGCGATGCGGCCGTCGGCCACGCGCTCGCGGATGTACTCGGGGTCGCGATGCTCGCGCTCGGCAACCTCCTTCATCTGCGGTGTGATCTGCCCGGCGCGGGCGAAGTCGATTTGCGTGACGAGCTTGGGCTCGGTCTGTGTGCTCATTGGCACGGCTCCCTTCGTTGGCATTACCCATATCAGGTTTGCGGGTCAGGGCGGGCGCGCCCAATCTCAGCCTGCCGTCTTGTCCTGCAAGCTCCCCGTTATGTCATGGGCTCAAGTATAGCCTGAATGGGTACGATTGACGCGATCAGCATGCCCATGGGGAGGCGAACATGGAAGACAAGCATCTATATCGAGAGACGCAATGGGATGTATCGGCCGAGGAAAGCCGTGCGCACCATGGCCTTGTCGCGATTGGTTTTGCGGTGCTTGCCGTGCTGGTGATTGCCGTTTGTATCTGGACGTTTGGTGGTCGCGGCGGCGCTGCATGGGAGTTCGAGGCCGATGATAGCCTGCCGATAATGACGGTGAAGGTCGCGGGCGGCAATACCGTTGCCGCGCCGGGCGACTATTGGTATTCGCGCGATGGATTTGTCCAGCTTCAGCTGAGCGGTGGGTCTATTCCTGGTGAGGAAATCGAACGCGTGACGTATGATGCGGCGCTCAAAACGCTGACGGTGAAGCTCAAGAATCAGGGCGACGTGCCTACGACTATGGATATCGCGCTGACGGAATGGCGCTTGGAGCCCCCATCGGGTGTTGCGGTGTCCGAGGTAGAGCACGTTAAGATTACCTACCAAGATGGCTCGACAAACGAAGTTGCCAAAGCCGACGGCTTGGCGGAATAGACGCCGTGCCTAGGCAGCACATTCAAAAGTAGCGGTGGTCCTACAAGGTCTGTTCGTTCAGGAAGACCAAAGTGTTCTTATTTGAAAGCTCGGGAAAGTGACGATAACCAACGTCAAACGCGGTGAGCCCGCTTACATCCTCGAGCTTGTTTTCTGCCATCCAGCGCACCATGGAACCACGTGCCTTTTTGCTGGCGGTCGAGCGCTGGATGGGCTTGCCGTTGCGGATGCCTTCGCCAAAGAGGCACGTGACGACCGTGGCGTCGCCCGCGAGATGGGGCAGAACGGCTTTGGCGTACTCTACGCTGGCGAGGTTGACGATCGTGGTGTTTGAGCCTGCCGGGGCGATAGCCCGCGCGAGCTTGTCGCTCCAAAACGCATAGAGGTCTCGGGCATCGTCAACGGCGAGCTTCGCGCCCATCTCCAGCCGATATGGTTCGACGGCATGAAAGGGGCGAACGCACCCGTAGAGGCCAGAGAGGATCCACAGGTGGCTTTGCAGCCATGCGAGCTGCGCGGAATCCATCACCTCGGGCGCCATGCTCTGGTATTGAATGCCGTGGTAGGACATGACGGCAGGGGAGAGGTGACAGGCGAGTGCGGGATTGTCGAGATCGCCGTTTTTCAGGATGGGCCCGAACTCATGCAGGGTGTTGAGGCAAGGCCCCAGCAGTTTGTCACTCACGTTCCATAGCGCCTGCAGGCCGCCGCTGCCTTCATTCCGCTCGATATCTAGCAGTGCGCGGTGGAGGCGAGCCGTCTCGCGCGCAAAGGGTGGGATGCCCAGGACTTCAAAAGCATCTTGGGCCGCGCGCATCTGCTTGGCGGGCGAAATGACGACCTGCAGCATGGACTCTCCTCTGCCAAAAAGGAAGTTGCGGTGGAATACGGTCTGTTTTGGCCGTTTATGGGCCAGGTTAGTCTGTATTTCACCGCAACTGATGAAGGGTTGGTTACGCGCGCTCGATGAAGGCCTTGTAGCCGCGATAGGCCTCGTAGATATCGGCCTTGTTGGCGACCTCCCACAGGGCGTGCATGGACAGGACGGCAACGCCAGAGTCGATGACGTTCATGCCGTACTTAGCCATGATGTATGCGATGGTGCCGCCGCCGCCCGCGTTGACGCGACCGAGCTCGCAGGTCTGGAAGTCCACGCCGGCCTCGTCCATGATGTCGCGGATGAGGGCCACATACTCGGCGTCGGCGTCGTTAGAGCCGCCCTTGCCGCGGCTGCCCGTGTACTTGTTAAAGCACAGGCCGCGACCCATAAAGGCTGCGTTCTTGGTTTCGAACTTGCCGGCGTAGCCCGGGTCGAAGCCGGCGGACACGTCGGAGGAGAGCATGCGGCTGCGGGCGAGCGCGCGGCGCAGGGCCAGCGGGCTATCCTCGCCGGCGAGCGTCATGATCTCGGCGACGGTGTTCTCGAAGAAGCGGCTCGTCATGCCGGTGGCACCCACGGAACCGATCTCCTCCTTGTCGACGATGAGTGTGATGCTCGTGCGCTCCACGTTGGCGACGTTGATCTGGGCGAGCATGGACGGATAGGCGCAGACACGGTCGTCGTGGCCATAGCCCAGAATCATGGAGCGGTCGAGGCCCATGTCACGGGCGGGGCCGGAGGGCACGACCTCGATCTCGGCGGAGAGGAAGTCCTCCTCCTCGACGTCGTACTGCTCCTTGAGGATATCCAGGAACATCTGCTTGACGGGCTCCTTGGGGGCGTCCTTGTCGTCCTCGTCAAACTTGACGGGACGGCCGCCCACGATCACGTCGAGGATCTCGGCATCGACGGCGTCCTTGGCGGGCTTGGCCATCTGCTCGCTCGAGAGGTGGATCAGCAGATCGGAGATGGTAAAGACCGGATCGTCGACCTTGTCACCGATGTTGATGTCGACGGTGGTGCCGTCCTTTTTGCAGATGACGCCTACGAGTGCGAGCGGGGAGGCCACCCAGTGGTAGCTCTTGACGCCGCCATAGTAGTGCGTGTCGAGATAGGCCATGTCGCCGGCCTCGAAGGCGGGGTTCTGCTTAAGGTCCAGGCGCGGCGAGTCCACGTGGGCGCCCAGGATGTTAAAGCCCTGCTCGAGCGGGGCGGTGCCCAGGTTGACGAGCATAAGGTCCTTGCCGTGGTTGGCGGCGCACACCTTGTCGCCTGCCTTGAGCTCGCGGCCTTCGGCGATTACGGTCTCCAGGTCGACGTATCCCGCCTTCTCGGCCATCTTGATGCCGGCCTTGACGCACAGGCGCTCGGTCTTGTTCTCACTCAAAAACTGCTTATAGCCGCGGCAAAGCTCCTCGAGCTCCTCGATTTGCTGTGGTGTGTACTTTTTCCATGCGCAGGGACGCTCCATGACGCAGGCTCCTTTCGGATCGATCGTGCTGGTTGATGT
>DBGAPG010000047.1:0-11259 GCA_048438765.1 Collinsella sp.
GCTATGAGGTTCCCTATGTCCCCGGTTGGGACTGCCACGGTCAGCCGATTGAGCACAAGGTCGAGGAGAAGCTCGGCACCGAGAAGTTCAACCAGACCTCCACGGCTAAGATCCGCGAGCTTTGCAATAAGTTCGCTGTCGAGAACATCGAGCTGCAGAAGGCCGGCTTCCGTCGCCTGGGCGTGCTCGGCGATTGGGACAACCCCTATCTGACGCTCTATCACCAGCATGACGCCGCCGACATCGAGGTTTTCAAGGCCATGTTCGACAAGGGCATGATCTATCGCGGTCACAAGCCCGTCCACTGGTGCAAGCACTGCCATACCGCACTTGCTGAGGCCGAGATTGAGTACTCCGACGAGACGAGCCCGTCCATCTTCGTGCGCTTTGAGATGACCTCCAAGCCCGCCGGCCTCGAGAACTTCGACGGCCCGGTTGACTTCATCATCTGGACGACCACCCCGTGGACCATCCCCTCCGACCAGGCCGTTTCCCTCAAGCCCGGCGCCGCCTATGTCGCCGTTGAGCACGATGGCCGTGCCGAGGTCATGCTCGAGGACCTGGCTCCCAAGTGCTGCGAGGAGTTTGGCTGGGAGTACACCCCGGTCATGGTCGACGGCAAGCCCTATGTGGTTCCCGCCGAGACCTTCCACCACATCCACTACAAGCAGCCGATCTTTGACGGTGTCGAGGGCGTGGCGCTGCTGGCCGATTACGTCGGTGTCGATGACGGTACCGGTATCGTCCACAACTCGCCCGGCCACGGCGTCGACGATTACTTTGCCTGCCTCAAGGAGGGCATCACCGACATCTGCATGCCGGTCGATGACGACGGCAAGTTCTACACCGGTGAGGAGTTTGGCACCGGTGGCCCCTTCAGCGGTATGGATACCGATGAGGCCAACCCGCACGTCATCGAGTTCCTGCGCGAGCGCGGCACCCTGGTCCTCGAGAAGAAGATCACGCACAGCTATCCGCACTGCTGGCGCTGCAAGCACCCGGTGCTCTTCCGTGCTACCGACCAGTGGTTTGTCTCGATGGACAAGACCGGCTTGCGCGAGCAGGCTGGCAAAGAGGTCCGCGAGAACGTCAAGTGGTATCCGGCCCACGCGGCCAACCGCATCGGTGCCATGGTCGAGCAGCGTCCCGACTGGTGCATCAGCCGTCAGCGCAACTGGGGCGTGCCTATCCCCAGCTACACTTGCACCGACTGCGGTGAGAAGGTCATGAACGACGCCACGCTCGACGCCGTCATCAAGCTCTTCCACGAGAAGGGCTCCGACGCCTGGTTCACCGACGCTCCCGAGAGCTACCTGGGCGAGGCCTGTGTCTGCCCCAAGTGCGGCGGCCATCACCTCAAGGCCGATAAGGACATCCTCGACGTGTGGTGGGATTCCGGCGTCTCTTGGAAGGCCGTCTGCGAGTACCGTCCCGAGCTGGAGTATCCGGCGGATGTGTACCTCGAGGGCTCCGACCAGCACCGCGGTTGGTTCCAAAGCTCGCTGCTCACCTCGGTGGGCGCCAACGGCCACGCTCCGTACAAGGCGGTTGTCTCGCAGGGCTTTACCCTCGACGGCCAGGGCCGTAAGATGTCCAAGTCGCTCGGCAACGTCATCGACCCCAATAAGGTCTGCGACGAGATGGGCGCTGACATCATCCGTCTGTGGGTTGCATCCGTCGATACCAGCTCCGACGTGTCCATCGACCACGAGATCCTTGCTCGTACGTCCGATGCCTACCGTCGTTTCCGCAACACGCTGCGCTTCCTGCTCTCCGAGCTCGAGGGTCAGTTTGAGCCCGAGACCGACGGCGTCGCCTTTGCCGACCTGCTGCCGCTCGATAAGCTCATGGTTGCCCGCCTGACCCAGGTCCAGGCCGAGGTCGACGATGCCTACGCCAGCTACGAGTTCCCGCGTGCCTACCGTGCACTCTACGACTTCGTGGTTACCGAGCTCTCCAACGTGTACCTCGACGCCCTGAAGGACCGTCTGTACTGCGACAAGCCCGGCTCGCTCGAGCGCCGCAGCGCCCAGACCGTGCTGGCCGAGCTCTTCTCGATGCTCATGCGCGACCTGCAGCCGATCCTGTCCTACACCGTCGACGAGGCCATGGCCTATGCGCCTGCCGGCTGCGTTGACCACCAGAAGTACGCCGCGCTGCTCGATTGGTACAAGTCGCCTATCACGGTCGACGAGGCCAATGAGTTTGAGGGCGTGCTCGAGGCTTCACTCGAGCTCCGTAGCGCCGTGACCAAGGCCCTTGAGGATGCCCGCTCCGCCGGCACCTTCACTAAGAGCCAGCAGGTCCGCGTCAAGGCGGTCGTTCCCGCCGAGATGTACGCGCTGCTGACCGGCGACAAGGCCGTCGACCTGGCCGAGTTCTACATCGTCTCCGATGTTGAGCTGACCCAGGGCGAGGAGCTCTCCGTTGCCATTGAGGCTGCCGAGGGCGAGTGCTGCGACCGTTGCTGGAACTATCGCACCACCGTCGGCGAGTACAACGGCCACGCGCATATCTGCAAGCGCTGCGCTGACGCGCTGTAGTTACGCGGTTTTACCAAACCGCGTAACGGCTCGACGCTGCAAACCCGCCAGAGCGGCAATCTGCCTTTCAGCTTCGGCGGCATGACCATAAGGTCTATGCCGCCTCGCTTCAAGGCACCTTGCTCGCTCTGGCGGGTTTTCGCTGTCGGTAACGAATCATCGGCTATTTCGTTGCTGGTCAATATAAGATATTGATTTGCATTAAACGGAATTCGATGTTCTTGAGGGTAGGGGATTTCTTTGGGTCGTACTGGGGATATGACGCCGCCTTTGCGTTGGCGGTTGGGTGTTGCTGGTGGGGTGGCGCTGGTTGTGCTGCTTGTTGACCAGCTGACCAAGCTTGCGGTTCGTGCCGTCGGCGACGCTTTGCATGTGACTGTCATCCCCGGTGTGATCGACTTTATGTTTGTCCGCAATATCGGCGCTGCCTTTAGTATGGGTGAGGGGCATGGCATCGCGTTTGCCGTGCTGGCGTTGGCGGTCATTATCGCTATTGCCGTGTACCTCGTTCGTGCGCCCCAGCTCGCCCATCTTGAGGTTGTGGGCATGGCGATGGTTGCGGGCGGTGCCATCGGCAACGCTATCGATCGTTTGGCCTTTGGCTTCGTGACCGATTTTATTGCCACAACCTTCATCGACTTCCCCGTCTTCAATGTGGCCGATATCGGCATTACCTTGGGCGTCGTGCTCGCCCTCTTCGGCTACATGTTCTTGAGCCCCGCGGCCCGTGAGGTCGATGCGACAGCCGAGCTTAACGCCCGTGACGAGGCCCGCGCTAGGCGCAAGGCCCAGCAACGCGGGGAGCGTGCCCGCAAGATTCGCGAAAGGAATGAGCGCTAATGGCCGACATCCATATCCTTGTTGCCGACGATGCCGCTGGTCAGCGTCTTGACGCCTATCTGGGCGCCAATGACGGCTGCCCTACGCGCTCTGCCTGCGCGCATCTGATTGAGGGCGGTGCCGTAGTAGTCAATGGCGAGACCTGCCTATCAAAAAAGTATGCTGTGCGAGCCGGCGATCGTATTTCGGTCGATTTGCCCGAGCCGCACGATCCCACCGATGTGATTCCCGAGGCCATCCCGCTCGACATTCGCTATGAGGACGATTATCTCATTGTGCTCTCCAAGCAGCGCGGCCTGGTGTGCCATCCTGCGCATGGTCATGAGAGCGGTACGCTCGCGAATGCCCTGGTCTATCACTGCGGTATCGACCATTTGGGCACCGTGCAGGGCGAGGACCGCCCCGGTATTGTGCATCGCCTGGATCGCGATACCTCGGGTCTCATGCTTGCGGCAAAGGACGATGACACCCAGCGCGCACTCCAAAATCTTATCCGCACGCGCACGCTCGACCGCCGCTATATCACACTTGTTCACGGGCACATTGCCATGGACGAGGGAACCATTAACACCGGTATCGCCCGATCGACGCGCGATCGCGTGAAGATGGCGGTTTCTGACGATCCTTTCGCGCGCCAGGCCATTACGACCTTTAAGGTCCTCGAGCGCTTTGATTCCACGCGTTTTGACGACGGCTATACGCTCGTCGAGTGCCACCTGTTTACGGGCCGCACGCATCAGATTCGCGTGCATATGCGCCATATCAACCACGCCTGTGTGGGTGATCCACTCTACGGCAAGTGCGATGCACGCGCCGATCAGGGGCTGACCAGGCAATTCCTTCATTCCTGGCGCGTCGCGTTCGACCATCCCGTTACGGGGGAGCGCATTGAGTGCCGCGACGAGCTGCCGTGGGACCTTGCGGCGGTTCTGGATGATTTGGCCCCGCGTTCGCTCGGCCGCACCGCTGCCGGCGACGAAATCGTCCCGCAGCTCGGTCTTCTCGAATCCTAACCAGTATTAGGTGGTTTCTTGAACTCGGTTAGCCTGCGGTAAGATATACGGTTGTTTACGTAACGCGTTCTCGGGAGCCTGCATGCTCGCCTTTTTACAAACCAACACACCCATCGTGATCTTCAACCAGATTGTCGTCACGCTGCTCACGGTCTGCTTTCTGTACCAGGTGGTCTTCTTTGTCATTGGCGCTCTTCGTGGCGAGGTCGCGCCTCCCAAGGCCAAAAAACTCCACCGCTATGCCTTCTTTATCGCGGCGCATAATGAGGAAGCCGTGATCGCCAACCTCGTACGCTCCATCAAGGATCAGGATTATCCGTCCGAGCTCATCGAGGTCTTCGTGGTCGCCGATGCCTGTACCGATAACACGGCACAGCTCGCGCGCGAGGCGGGCGCCATCGTCTATGAGCGCAATGACCTGGCCCGTAAGGGTAAGAGCTGGGTCATGGACTTTGGTTTCGATCGCATTCTCAACGAGTATCCTGACACGTTTGAAGGCTACTTTATCTTCGATGCCGACAACGTTATCTCCCGCGATTACGTCTCCAAGATGAATGATGCCTTTGACCAGGGCTTCCATGTGGTCACGAGCTATCGTAACTCCAAGAACTTTGGCAGCTCGTGGATTTCGTCTGCCAACGCCACCTGGTATCTGCGTGAGGCCCGCTTCCTCAACAACGCGCGTAATATCTGCAAGACGTCCTGCGCTGTCTCGGGTTCGGGCTACCTCATCTCCGCCAGCGTTATCGAGGGCATGCACGGTTGGCAGTTCCATACACTGACCGAGGACATCCAGTTCACCACGTTCTGCGCCATTCACGGCATCCGCATCGGTTATGCGCCGGCGGAGTTCTTTGACGAGCAGCCGGTGACGTTTAAGGCGTCCTGGAAACAGCGCATGCGTTGGACCAAGGGCTTCTACCAGGTCTTTTTTACCTATGGCAAGCATCTTGTCAAATCGACATTCCGCTATCATCGCTTTGCCGCCTACGACATGTTTATGACCATCGCTCCGGGCATGCTGCTGTCCCTGATCTCCATGCTCGCCAACGCGACCTTCCTCATCGTGGGCGGGCTTTCGCACGGCTTCTTGGCCACCGAGGTCGAGATGCAGGCTTGTGCGGCCTCGCTCATTATGACCTTCGTGATGATGTACCAGACCTTCTTTATCCTGGCGCTACTCACGACCATCTTCGAGTACAAGCACATTCATTGCGCGCAAAAGTGGCGTTTGGTGACCAACCTGTTTACCTTCCCGATCTTTATGTTCAGCTATATCCCCATCACGGTGGCCGCTCTGTTCCTCAAGGTCGACTGGGTCCCGACGCAGCACGCCGTCAACGTTACTCTCGACGAGGTCATGCAAGGCGCCAAATAGCCACCACCAAAACCACCGCAAGGGGGACAGGCCCTTTCGGTGGTTTTTGCTTTTGCGATGCAGCTCGAGGAGGTGCTCGATGGTCTATATCCCGTTTTGGCTGTGCGCTATCGCTGGTGCCTTCATCGATGCGCGTGAGCGGCGGTTTCCGAATGCGCTTGCTGCCGCGTGTGCCGTGGCGGCATTTGTGGGCGTCTGGCTAGATCTTGGCATGAATGCGGCGCTTGACCACGCCCGCCTTGCGGTCATCGTCTACCTTGCCCTTGTGCTCACTGAGTCGCTCTGGCGGCGCCTTCGCCACGCCCCCGGCATCGGCATGGGGGACGTCAAGGCGCTCTTCGCGCTTTGCACGCTCGACCCTCTGGGCGGCATCGTGGCATTTGCCGTCGCACTCCTGGTCCTTGCCCTCTCCTGCCTCTTCACAAAATCGCGCTCCCTGCCATTGCTCCCGTTTTTGGTGCCGATTTTTGCCATAATCGAGGTCGTGGGCTGCACGTTGTAACCGATTGCGCATCCTTCTTAAGGAGCATGCCATGGCAACTTATCAAGAAACGGCCGTCATTAAGGCGCGCATGGACCGTATTCCGTCGGCGTTGTCGCCCGAGCTTGTCGAGCGCATTTCCGCCGATCGTGCTTCGGGTTCTGTCAACCCGTATCGTTGCAACGACGATCAGGTCATTCGTCGTATTGATCGCGCTGCCGACAAAGGCACGCTTATGCGTCCGGCTTTTATGCGCGATATCGAAAAGATTCTGCATCTGCCCGCATACACCCGTTATGCAGGTAAAACGCAGGTCTTCAGTTTTCGCAGCAACGACGACCTGTCGCGCCGCGGCCTGCACGTGCAGCTTGTCTCGCGCATCGCTCGCGATATCGGACGTGCCCTGGGGCTCAACTGTGACCTGATCGAGGCGATTGGTTTAGGCCACGACTTGGGCCACACGCCCTTTGGCCATGCCGGCGAGCGCTTTCTCAACGATATCTATCACTTGCGTACCGGTCGTTATTTTTTCCATAACGTGCAGTCGGTCCGCGTGCTTGACGCGCTGTACGGCCGCAACGTGTCGCTCCAGACGCTCGACGGCGTACTGTGCCACAACGGCGAGTACGAACAGCGTGTTTTTGAGCTTTCGGACATGGGTTCCTTTGACCAGTTCGATCAGATGGTTGAGGACTGTATCGCCGCGGGCTATAGCGCGATTGAGCATCTGCGTCCCATGACACTCGAGGGCTGCGTGGTTCGCATCTCGGATATCCTCGCCTACGTTGGGCGCGATCGCCAAGACGCCATTGCGGCGGGCCTGCTGTCGCCCGACGCCTTTGACGATGGCCTGGGCGGTGCATACAACAGCTGGATCCTCACGCACGCCTCCATCGATATTGTTGAGCACAGCTATGGCAAGCCGCGCATCGAGATGAGCGAGGGCTTGTTTGAGGAAATCCGCCGCGCTAAGCGCGAGAACTACGAGAAGATCTATAGCAAGGGCGGCATCGAAGGCGACTCCGAAGCGGAGCTGCGCGAGGCCTTTGAAAAGCTCTACGACCGTTGCCTGCAGGATATAAACGAAGGCGACGAGTCCTCTTACATCTTTAAGCACCACATCTCTCGCATTGAGCAGCAGCTTTCCTACTACGATCGCACCTATGCCTGGCAGGGCGATAAAGACCAGGCGGTCGTGGATTACATTGCGAGCATGACGGACGGTTATTTCTGCGAACTTACGAGCAAGCTTTTCCCGGGATTGAAGTTTCCGCACCGTACTTATATTAACGAACGGTAGTTCGTATTTATTCGGTATACTGTTAGTGGAAAACGTATTTGATTGACGCACGGGATGGCTATGGACGACCTTTTTTCTGCTTCGACGCGTGAGCGCTCCTTTCGGAATGCGCCGCTTGCGGTGCGCATGCGCCCCAATTCGCTCGACGAGTATGTGGGCCAGCAAAAGGCCGTCGGTAAGGGCTCGTGGTTGCGTGCCGCAATTGAGCACGACGTGCTGTCGAGTGTGATTCTGTACGGGCCGGCCGGTACGGGCAAGACGACGCTGGCACATATTATCGCCAACCATACCAAGAGTGAGTTTGTCGAGGTCAGCGCCGTGACGGGCACCGTGAAGGACTTGCGCCGTGTGATTGACGAGGCCAAGACACGTCTGAATACGTACGACCGTCGCACCATTCTTTTCATCGACGAGATTCACCGCTTTTCCAAGTCGCAGCAGGATGCCCTGCTGCATGCAGTCGAGAACCGTACCGTCATTATGATTGGCGCCACGACGGAGAATCCGTACTTTGAGGTCAACTCGGCGTTGCTCTCGCGCGGTCGCGTGGTGGAGCTTGAGCACTTAAAGGACGAGGATATCGCCACACTTATCGAGCGTGCGCTCGAGGCGCCGCAGGGCCTGAACGGCAAGTTCTCTGCCGATGAGGATACGGTTAAGACCATCTGCACGCTGGCTGCAGGTGACGCTCGATCGGCGCTTACGACACTCGAGCTTGCGAGCGAGATTGCCGTCACGCGTCCCGATACCGAGGGAACGCCAGCGCCGGCGGCGGGGGAGCGCTATCCCATCACCGTGGATGACGTGAAGATTGCCAACCCGCGCCGTGGTTTTTCGTATGACAAAAACGGTGACATGCACTACGACATCATCAGCGCGTTTATTAAGTCCATGCGTGGTAGCGACCCCGATGCCACGATCTATTGGCTTGCGCGCATGATCGATGCGGGTGAGGACCCCAAGTTCATCGCTCGCCGCATTATGATCCAGGCTTCCGAGGACGTTGGCAACGCCGACCCGCAGGCGCTTTTGGTGGCGCATGCCGCGTTTAAGTCTGCCGAGGTCATTGGGTATCCCGAGTGCCGCATTAATCTGGCTCAGGCTGCGCTCTATGTGTGCCTGGCGCCTAAATCCAACGCGTGCGAGTCTTCCATTGATGCGGCGTTGGCCGATATTCATTCAAGTGGGCTTCGCGAGGTGCCGAGTTATCTGCGCGATCGTCATCGCCCGGGCAGCGACGAGTACGGCGTGTATAAGTATCCGCATGATTATCCCGAAGGCTGGGTCGATCAGCGTTATTTGCCCGAGGGGCTTGAGCACGGCGCGTTTTGGCAGCCTGCCGGCCGCGGCTGGGAAGAGTGGCGTGTAGAGCAAAGCGAGCGCGACCGTAGCGGCAATGCGCCCAAGTAGGTCGTTGCCATCTCGCGCATTCCCTTTGGGTATCTTTCCCCTTCTTTGGGGTACCATGAACAGCGTCTGTATTTCAATTCCTTCGGGAGGCTTGTATGAGTCCCATTCAAATCGCACTGCTTCTGCTCGCCGTTGCCGGCGTGTGGGCTGTTATCGAGCTCGCGCTCACGCTGCGCAAGACCCGCAACGTCGTTGATTCGCTCGACAAGACCGTAAGCGATCTCAATAACACCATCGCCGAGGCTCAGCCCGTGGTGGCAAAGCTCGATGGCGCCGTCGATGAGCTCACCCCCGCGCTGGCGCAGGTTGAGCCGCTCCTCAAGTCGAGCAAGACCGCCGTCGACGCACTTACCTCCAATCTCGTAGAGGTCGAAGCCGTGGTTCGCGACATTTCCGAGGTTACGGGCAGCATGGCCGAGGCTAGCAATGCTGTGTCGAGCGTGACCGATTCTGCGGCCGGTGCCGTTCAGAAACTCTTTAACAAGGTAAAGGTTCCCGCGGCCGACGCCGAGCACAAGCTTTCCGCTGCCGCCGAAGCCGAGCAGCCGACCGAGCGCGTCCTGATTGGCGAAGCCGGGGGCGATGTCGCTGCTGGTGACGATGATGCACAGAAGCCTGCTGCTAAAGCAGCCCAGTATTACACCTACACGTCCGCCGAGACCTTCGAGGAGTCCTGCGATGAGTAGCGAAGCAACTTGCCCCATCACGCTGACTGTTGCCGGGGATCCGCGTCTGGCTCGCCTTGTGCGTATGACGGCGGCTAATGTCGGTGCACTGTGCTCCATGTCCGTCGATCGCATCGAGGACATCCGTATGGCTGCCGAGGAGGCCTTCATCTTTGGCTGCACGGCCGTTGATTCCGACGACATCTCGATCAAATTCGATGTCGACGAGTCTCACGTTGGCATGACCTTTACCTTTGGCGATCAGGCGACTGTGGACGAGGACGACCAGGCTGCTGTGTATGCCGAGCTCATTTTGGCGAGCGTGTGCGATTCCTACGAAAAGACTGCGGCGCCCCTGACGCTTTCCCTCGACCTCAAGGCGGATATCTAATATGACCGAACGTTCCCGGAGCGGTAAGACCGCTTGGGACAAGGAGAAAACCCGCGAGCTGTTTCGTCGCTACAAAGAGACCGGTGATCCGGACGCACGTGAGCAACTCGTCATGTCCCATATGAACCTGGTAAGGTTTCTTGCCAACAAATTTAAGAACCGCGGTGAGCCGCTCGACGACCTGATGCAGGTTGGCTATTTGGGCCTGCTCAAGGCAATCGACCGCTTTGATCCCGAGCGCGGACTCGAGTTCACCACGTTTGCCACGCCCACCATCTTGGGTGAGATCAAGCGTCACTTCCGCGACAAGGGCTGGAGTGTGCGCGTGCCGCGTCGCTTGCAGGAGCTCTCGGCAAAGGTCAACCAAGCTACCGACAAGCTCACCAATGAGTTGCAGCGCTCGCCTAAGGTCGAAGAAATCGCTGAGTACCTGGACGTGACTGTCGACGAGGTGCTGGAGGCCATGGAGTCGTCTTCGGCCTATACCTCGGTGCCCATCGAGGCTCCTGGCGCGTCCGACTCCGACGATGCCCCTTCGATTCTCGATCGCTACGCCGATGATGACAACGAGCTCGACTTTACCGATGACCGCCTGGTAATCGAGGAGGCCATCCGCGATTTCTCGCCGCGCGAGCGCGAGGTAATCGAGCTGCGCTTTGTGAAGGGCATGACCCAGATCGAGATCGCCAAGAAGCTGGGCATCTCGCAGGTACAGGTCTCGCGCCTGCTGCGCCGTACCCTTAAGAAGATTCAAGACAAGATTGACCCCGACGGAGTGATGGTTCGTTCATGAGTGAGCACCCCCAACAAACCGACCGCACGCTTCGCGATACCCGTATTCTGACGCTGCGCATTTGGGGCGTCGTCGGCTGCATTGTCATCGCTGCCGTCATCTTTAACCTTATGGGCATCCTGGCGCCGGTTATCGAGTTTTTGGCAGTCGGGTCCATCATCGCCTTTGTGATGTCGCCGATCACCAACTGGCTCGAGCACCATGGTGTGAATCGCGGCATCGGTTCGCTCATCGCGCTTATTGTGGTCGTTGCCGTGCTCGTCGGCGTCGTTTGCATCTTGTCGCCGATTCTCTTTGGTCAGATCATGGAAGTCCTGAGCCGCCTGCCCGAGCAGCTTCGTGTTGCCGGTGGCGACCTCAATGAGATGATCTCGCATGCCAAGACGCTCAACAACACGCCGCTCAAGGAGTATCTGGACGACAATCTTTCTTCGCTCGTTACGGT
>DBGAPG010000048.1:0-4236 GCA_048438765.1 Collinsella sp.
AATTGCGGTTTGGTACAGCGTTTATCATGACTCATTTTCGACCCCATGGTCTCGAGGGGGAGTGAATGACACTACGCTATCCCATATTTGGCCCGCCTGACCTTGCCATGAACTGACCAAAAGCTTGACGGGGCAGGTCAGAGTCATGAGTCGTAGCCAAACATATCGGCAAACGGTTGATTAGTGCCCCTCGGCGGCACTAAAAACCACCCTTACAGAAAGTTGCGGTGGAATAGTTCCTGAAAGGCTCGAATAAGCCTAAATCCAGGAACTATTTCACCGCAACTCAGGTGGGGATGGGGCTGAGTGGCGGGCGATGCCGTTGCCTGTCGGTTAGTGGCGGGATTGGTGGCGGAGCTTGTCGATGGTGGAGTCGGTGCTTCGGCTGCGGGCTTCGGCGGCGCGGTCGCGGGCGTCGGCGGCGGTTTGGCGCTGGCGGCGGTAGTCGATCATGCCTTGGATGATGGGCTTGCCAAAGCTCACGACATCATCGTTGTAGATGGCGGTTCGGGCTGCGAGGAGGCAGTCGGTAAAGTCCATATGGGTCTTGCCAAAGAGTTTGACGGCAAGGGCGACAACGGTGGGCTCGTCGACCATGACGTCATCGAGCAACCTCTTCATGGCCGCAGTAATCTCAACGCGGGGAACCTTATAGACGTCGCGCAGTGTGACCACGACGCGCGTGATGATTTCGGGGTAGACGCGAGCGGTGCGCGTGGCGATGACCTTGGCGGCGCGCGGTGACAGAACCTCGTCGTCGTCAAGCAGGTAGCGCAGGATGACGGTCTCGTCGATGATTGTGCTACTCATGGATATCTACTTCCTCGGGACCCAAAATCGAATCGTCGCTTTCTGTGGCAAGGTACTCAATCCAGGCATTGCGCTCTTCGGAGCGGCGATTGGGGTCACCATATGCTTTGAGCGATCCATAGGCGGCGGTGCCGTTCTTTGAGCGCACGGCGACCGGCTGAAAGGGGAGCTTGCGCATCAAAATGCTTTGCGCGACAAATAAGCGGACAGCCTCGGCGAGCGATGTGCCCATGGCATCGTAGAGATGCTCGGCATGCTGCTTGTCTTCCTCGCGAATGCGCACCTGCAGGATGGCTCTTTTTTGAGTCGATGACATCACTGGCCCCCTTAATGAGCGTGCAATATAGTCGGTCAAATGCGGCACGTGCCGATACCTGAGCATCTTATAACTATTACTTTATTTCGCTCAAGTAAATAACCATTAACACGAATACAAGCGTAGTACATCCAAAATGAGAGCGCATAAAAATCTCTGAGGCGTACGCATGTAATACACTCATCTTTATAGCTTCTAGAGAATAATTCCAACCTGCCAAAACCCCTGCAATACACCCGTATTGCAGGGCCTATGCTCAAGTTTGCCCCCTGCAACTGCGTATATTTAACCTGTATATCGTTGGAGAAACTCTACCGAGTGCCTGTTTCGCCGCATGCGCTCGATACGCCGATGCCGGACCACGGGCGGTCCGGGGCAACGTCGACAGGGTCTCTCCGGCAAGGGATTCAGGAGGGAGTGAACAACATGGGTAATAAGCGAGTCGTAGCCGATTCTTCGCGCTGCATCGGGTGTCAAACCTGCATGGCGGCGTGCATCGAGGCGCACGACATCCCCGGTAACATCGCCGCGCCGCGCCTGCGCGTGACGCGTACGTACGAGATCTCCGCACCGGTGGCTTGCCATCACTGCGAGGATGCCCCGTGCGCGAAGGCCTGTCCTACGGGCGCCTTGTTCTTTGATCCAAAGAACCATCGCATCGGCGTCAACGAGGACAACTGCATCGGCTGCAAGAGCTGCGTCATGGCATGCCCCTTTGGCGCCGTGAGCGTTGCGACCACGAAGGTTCCGGTCTTGATGGGCGACGTTCGCGTGGGTTCGCAGACCAAGAGCTTCGTGCTCAAGTGCGACCTGTGCGTGGACCGTCCCGGCGGTCCGGCGTGTGCCGAGGCGTGCCCGACCAAGGGCCTCACCCTGGTAGACGAGGAGCGTCTGGCAGAACTGACTGCCGAGCGTGCCCGCGCCACCATCGAAAACGAGGCGTAAGCGTTGGGGCGACAGGCCCAATGATTGTCAAATTAGTACCGAGCATTCGGTAGCAGAGAAAGGAAGGAGGGTGTCATGGAGAAGCATAAAGTGATCTGCCCGTATTGCGGCGCCGGTTGCCAGTTTAACCTCCTGGTCCAAAACGGCCAGGTCGTGGGTACCGAACCGCTCAACGGCATCACCAATCAGGGCGAGCTGTGCCTTAAGGGCATGAGCGGCTACGACTTCATCAACGACACCAAGATCTTGACTCCTCGCGTACTGCACCCGATGATCCGCCGCACCAAGGGCGCGGATCTTGAGCGCGTAAGCTGGGACGAGGCACTGGATTTCACCGCATCTAAGATGCAGGCCATAATTGACGAATATGGTCCTAACGCTGTCATGACCACCGGCTCTTCGCGAGGCGGCGGCAATGAGGCGAACTACGTCATGCAGAAGTTTACGCGTGCGTGCATTGGCACCCACAGCGTTGACAACTGCGCCCGTACTTGACACGGCCCTACTGTCCTCGGTCTGATGGACACGGTTGGTTCAGGTTGCATGTCATGCTCCATCCCCGGTATGGAGGATGCGGGCTGCATTTTCCTCTTCGGCTATAACCCTGCCGATTCGCACCCCATCGTCGCAAGGCGTATCGTGCGAGCCAAAGAAAAGGGTTGCAAGATCATCGTCGCCGACCCGCGCCATATCGAAACCGCGCGTATCGCCGATATCTACCTTCCGATCAAGAACGGTTGCAATGTCGCGTTCCTCAACGCCTTTGCCAACTGTCTGGTCAACGATGGCCTCTACGACAAGGAATTCGTCGCCGAGCACACGAACGGCTTTGACGAGTGGTGGGAGACCATCAAGAACTACACTCCCGAATCCGTACAGGACATCACGGGTGTCGAGCCCGCGTTGATCCACCAAGCTGCCGAGATGTACGCCACGGCGAAGCCCTCTGCCATCATTGGCTGGGGCATGGGCGTATGCCAGCAGAAGCAGAACCTGAAGACGGTGCACACCATCGCCTCCATCGCCTGCGTTGCCGGCCAGATCGGCAAACCCAACTCCGGTCTCGCGCCCGTGCGTGGCCAGAATAACGTCCAGGGCTCCTGCGATATGGGCATGCTGCCCAACCTGTACCCTGGCTACCAGAAAGTCACCGACTCCGCCGCTCGCGCCAAGTTTGCCAAGGCTTGGGGCGTGCCCGAGGAAAAGCTCCCGCTCGAGGAGGGCTACAAGCTCACCGACCTGGGTCACCTGGTCGACGAGGGCAAGGTGCACTGCTTCTACAACTACGGCGAGGACCCGGTGCAGACCGAGCCCGATTCGGCCGGTATGCGCAAGACGCTCTCCGAGCTGGATCTGTTCATTTGCCAGGACATCTTTATGACGCAGACGACTATGCTCGCCGACGTCATCCTGCCCGCTACCTCTTGGGGCGAGCACGAGGGTGTCTTTACCGCGTCTGACCGTAGCTTCCAGCACTTTGACGCGGCCGTTCCGCCCAAGGGCGAGTGCCGCCACGACTGGGAGATCTTCGCGGACCTGTCTACGCGCATGGGCTACCCCATGCACTACGACAACACTGAGCAGATCTGGAACGAGTGCATTAGCCTGTGCCCCAACTTTGTGGGCGCGACCTACGAGAAGATGGCTCCCGAGGGCGGTTACGCCCAGTGGCCGGTCAAGAGCACCGATGTGAACGACCACGGCACGGCCGACATGTTCGCTGGTGGCAAGTTCACCACCAAGGACGGCCGCGCCAACCTGATGGCGCACGACTGGGAGGCGCCCTCCGAGCTTCCCGACGATGAGTACCCGCTCATCCTGTGCACCGTCCGTGAGGTCGGCCACTACAGCTGCCGCTCGATGACTGGCAACTGCAAGACGCTGGCGCTGCTCGCCGACGAGCCCGGCTTTGTCCGCATGAATCCCGCGGACGCCCAGGCGCGCGGTATCAAGAACGGCGACATCGTCTCGATTCACAGCCGCCGCGGCCAGGTATACAGCCGCGCCGACGTGAGCGACCGTATCAACAAGGGCACGGTCTATATGACCTACCAGTGGTGGATCGGTAAGTGCAACGAGCTGACCATGCACAAGGTCGACCCGGTCTCGCACACGCCCGAGGACAAGTTCTCCGCCTGCCAGGTCGACGCCATTGCCGACCAGGT
>DBGAPG010000049.1:0-17501 GCA_048438765.1 Collinsella sp.
CCTCACGGGCTTTGCCACCACGTGCGCCCTGTTCGCCGGCCTCTACGGCGAGCCGGCGATGGCGCTTGCCGACGACGTCGCCCGCGCCTGCCCGGCCGAGTGCTGGCTCAACCCCGTCAAGCTCATCTGCGACATGTTCAACCGCCTGTATTTCTTTGAGGACCTGGGTCCCTTTGTCATCCGTGCGGGCGCGCTGGTCCTCATGACGCTGGTGTTTGTTGTCGCCGCCACGCTGATCTTTGGAAGGAGCCGCTATGAGCACCTTTAAGACCGCGCTTCGTATGGCGCTCGCTCACCCGTTCTACCTGCTCATCTACACGGTGTTCATTTCGCTCATGGGCGTATTCATCGCGGCCTCGGTGAGCTGGAACTCGTCGCAGCTCACCGAGTACAAGCCCTACGATGCCAACGTGATCGTGGTCGACCGCGACGGCAGTGATCTTTCACGTGCGCTCACCAAGCACCTGGGTTCGCGTTTTGACCTGGTCATGGGCGTCGGCGACGACACCTACGACCTTGCGGACGCGCTCTCCAAGAGCAACAGCGCCAAGGGCAGCGCCGACTGCGTGTTCTTTATCCCGGAGGGGTTTGAGGGCGACCTGTTCGCTGCTGCCCGCGCGGGGGAGTCCCTGCCCAAGCTCGATGTGACCTACGGTGCTGGCACCATGGCGGCGGCGCTTTCGTCTGCCGAGGCCTCGCGCTGGATCTCGCTCGCGGGCGCTGCGGCCGCACTTGAGCCCGCCGCCTCTAATGGCAGCGTCGCCAAGGCCGCCGAACGTGCGGCCGCGAAGCGTGCCAAGGTCGAGATCGAGCAGGTCAAGGTTGACTCGACTGCCGCCGCCACGCTCGAGTCGTATTTCAACTTTGGTGCGTACGCGATTATCTCGTCGGTCATCGTGTCGGTGGGCTTGGTGTTTTCGGGCATGAACGAGCCCGAGCGCGTGCGTCGTATGGATGCCAGCCCAATCTCCGAGCGCCAGCGTTCGCTTGCCGTGTTTGCTGCCGCCGCCGTGCTCACCGTCTGTATCTGGTTTGTGTCGAGCATGATGGGCGTCGTGGGCTTTGCCGGCGCGGTTGCCGAGGTCGGCGTGGGCCGTGTGTGCCTGGCGCTGGCAGCGACGTTTGCCCTGGCGTGCACGCCGCTGGCCGTTGGCTTTGCCCTTTCGAGTCTGGGCGCGCGCGAGGAGCTGCTCAACGGTGTGGGCAACCTGCTCGGCATGCTCATGACGTTTTTGGGCGGCGCTTGGATGCCGCTGTCGCTGATGGGTTCGGCCGTGCAGACGGTGGCGCACTTTGTGCCGACGTATTGGGTGAACGACGCGATCGGCAAGGCGCTCGCCGCGGACCTGACGTCCACCGTGCTGGGCGACATCGCCTGCGACCTGGGCGTCACCGTGCTCTTCGCCGCGGCCATCGCCGCCGTAGGCCTAGCCCTCGCCCACAACAAATCCCACGCCTAGACACCTACTCATTGGGGACAGACTTAAACGACCAAAAGTATTCATTGGGGACAGACTTAAATGACTAGCCATCGGGGGCAGATAAGGAGCGTCCCCAACTGCCGGGTGGCGAAAGAGCGTCCCTTGTGACTGGTCATTTAAGAACGTCCCCAATGACTAGTCTGAAACAAATCCCCACTCTCGCCCCAAAATAGTTCGCCAAGGTTTACTATTACGTTCATAAAGTAGTACTAGGCTAACAATGGGGGATACCATGGCAACGCAGGAAGCCTACGTCCAGGTTAAGGATCTCAAAAAGCACTACGGCGACGGTGATGCGCGCCTGACGGTACTCGATGGCATCGACACGTCCATCAACCGAGGCGAGATCTGCGTCATGCTGGGGCCCTCGGGCTCGGGCAAGTCGACGTTTCTTAACCTGATCGGCGGCCTGGAGGATGCCGACGCTGGCTCTATTTTGGTGGACGGCTGCGACCTCACGGTGCTCAAACCTACCGACCTGGGCGAGTATCGCCGCCGTGAGCTGGGCTTTGTCTTCCAGTTCTACAACCTGGTGCCCGATCTCACCATCAAGGAAAACATCGAGGTCACGGCACACCTGTCCAAAAAGCCGCTCAACATCGATGACCTGCTGCGTTCGCTGGGTCTCTACGAGCACCGCAACAAGTTCCCGCGCCAGGTTTCGGGCGGCCAGCAGCAGCGCTGCGCCATCGGCCGTGCGCTCGTCAAAAACCCGGGCCTGCTGCTGTGCGACGAGCCCACCGGTGCGCTCGACTATAAGACGTCCAAGGAAATCTTGCAGCTCATGGAGGATGTCAACCGCACCTACGGCTGCACCATCATCATCGTCACGCACAACGCCGCCATCGCCCGCATGGCCAACCGCGTGCTGCGCCTGCGCGACGGACGCATCGTCGAGGATGAGCTCAACGAGTCGCCCGTTGCGGCCGCCGAGCTCGATTGGTAGGCGGCGCCATGACACCTCTCGCAAAACGTCTCCCGCGCGAGCTGCGCCGCAATATCGGCAAGTACCTGGGCATCTTTTTGCTTATGTGCGGAAGCATCGCTCTCACCTCGGGCTTTTTGCTCGCGGCGCATTCCATCGGTTGCCTTATCGACGACATGCGCGATGCGTACACGATTGAGGACGGCCGCGTGACCACCTCCTTCGAGGCCACCAAAGACGAGCTCAAGGCCGCCGAGGACGCGGCCGACGACGTCGGCGGCGTCACGCTCTACAAGAATTTCTCCATCGACGCCATCATCAAAAAGACCGCCGGCGACGACGGCACCAAGCGCACGCTGCGCACCTATGCGCACCGCACCAAGGTCGATATCGCGTCCTACTGTGAGGGCAAGGAGCCCAAGACGGACGATGAGGTAGCCATCGACCGTGTCTTCGCCACCAACAACGACCTCGCCGTGGGCGATAAGGTTGAGCTTGAGGGTCGCGCCTACATCATCTGCGGCATCATGACCCAGCCCGATAGCCAGGCGCTGTTCCTCAACAATTCGGACTTTACGGTGAACACCATCACGTACGGCGTGGCCGAGGTCACCGATGGCGGCTTTGCCGCGCTCGAAGATGCCGGCGGCGCACCCGCCTACACCTACTCCTTCACCTTTACCGATCGCGACCTCCCCACCGCGGACCGCATCGACGCCGAGCAAGATATGGTCGAGGCACTGACCGAAGCCGATGCGCGCGTGGACGATCTGATCGATGCCGATTCCAACCAGGGCATTGGTTATGCGCGCGACGACGTGGACGGCGACTCCATGATGTGGATGACGCTGCTCGACATCATCATCGTGATTATGGCGTTCGTCTTTGTGGTCCTTACCGACGCCACCATCGAGGAGGAGAGCGCCATCATCGGCACGCTGCTCGCCAGCGGCTATCGTCGACGCGAGATTGTGCTGCACTACCTTGCGCTTCCCGCCATCGTGGGCGTGATCGCGGCGCTTTTGGGCACTGCGCTCGGCGTTGTGTTCTTTACCGAGCCCATGCGCAGCCTCTATTACGGTTCGTATAGCCTGCCGCCCTTCCAGGTGTACTGGAGCTGGGAGATCTTTGTGAAGTGCGCCGTGGTTCCCGCCGCCGCGCTCATCCTCATCACGCTGGTGGGCCTGCTTCGCAAGATGGGCAAGACGCCGTTGCAGTTCCTTCGTCACGAGGCGAGTGGCAAATCGGGCACCAAGCGCGGCTTGCAGCTGCCGGAGCGCATGGGTTTTGTTTCCCGCTTCCGCCTGCGTATCTTCCTGCGCAACCTGGGCAACTTCGCCACGCTCTTCGTGGGCATTGCGTTTGCCTCGCTGCTGTTGCTCTTTGGCTTGGCGATTCTGCCCACGATGACGCACTATGCGGACAACCTCGAGACAAGCCTGGTCGCCGAACACCAGTACACGCTCAAGGCGCCGCTGGAGCTCGAGGGCACTGCCGAGGAGCGCGAGCAGTGGTCGGCACTCGAGCGCTTGCAGTCGGTTGACGGCGCGCTGCTTTCCGCCGCTCAGGATGCCGATGACGAGCTTGACGACGCGGCCGATGCTGCGCAGGCGGCAGCCGATGCCGCGACCGCATCTCCGTCTGCCGAGAGCCTGACCGCAGCGCAGGATGCGCTTGCCAAGGTCCAGGACAAGAAGGGTGCGCTCTACGCGCGCCTCGATGACCTTGCCGATGCTCTCGGCTGTGACCGCGACGAGGCTATCGACCTGATCGACAAGGCCTCTAAGATCGACACCGACAACGACGACATTCACCCGGTTAACACGACCGATAACGGTGCAGACAAGATTGCGCAGACCGAGAAATATGCCGTTTACCAGCTGCAATACGACCGCGGCGATGGTAATGGCGAGGAGACGATTTCTGTCTACGGCATCTCGCCCGATTCGCGCTATTGGAAAGACCTCAACGTCGGCGACGGCCGTGTCGTCTTTGGCGGCGGCCTACTCGACAAGTTTGGCTGGAACGAGGGGCAGAAGGTTAAGCTTCGCGACAAGTACGAGGGCAAGAATTATTCCCTTGAGTACGCGGGCAAGGACTGTGCCTGGGGCTCCAAGTCGGACATGAATATCTATATGAGTATCGACGACTTTAACGAGCTGTTCGGCAACGACGCCGCCTACTTTAACGGCTATGTGAGCGACGAGAAGCTCGACCTCGATGCTCGCTACTTTGCCGGCGACACCACGCCCGACGACATGCGGGCCGTGGGCGACCAGTTCATCGGCATGATGAGCAAAATGATCGGAATGATGATCGGGCTCGCGGTGTTTATCTTCCTGCTGTTTATGTACCTGCTGACCAAGGCGGTGATCGACCACAGCGCCCGTTCGATCAGCTACATGAAAGTCTTTGGCTATCGCGATAGCGAGATCTCGCATCTGTACATCCGCTCGATCACGCTGTGCGTGGCGGCGTCGCTCGTGCTGAGCCTGCCGGTCATTATTGGCTCGCTCACGGCCATCTTCCGCTCGATGCTGCTCGCCTACAACGGCAATATCGAGATCCACGTGCCCGCCTGGTCTATGGCTGCATGCGTCGGCATTGGCTTTGCGACCTACCTGGTCGTGGCGCTGCTGCACATGCGTTCCATCAAACGTGTGGGCCTGGCCGAAGCTCTCAAGGTGCAGGAGTAGTCATCGGGGACAGTCTTTGCCGATTCGCCGGTTCGCCGGCCGGGCTGGCAAGGACTGTCCCTAGTTGCCGGCAGGAAAGGAACGTCCCTAGCTGACAGGTGGCGAGGCACTCATTTAAGTCCGTCCCCAATGAGTGGTTTCAGTCATTTAAGAACGTCCCCAACGACTAGGTGCCGCGCTTGACTTTAACTCTGCTTTAACTGGTACCATCCTCTATGTCTGTAACGCCATATGGACCGAGGGGATATATCTATGACCGCAACTGCACCCGCAGCACCCGCTAAGGTGTACTTCACCAACCTGCGCACGCATGCTCGCGAGAGCCAGCTCGACAAACTTAAGCGCCTCATCCGTCGCGCCGGTATCGAGCAGATCGACTTTGAGAACAAGTTCGTCGCCATCAAGATTCACTTTGGCGAGCTGGGCAACCTGAGCTTTTTGCGCCCTAACTACGCCCGCGCCGTTGCGGATGTCGTGAAGGAGCTGGGCGGCAAGCCCTTCCTTACCGACTGCAATACGCTCTATGTCGGTAGCCGCAAAAACGCGCTCGAGCACATCGACACCGCCTACCAGAACGGCTTTACCCCGTATGCCACGGGTTGCCAGATCATCATCGCCGACGGCCTCAAGGGCACCGACGAGGCGCTCGTCCCGGTCGAGGGCGGAGAGTACGTGCACGAGGCTAAGATCGGTCAGGCGCTCATGGATGCCGATATCGTGATTAGCCTCACCCACTTTAAGGGTCATGAGCAGGCCGGTTTTGGCGGCGCCATGAAGAACCTGGGCATGGGAGGCGGCAGCCGTGCCGGCAAGATGGAGCAGCATGCCGCCGGCAAGCCGAACGTCGCGACCGAGCACTGCGTTGGCTGCCATGCCTGCGAAAAGATCTGCGCGCACAACGCTATCTCGTTCGATGGCACCCGCGAGCGCGAGCTTGCCGGCGGCGCTACTCGCACGGTGCACGTGGCCGCTATCGACCACGATCGCTGCGTGGGCTGCGGCCGCTGCATCGGCGTGTGCAACCAGGACGCCATCAAGCCCGGCTATGAAGCCGCGGCCGACGTGCTCAACTGTAAGATCGCCGAGTACACCAAGGCCGTTGTCCAGGATCGTCCCAGCTTCCACATTTCGCTGGCTATGGATATCAGCCCCAACTGCGATTGCCATCCCGAAAACGATACGCCTATCGTCAACGATATCGGCATGTTCGCGAGCTTCGACCCGGTCGCCATTGACCAGGCCTGCGCCGATGCCGTCATGGCATCCGAGCCGCTGCCCAACACCGAGCTCACCGATAGCGCGGCCAAGATGGAGCACAACCACGAGCATCTGGAGGGCGAGCAGGCCAAGGATCCCTTCTGCATCACGCATCCCGACACCGACTGGCGCGTGTGCATCGCGCACGCCGAGAAGATTGGCCTGGGCACGAGCGAGTATGAGCTCATCGAGGTCAAGTAGCGCCTAGCTATTGGACAAAACAAGCGCCTTTGTAGCACAACTGTTAGTAAAAGCCGCCCGTGAGCACAGTGCCCACGGGCGGCTTTTTGGAAGTGCTAGGGGGTCAGATAGACCAGTAAACCGTCCTATTTCCTAAAAATACTCGTCGAGGAAGTTGTCGACCGTGTTCCAGTAGAGTTCGGGGTCGACCTGCGCGCTCTTGGCGTGGGTGGCGCCATGGATAGTGAGCTTTTGCTTGACCTTGCTGGCGCATGCGTCGTAGTTTTGGTCGAGCATGCTGTACGGCACAAAGGTGTCTTGGTCACCGTGGATAAACAGCATGGGAACCGTCGCGCGCTTGAGCTGTTCCACGCTGCTCGCCTTATGAAAGTCGTAGCCCGCGCGCACGTTGCATACCAGGTTTGCTACATCGAGCAAGGGAAAGCTGGGCAGGCCGAACACGTCCTTGAGCTGCAGAGAAAACTCGTCCCAAACACTCGTATAACCGCAGTCCTCGATAATGCATTTCACGTTTGCGGGCAGAGATTCCCCCGCGACGTTCATAGCGGTTGCCGCACCCATCGACTCACCAAAGACCAGGATGCGCGCCTCGGGGTCGGCTGCAACGATCCGTCCAATCCATGCAACGACATCGAGCCGCTCGGGCCAGCCCATGCCGATATAGTCGCCGCCGGAGCGCTCGTGGGCGCGGGCGGCAGGCGCGAGCACGTTCATGCCGCGGTCGTGGAAGCGCTTGGCGTATCGGGCCATGCCGATGGGCTCATTGGTGTATCCATGCAGGCAGACGGCGTAATCGTGGGTGTTCTCCGAGGCGGCAAAATACCAAGCGGTGAGCTCGGTTCCGTCATCTGCGGTAAGGCTGCTGCTCTCGCGGTTCTCTTTAAACCATGCCCGCGCCTCGGTTCCCTCGGCATCCGGCTGCTCACCTTTTTTGTCGTTCTTGCTATCCTGCATCATCTTCATGGTGTACGGCGCTTGGGGGTTCAGGGCAAAGTCAAACAAAAAGTTGCCGGCAAACCCCAACAGCGCGACAACGACTACCAACGTAACAATGCCGGCTATCTTGAGCTTTCGATGGGAACGTGCGTTTTGAGCCATGCGGTATTCTCCTATAAGATGTTAATACATCAACATTTAATGCAAGCGCATTATGGACGTTCGCCGTTGATGCGTCAACAGACAAAGAATGGGTAAACAAAGGGTCACGTATGGTGCAAATTTCGCACGCACCCAGACGCTTTGATATAGTGTTGAGAACTCTTTACGTTGGAGGATGTAACCGGCATGTCCGATTCGAGCGACAGTTCTAAGCCGCGACCCAAGACCGCGGCCGTTCCACACTACACGGTGGGCGAGGAGATCATGAACTCCGTCACCCATGGTGTCGGCTGCCTGCTGGGTATCGCGGGCCTGGTGCTCCTGATCGTATTCGCCGCCCTGCGCGGCGGAGGCCCGGCCCACATGGCCGCGGCAATTGTCTATGGCGTCAGCATTATCCTCGAATACCTAGCCTCCACGCTCTACCACGCGATTCAGCCCGCGCGCGCCAAGCGCGTGTTTCGCATCATCGACCACAGCTGCATCTACCTGCTCATAGCCGGCAGCTATACGCCGTTTTGCCTCATCACGCTCGCAAACGACGGCGGCGCCGTGCTGTTCTTTGCCGTATGGGCCATCGCCATCATCGGCATCGCCCTCGAGTGCTTCCTGCGCGAGCGCCAGCCGCATTGGGTAAGCGGCCTGGTCTATCTGCTGATGGGCTGGCTCGTCGTCTTTAAGCTGCCCGAGCTCGTGTCGCTGCTCAACCCCGTGGCACTCGCCCTGCTCGCCGTCGGCGGCGTGTGCTACACCGTGGGCGTGCCGTTCTATATCGCCAAAAACGTGCGCTACCTGCACAGCGTGTTTCACCTGTGGGTGCTCGCCGGCAGCATCTTCCAGTTCATGGCGGTGATCCTCTTCGTAATCTAGCGACCACGCCTGCGCGCCCGCGTCCTTGTTTGGGCGCCGGTGCAATTGCCGTATCCGCCGTCAACGTTTTAATCCGACGTCCCGAATCTTGGAGGTTCGAGAAACTCCCGATGGACATAACCATCTCCCTTATCACCACCCTCGTTTTGACCCTCATCAACGGCTACTTCTCTATGTCCGAGATGGCGCTCACCACGGCCAAGCGCGCCGTGCTGGAGCACGAGGCCGAGGAAGGCGACAAACGCGCCGAGCGTGCCATTAAGCTAGCTGCCGACTCCGACCAGCTGCTCGCCACTATCCAGGTCGCCATCACGCTCGTGGGCTTCGCCTCGTCCGCCGTCGCCTCGACGAGTCTGTCCGACCCGCTCGCCACGTGGCTCATGAGCTTTGGCATCGCGCCGCTCTCCGCCATCGCGCGCGGCCTGGCGCCGGTCATCATCACCGTCGCGGTCGCCTTCGTGTCCATCGTGATTGGCGAGCTTGTGCCCAAGCGCATCGGCCTGGCCAATGCCGAGGGCGTATCCAAGCAGGTCGTGGGACCGTTGTCATTTTTCCAAAAGATCGCCCGTCCGCTTGTGTGGCTGACTGGCGCTTGCTCCGATGGCCTGGCCCGCATCCTGCGCATCAAGAGCGCCGACGACCGCCAGAACGTCTCGGAGGAGGAGATCAAGTACATGGTCTCGGAGCAGGACGACCTGCTCGACGAGGAAAAGCGCATGATCCACGAGATCTTCGATCTAGGCGACACCGTTGCCCGCGAGGTCATGGTGCCGCGCGTGGACACCACCATGTGCGAGGACGACGAGACGGTCGCCGACGTGTTGTCCACCATGCGCCAGACCGGCTTCAGCCGCATCCCCGTCTATCACGAGGACCCCGACAACGTCGCGGGCATCGCGCACATCAAGGACCTGATCCAGCCCGCGCTCGACGGTAAGGGCGACCAGCCCATCGCCGGCTTTTTGCGCGACGCCACCTTTGTGCCCGACACCAAGGACATCCTGCCGCTGCTGTCCGAGATGCAGACCTCGCACGACCAGATCGTGGTGGTCGTGGACGAGTACGGCGGCACGGCCGGCATCATCACCATCGAGGACATCGTCGAGGAGATCGTCGGCGAGATCGAGGACGAGTTCGACCCCGACAACAAGTATCTCACGCGCCTTTCGCACCGCGAGTGGCTCGTTGATGGGCGTTTTTCGTGCGATGACGCGATTGAGCTTGGTTGGCCGCTCGAGGAAAGCGATGATTATGAGACCATCGCCGGCTGGATCTTGGAGCTTTGCGACTCGGTGCCCGACATCGGAGAGGTGTTTGAGGTCGCGGGGTACAAGTTTAAAGTTCAGTCGATGCGTGGCCAGCGCATCTCGCTCATTCGCGTGATCGCTCCGGCCGAAACCGATAAGAAGGATTCCGAGTCTTCGGTAGACGAGCCGGCGGCGTCGGGTGCGGGTTCCGCGAATCCGCACGACGGCGACGAGTAGGACAAGGAAGAGTAGGGGAGAGTTATGGCAGGCCTGTTCAACATCCTTAAGGTCACCGTCAGCGAGGACAAGATCTGCGCGCATGTGCTGGTGAACCCCGGCATGCCGCTCATGACCTCGGAGGATATCGAGGCCACGGCGCGCGTGTATTACCTGGTGCCGGCGATTGCCAAGCACCTGTGCCTGGGCGATTCCGGCCGCGAGTTCCAGGACTGCATGGGTCAGACCGAGCTCTGCCACCTGCTGGAGCACGTGACGGTCGAGCTCATGAACGAGACCGGTCTTGCCGGTAGCATCTCGTGCGGCCGCACGCGCGTAAGCGAGCACGACGAGCGCGTCTTTGAGGTTGAGCTTTCGTGCCCCGACGACGCGCTGGCCATCGGCGCGCTGTCTTCGGCCACCTTTATGATGGACTGGGCGTACCTGCACGCCGACCAGCCTGCCCCCGACGTGGAAGGCACGGTCGCGGGCCTGCGCAACCTGGTGCTGGGCATGCGCGCCGAGGCCGAGGGCAAGGATCCTCACGAGGCCGTCGCCGCTGCGAACGGCGAAGATGCTGCCGAGGACGAGGGCTTTGACGAGGGCGATGTGCCGGTCGACGCCGAGCCCGCTGCCGATGTGACCGCCGAGCCCGTTCCCACCGAGCCCCAGGGCGTCCCCAACTTTGACGACGAGCCCCAGGTGGCGATTGATACCGAGGGCGCGGTTGCCGAGAACCACGAGGCCTCCGCTGCCGTCTTTGGCGGTGCGGCGACGGTTCCGGCAGGACCTGCGCATGAGGGCGGCCTGCCGCTCGTGGACGGCGCCGGCGAGGACCCGGGTGCCACAGTGGCCATGCCGGCTATGCCTCAGGAGTAGGCCTACTCGTTTACCACCATCACGTACCTGCGCTTTTGCCGTACGCAGATGAGCGGAGCGGCAAGTGATGCGCTGCGGGTATAATGGACAGCATTCAAACGGTGGGCACCGACGTGCCCGCAGGAGAGGAATGATCATGGGTAAGACTTTCAGCTTTGTCTCCGGCGCACTTTTTGGTGCCGCTGCCGGCGCTATTATCGGCGTTGCTCTGGCCCCGCGCTCGGGCGCCGAGACCCGCGCCATGGCTGCCGATATCGCCAACGACGCCTGGGACAATATGCGCGACACCTACGAGCACGGCGCCGAGGAGGCCCGTGCTGCGGTGAATGACTTTGGCCCGATGGTCGATGCCAAGACCGACGACCTGCGCGCCAAGGTCGACCTGGCCCGCGAGCGCATGGACCAGCTGCGCGAGCAGCTCAACGACGCCATTTCGGGCGGCAACGTGACGCCTGCCGCCGACGTCGTGGTCGAGAACGCCGTCGAGGCTGATACCGAGGCTGCGGAGCCCTCGACCGAGGCATAATGCGCGCCGGGGATTTTGTCGGCGCCAAGATCTATCGCAAGCCTACCGAGGACAAGCGCACCAAAAAGGACGGCACGCCGCGCAGCCCTAAAAAGCTCGGAAAGATTCACTTTCCGGTCTTTACCCCGGGCGGTACGCGCGTGGTCGGCTTTATGGTCCGCCAGTCCGATATCGCGGGCATGATCGAGCGCCCCGACCGATTCGTAGCGCTCGACGCCATTGGTGTCTACGAGGGCGCCATTGCGGTCGATGACGTCAAAGGCACGTACGATGCCACCGCCGCCAAGCGCCTCGACATCAACCTGGACGATTGCATCATCTGGCTCGGTATGGACGTGCGCACGGAATCGGGCGACGTCGTGGGCTATTGCTCGGACGTTGAGTTCAAGCCACGCTCGGGCATCGTGCAGGCATTCTATGTGACCGCCGGTGCTGCTTCGAGTGTTTTGGTTGGTGACACGCAGGTGCCGCCGACGATGCTGCGCGGCTACGAGAACGGCGCGATGGTCGTCTCAGACGAGGTCAAGTCGCTCGGGTATTCGGGCGGTGCGGCTGCCAAGGCCGCCGAGGCCAGCGTCGTGGTGGGCGACAAGGTCAAAAAGGGAGCCAAGGTGCTCGACGACAAGGGATCGGTTGCCGTGGACAAGGGCAGTCGCGCGCTGGGCAAGCAGCTCGGCAAGACGCGCGGCATGTTCAAGGCCTTTAAGGACGAATACCAAAAGGCGAGCGGAGGCTCGTCAAAAGCTACAAAATAGCGACGTACCAAATGATGGGAGGCAAGCCGGAGACCTGTTGCTCCGGCTTGCTGTGTTTATGGGGGAGGGCACATGCGCCAAAACGGATCCAACTTAAACGGGCGTTCGGGTGCGCGTCCGACGGCGCGCCGCGACCTGGGGCAGCTGCCCAGCGGTCAGCGCAAGCGTCGCCGTAAGCCCGGCGCGATGTACCTCAACCATAGCCGCGGGTTTAGCGATCGCAGTGCGCGCATCGGCAACAGCCGTACGCCCCGTCGTTCGTCTCGCCTGCCCTACGCGCTCATCGCCGTGGGTTGCGCGCTCGTGCTGTTTATCGCCGCCGTCGTGGGTTACGTCAACCGCAGTGTGGACGTGGAGCTCAACGGCCAGAAGACCGCGGTGCGCGTGGGCTCTACGCTGCAGAATCTCATCGACGACCAGGAGTTGACTGACACCTACGACGCAGGCGACCTGTTGGCCGTCGATGACAGCGTGCTCAAGCGCCATGGGGGCGAAAAGCTGTCGGTGAAGGTCGACGGCAAGCGCGTGAAGCAGGGCAAATGGGACAGCCGCGAGCTTGAGGGCGGCGAGAAGGTGACGGTCAAGGATGGCCGTAACACCTACGAGAAGCACGAGGTTCAGGCTACGGTTATCGAGCCCAAGCTCAAGGTCGAGGGTACGGGCGCTATCGAGTATGTGCAGACGTGGGGTGTCCAGGGCCGCTCCGAGGTGTGGGTTGGTGAGCAGTCGGGCAAGACGCAAGACCGCGGCGAGGTTGTGCCCGCCACCGATTGCGTCGTTGCGTGCGCCAGCGTGGCGCCCAAGGGTAACGAAAAGTATGTGGCGCTGACGTTTGACGAGGGTCCGAGCGGCGCTACCAAGCAGATCTTGCAGGTGCTCAAGGAAAAGGGCGTCACCGCGACGTTCTTCCTTTCGGGCGATGCGGTCGAGGCCTCGCCTGCCACGGCCAAGGCGATTGTCGATGCTGGGTGCGAGATCGGATCCAACAGCTATAGCGACGATTCGCTCAAGGGTCAGGACCGTGAGGCGGTACGCGAACAGATCACGAAAGGCACCGACGCGATTAAGTCGGCGACCGGCGTGAAGACGATGCTGCTGCGTGCTCCCTACGCTGCCTTTGACGAGCAAAACTGGATTGATGCGATGGACCTGGTCTCCGCTGTGGTCTCGTGGAATATCGACTCGGGCGACTGGCTGCTAAACGGTGCCGACGAACAGGTCTCGACGGTGCTCGATTCGGTGACGCCGGGCAATATCGTGCTGCTCACCGATAGAGACGAATGCGCCGAGCAGACACTCGAGGCGCTGCCGCAGATTATCGACGGCCTCATTGCCGACGGCTACAAGATCGTGACGCTCAGCGACCTGGTCAAGACGGACACGTCGCTGAGCAAAAAGCTCACCTCGCTGACGAAGGTCACCATGCCCAAGGACGCCGTGTTTCCCCAACTTGCCGAGGACGACGACACCACAGAGTAGTCATTGGGTAGTCGTTTAAGAACGTCCCCAACAGCTATGTCACGGATGCGTCAGCGTTTGGTATGCCTGCAATGTGCAGCGCATAAATTCGATGCCGCAGGGCGATGCTGATGCTATAGTTACTGCGGTTAATGAGGGTCAAGAGAAAGGTTACAGGTGAAATCCAAACCTCGACCATACAGTCGATGACCCCATGCAGGTGCTTTTTGCGCATGCACGGGGTGTAAGCGTCGAGCGGCGTGCCGCCCGCGCATGCGTATACATATCCAGAAGCCCCCGGACGCCGCACGCGCGGCCGCGTCCGGAGGAATTATGATGGGGAGCACCATTGAATTATCTGAGTGAGATGCTCAAACTGCCGGTCTTGGACGTCGATGGCGAAAAGCTCGGCGTTGTGAACGATTTTGGCATTGCTACCGGCGAAGTTTTTCCACACGTGACGTCGCTCGCGTTCCGCGGTCCCGGCAAGACGCCGTTTATGATCAGTTGGCGCAAATGGGTCGACCGTATCGACGAGACGGGTGTACACCTTAAGACGTCGGCCACCGAAATCCGTTTTTCGTACCTGCAGCCGACCGAACTCTTGCTTGCCCGCGACGTGCTCAACAAGCAGATTGTCGACACGCAGGGCATGAAGGTCGTGCGCGTAAACGACATCAAGTTTTCCATGTCGGGCGAAAACCAGCTGCGCCTGCTGGGCGCCGAGGTTGGTGCTCGCGGTCTGCTACGCGCCATCAGCCCCGCGCTCGAGCATATCGTCGAAGGCTTTATGAAGCACCTGGGCAAGCCGCTCAGTGAGGACATCATCGCTTGGTCCTACATGGACCTGCTCGACCGCTCGACCAAGAACATTCAACTCTCGGTGTCGCACAAGACGCTCGGCGAGCTGCACCCTGCCGACATCGCCGACATTATCGAGCAGCTCGACCCGCGCCTGCGTGCGCAGGTGTTTGCGCAGCTCGATACTGCCCAGGCCGCCGAGGCCATTTCGGAGTTCGATGACGACGAGCTTATGACCGAGATGCTCGAGGGCCTGTCCGACACGGACGCATCGTCGATGCTGGCTATGATGGACCCGGACGATGCAGCCGACCTGATCGACGAGCTCGATTACGAGAAGGCCGAGAAGCTCCTGCGCCTGATGGGCGTCAAGGAGGAGAAGGCGATTCGTAACCTGCTGGGGTATGAGGACAACACCGCCGGCCGCATCATGACCTCGGAGTTTGTCTCCCTGCCCGCCACGGCAACGGTCGGTGACGCCATCGAGGCGATTCGCGAGCTCGACGAGGACTTCGAGAGCGTCTACTACGTCTATACCGAGGATCCGAGCGGCATGCTGACCGGCGTGCTTTCGCTGCGCACGCTGATCGTAGCCGACCGCGACGCCACGCTGGGTCAGCTGGCCTATCGCGACCTGGTCTATGTGTCGCCCGACGAGGACCAGGAAGACGTGACGGACGAGATGACCAAGTACGACCTGGTTGCCATCCCTGTCTGCGACGAGAACCGTCATATCCTGGGTATCGTAACCTTCGACGACGCCATGGACGTTATCGCCGAGGAGCACCAGGAGGACCTGCAGATCGCCGGTGTCGGCTCGGGCGATAGCGCGTCGGACGACTCGACGAACGTGCTCAGCTGGTTCGTGCATCGCCAGTACTGGGTTGTTGTATGGGGCATCGCGTCGTGCATCATGGCGACCGTGCTGGGAACGGCGCTCGGCCCCGCGCATCTGGTGGTGTTCCCCATGTGCGCCATGCCGCTCGTGCTGCTTGCTGCCTCGCGCATGGTGTCGTTCGTCAAGAACTACTTCCTCGAGTACGACGGCCACGACGACGAGCCCAAACCGTACCTGGGATTCTTCTTCCAGAGCACGGGTATGGGCCTGATCCTTTCGCTCGTGACCTACCTGTGCGCGCAGCTGGTGCGCACCGCTGCATTCCCCGATGCGTCCATGTTTGAGGAGCAACTCTTTACCGGGTGCTTTAATATCGCTGCCATCATTTGCCTGGTTGGCAACATGAGCGCCGTGATTTACCTGATGGTGCTGTTCTGGCGTGACGAGCATGACCTCAACACGTCGGGCACCGCCATGAACGTTATTGCCGTCATGATCTCGTGCGTAGCGTACTGCGCCGCTGCGGTGCTGCTCACCATGTCGGTCATTGGTTAGGTGGTCGCGTGCAAAATACCAAGCAAAAGTCGGGCACCAAGCAAAAGTTGACCATCGCGGCTATCTTTGGCGCTATGGGTCCCGGTCTGCTGGCGGCGCTTTCGGGCAATGACGCCGGCGGCATTGCAACGTATTCCAGCGCGGGCGCCAGCTATGGCTACAAGATGCTCTGGATGCTTCCCGTCATGACCGTGCTGCTCATCGTGACGCAGGAGACCGCGGCGCGCTGCGGCTGCGTCACGGGCAAGGGCCTGGCATCGCTCATTCGCGAGCGCTTTGGCGTGCGCAAGAGTGTACTTGCTATGGCGGCGCTGTTGATCGCCAACACGGCTGTGACCATTTCTGAGTTTGCGGGCATCGCTAGCGGCCTTGCTCTCTTTGGCGTGCCGGCGAGCATCTCGGTGCCGTTGGTAGCGCTGCTGGTGTGGATGCTTACCATGTCGGGCAGCTTCCAGCGCATCGAGAAGATCCTGCTGCTGGTGAGCTGCGTGTTCGTGACCTATATTGTCGCCGCGTTTATGGCTGGCCCCAACTGGGGTGAGGTCGCGGTCGACCTGGTCGTGCCTAACATTCAAAATGACCCCAGCTACGTGTCGCTCGTGGTCGCAACGATCGGTACCACCATCGCGCCGTGGATGATTTTCTTGGCGCAGAACAACGTGGTCGATAAGAACGCGGGCGAGGACGATATCGTGCTGCAGCGCATCGATACCGTGAGCGGCTCGCTTGCCGCCGATGTCATTGCCGGCTTTATTATCATCACGACCGGTACGGTGTTGTTCCCGGCGGGTATTCAGATTAGCGATGCCGCCGATGCTGCCCGCGCGCTGGAGCCTATTGCGGGTCAGTGGTCCACGGTACTGTTTGCCTCGGGCCTGGTCGCGGCGAGCTTCTTGGCTGCCTGCGTGCTGCCGGGCGTTACGTCGAGCGCTATCTGCGAGGCATTTGGCTGGGAGCGCGGTGCCGACCGCAGCTGGGACGAGGCCCCGGTTTACCGTGGCATCATTACGGCCATCATCGGCATTTCTGCCGTGTTGGTGCTCATGCCCGGCGTCGATCTGTTCCAGATTATGATGACCTCGCAGGTCATCAATGGCGTGCTACTGCCCGTGGTTCTGGTGTTCCAGGTGGTTATCGCCGCCGACCGTCACATCATGGGTGCCAACCGCAATGGCCGCGTGTGGAACGTGCTCACTTGGGCGACTATCGGCGTGATTACGGTGCTCACGGTTGTCATGTTTGTCCTGCAGGCGATGGGCTACAGCGCTTAGCGCCTCTTTTGGACTCCAAACAGGCCGCAGCGATGGGCTACGGCCTGTTTTTGTCTGCTATAGGGTGTTAGTTATATGGCAGTGGGCAATAAATGCCAAATATGAGTACTGTTGCTAAGTGAATAGCACTTACATTCAAGAAGATAATAAACATAACCTTATAGTATGGTCATTAAAATTGGCTCCAATACGCCTTAAACCAGTCAGGTTGGCTGTCTTAGGGGGTTGTAGGGTTCGCTCGGACGTCATTTTGGGTGGTTTTGCCTGCTACTAAAATGGTAACAGTACTCATATTTGCCCTTTTTTGCCCACAGACCTTTGAGGGTGCGGCGAAAAGGGCTTGTTTTGATTGTTTGGGGCAGGCACGAGGGTAGCGCGCAGAGATGTGGTGTAAGAGGCGGGGCATGCCCCGCCTCTTCTCTTTCTT
>DBGAPG010000050.1:0-10421 GCA_048438765.1 Collinsella sp.
AGGAATTTCTCGGGGCCGCCTCTCGGCGGCCTTGCGAAAAACAAATCCAAGTTAGACCATTTCAAATGGTTCGATGTCTGCCCGGATGCGACACTGAAGTGAGTGTCCATCCTCGCAGTATCCGGTTCTCAAGGTGCACGCTTAGCGGCTCATCCGGTCCGACCGGGCCGCGCGGCAAGGAGATATATTGCCAGACCGCGAAGCTCTGTGGGACGTCAATTCCACTCTTCACAAGTCCTACACAACATATTGCTTTCTATAGGTAATAGAAAGACTGGTGCGGATCTTCCGCACGTATCAGATGATGACCCTTTGGTTCAGGAATATATAGAGATCGGTCACCTGTAAGTGTTTATCTACCCGCGCTTTTAGCAATGTAAACCGCGCCTCAGATAAAAAGAGGGAGCGCCGCGCACAACGCGACACTCCCCTAGCGATTCAAGAGAATCTATTAGGCCTCGAGAGCCTTCTTGGCGATGGTAGCCAGCTCGTTGAAGGACTCGATATCCTCGTAAGCCATCTGAGCCAGGACCTTGCGGTCGAGCTCGATGCCGGCAACCTTCAGGCCGTGCATGAACTGAGAGTAAGAGATGTCGTTCAGGCGAGCAGCAGCGTTGATACGAGTGATCCAGAGAGAACGGATCTCGCGCTTCTTGTTGCGGCGATCACGATACTGATACTGCAGGGAGTGCTGGACCTGCTCTTTAGCATGCTTGTAAGTACGCGAAGCGGCACCGTAGTAACCCTTCGCACGGTGCATAACGGTACGGCGCTTCTTCTTGGCGGCAACAGCGCGCTTAATACGTGCCATGTTCTATCAACTCCTAGACGGTAAAACGAAAAACGGGAACGCGAACTTAGGCGAGACGCGACTTGATGACCTTGCGGTCGGCAGCGGCGATCTCGGTCTCCTGACGGAAGCCACGCTTACGCTTGGTGGACTTCTTGCTCAGGATGTGGCTCTTGAAAGCCTTGGCGCGCATAAGCTTGCCGGTACCAGTCTTGCGGAAACGCTTCTTGGTGCCGCTGTGGGACTTCATCTTAGGCATGAAATACTCCTTAATCGGTTACAGAACACTAGTTACTTGGTATCGCTTGCCGCTTTATCCTCATCGAAGGCGCCCTTAATCGGGGCGAGCAGCATAAGCATGTTACGGCCTTCCATCTTAGGCTTGGACTCGACCGTAGCGTAAGGCTTGAGATCCTCGGCGAGGCGCTCGAGAACGTTAAGGCCCTGCTCCGGGTGAGCCATCTCACGGCCGCGGAACATGATGGTGATCTTAACGCGTGCGCCCTTCTTGAGGAAACGCAGAACGTGGCCCTTCTTGGTCTCGTAGTCGCCAACGTCGATCTTGGGTCGGAACTTCATTTCCTTGACCTCGACCTTGGACTGGTTCTTACGAGCAGCCTTGGCCTTCATGGCCTGCTGGTACTTGAACTTACCGTAGTCCATGACCTTGCAGACCGGCGGCTCCGCGTTGGGAGCGATCTCGACCAGGTCGAGACCCTGATCGTCGGCGACGCGCTGGGCATCGCGGATGGCGAACAGGCCGAGCTGAGAGCCATCGACGCCAATCAAACGGCACGAAGATGCAGTGATCTCGTCGTTGATGCGGGTGTCATCAGACTTAGCTATTTTCCCTACCTCCATTCATAAAAAAATAACCCGGCGCTTCTCAACAACCAGGTCGTACACATAGACTTCCTCGATTTGAGGAAGGGAATCTAAGTTGTATGACCAGTCAGCTGCTCATTGGCGCCAAAAGGTGGGAACCCTCGGGTTCCTCTTTAGGGCATTGCGGGAACAACGCCTTGCGAATAATAACACGTACAGCGCGTTATCACATTACGTACACGAAAAAGAGGCCTTGACCCCCTTGAACGCTCGCTTGCATGTATGGTGCCCGAGGCGAGACTCGAAGGGCCTTCGCTTCGCGAAGCCCCGGGCTTCGGGCGCGTTGCGCCCTCGCCACGCTCCGCTACAAACAGGCCACAGGCCTTTTTGCTTAACGCTTCGCGCGCTCACGCGAGTTCGGCACGAAAAAGGGGGCCGCAACCCCCTTGAACGCTCACTTGCATGTATGGTGCCCGAGGCGAGACTCGAACTCGCACGTTGTTGCCAACGGTGGATTTTGAGTCCACTGCGTCTGCCAATTCCGCCACTCGGGCACGCAATGCGTGAGTTAGTTTATCACAGCTTTCTACCGATTAGTCCGAAAATGGAACTTCGAGCATTTCGATAAGCTCAACCTTGCGTAACATCTCCCGCTTACGACATCCACGTCCGTCAACCGAGGCCTCGCCCATCTGGTTGTCATAGGGATCCTCGCGCATACCATCGAAAGCAGGCACAAATTCAGCCTGGAATCGATTGTTGGCCACCATACGCCACGGGTCGAGATTGCCAAAGTAGTGACGACGACGCCACTCCTCCCCCATCCTGCGTGCCGAGGAACCAAACGATACGTCGGCGTTAAGCCAACCGGTCTGTGGCGTATAGAACTCAGCCCAATCGTGCGGCCCCACCGAATCGGGCGCAACATACAGGCCGCTCTGCCAACGGGCAGGCACGCCCGCGATACGGCACATGGTGATAAACGTGAGCGCCATAACGCCGCAATCGCCGCGGAGCGAATGCGCGCAGTCATCAGCGATGGAGCCCAAAAGCAGGTACGGCGGCTGATAGCGATAGTCGATATACTGCGTCAGGTAATCATAGATAGCACGGGCGCGATCGAGCGGATCCACGAGTCCGTCAACAACACTGGCCGTCAGTTGCTGCAGATACGGCGTGAATGCGATGTGCGGACGGTCCTCGGAAATATCCTCGGTCAGAGGCGCGTCCATACGCGGATGAACCGGAAGTGTGCCACCGTAGACATCACAATAAGCAGCATCGATGTGATAACGATAGGTCACCGAGAATGAGCGTTCACTCGAAGAAGACCACGAGGCGGTACGCGCCGAAGCGTTCGCGGGAGCAACAGCACCCTCCGGCGTCATGTCGAGAATCTCGACCCGAGACTGTTGACGGCAGGCAGCCGCGACGGGAAGCCAAGCGCAAACGGTCTCCCCCTCCAGAGCGCCGGGGACAGACACGGACGCTTTAAGCGTAATGACGCGAGCCAATCCGTTTTGCGGCTCCATCTCCTTGAGCATCTCGTTGCGCAGTGCAATTCCGTCCGTAGGATCGGGCCGCATGCCGGGGACCTCTTTGGGATATACGCGAAGCGAATCGAGGAAGTTGTCGAGAACGAACAGCTCGCCATCGATAAAGCGCCAGTCAATACGCTTACGGTCAATCAGATCGTCAAACTGCTCCTCGGTAAACTCAGGCCACTCCTCGCGAATCATCGCAATAGCTCGATCGCGCGACACCGAAAAATGAAGCGGCGTCTCAAGCATGCGATACCGCTCGGCACGAACGCAGGCAGCAAGCGAGGGATCGGGATCTTGGGCAAGTAGGCGGTCGCAAGCCTCAATAGCCTGCGAAAGATACCCCGCGTCCTTTAAACGCAGAATCTCGGGTGGCAAGCCAACATCTAGAAAACGGAAGTCATCATTGCAAACATCAACAGAGCAACCAACAGGACCCTCGTCAATAACCTTCCCATCCGAAGGCAGCACATTAATAACAGCCATACCAAACTCCAAGTCATTAGAACTCTTGAAGCCCATTGTAGCGAGATAAAAAAGAAAGCCCCAATAAAGGAACCCTCAACACCGATAAACGGTACCTCTAAAAATGAATTCAGCCCAGTAACCCTGTAGCGAGTTAACAAAGGAGGCCCCGTTCACCCGGAGCTGATTCCGTCGCGCGACTTCTGGCGAAGCCAGTAGCCACCTTAATTCAGGCTCGTAACCCTGCGGCGTTAAACGAAGGAAGCCCCGTCTCCCGGAACTGTTTCCTTGGCGCGACTTCTGGCGAAGCCAGGTGAGCGCAAAGGAAACAGTGTAGGGAGACGGGGCTTCCGGTGGGAAGTTTAGCGACGCTTACGCCTTGTTGACGGAGCCAAACTCCTCCATGAGCTCCTTGGTGCGGGCAACGATGTTGTCGCGACCAGGCTTGAGGAGCTTGCGGGGGTCAAAGCCCTTGCCCTGCTGATCCTTGCCAGCCTCGATGTACTCGCGAACGCCCTTGGCGAAGACGAGCTGCAGGTCGGTGTTGACGTTGATCTTGGAGATACCCAGGGAGATGGCCTTCTTGATCTGATCCTCGGGGATGCCGGTGCCACCGTGCAGAACGAGGGGCAGGTCGCCGGTCTCGGCCTTGATCTCGCCCAGACGCTCGAAGGAAAGGCCAGCCCAGTCGGCGGGATACACGCCGTGGATGTTGCCGATACCGCAGGCGAGGAAGTCGACGCCCAGGTCAGCAATCTGCTTGCACTCAGCGGGGTCAGCGAGCTCGCCGTTGGAGGTCACGCCGTCCTCGGTGCCGCCGATGCCGCCGACCTCGGCCTCGATGGACATGCCCTTGGAGTGGGCAAGCTCAACGAGCTCCTTGGTGCGGTCGAGGTTAAGCTGGAAGGTCTCCTCGTGAGAGCCGTCATACATGATGGACGTGAAGCCGGCCTCGATGCACTTGAAGCAGTCCTCGTAAGAACCGTGATCGAGGTGAAGGGCGACGGGAACGGTAACGCCCGTGGCCTCGACGGCAGCCTTGACCATGTCGGCGCAGACCTTGAAACCGCCCATCCACTTAGCGGCACCAGCGGTGCACTGAAGGATCAGCGGAGACTTGGCCTCCTCGGCGGCCTGGAGAATAGCCAGGGTCCACTCGAGGTTGTTGGTGTTGAAGGCACCGAGAGCGTACTTGCCGGCCTCGGCCTTCTTGAGCATGTCTGCTGCGTTGACGAGCATAAAAGAAACCTCCTGTAAGGTTGCTCCGATAACGCCTGAGATTTTACCACGACATACCCGAGCATAAACGTTCGTTTGTTCACGAATACCATCCGATTGGACAAATTTTGACCGTTTGCCCCACAGAATCGACCCACTGGGGAAAATAGCTTGACGATTGAGCGGTCTTCGTGGTTCGAAAGACGGCTTCGAGCCTACATCTGCATAAACGGGTTCTGCATAAGTTCGCGCGCCATCGTGGTCGAATCGCCATGGCCCGTCAAGCAAACGGTATCGGGCGGAAGCGTCTTGGCAAGTTTGGAGAGCGAGCGCATAATCGCCGCCTCGTCACCGCCGGAAAGATCGGTACGACCGTGGCTACCCGGGAAAAGCGTGTCGCCCACAAAGGCGATGTTCCCCTGCTCGGTCGCGGCGAACAGGACGATGCCGCCCGGCGTATGCCCCGGCGTCTCGATCACCTGCAGGCAGACGTCGCCCACCTCGATTGTATCGCCCTCGGCAAGCAAGCGCGTCGGCTCACCCGGATCGGGCGTCTCGATACCCCACATGGCGCGCTGCTCCTCGATATTTGCGCGAGGCACCGTCACGTCCTTAGCGCACAACTCATATAGTGCGCTGTCGCCAACGACAGCTCGAACCCCGGCAACCCCGCCAACATGGTCGGCATGACCGTGCGTGCAGACAGAGCCGAGTACGCGCACCTCGGGATGCGCGGTGCGGATATGCTCCACAAGACGCTCGCCCTCCCACGCCGGATCGACGATTAAGCACTCGTCATTCGAAATCACGGCGTAACTGTTGGTCTGAATGGGGCCGTTGACGAGCGCCTCAATCGAAGCCGCACCTCGGGGTGTCAGGTCCAAAGTCATATCGCCCATGCGCATACCCTCCTTCTAAAATACGTTCGAGGCACCAAACGATGCCTCGAACGTAACCAATATCTATGATGCTGAGAGGCTCTCGCACCTACACACGACGCTTGAGCTGAGCTCCGCCTTCGCCGGGCATAAGACGGCGAGCGTCGTAGACCGAATCGACGCTGCTGATGGAAGCAAGCAGCGGATCCAGACCGCTCGCGTCCGAGATTTCGACCATAAAGCGCAAGGTTGCAATACCCTCGCGGTTGGTCGACGTGGCGGCAGAAAGGATATTGCCGCCCGCATCGCCAATGGCAATGGTGACATCCTTGAGCAGGCCCATGCGGTCCAGGCACTCGACCACGATCTCGACCTGGAAGAGGGTGTCGGCAGCGCCGTCCCACTCCACTTCGATCATGCGCTCGGGATGCTCCATAAGACCCTTGACGTTGGGACAGTTGGCGCGATGCACCGAAACGCCACGACCGCGCGTGATGAAGCCGACGATGTCGTCGCCCGTCACGGGGTTGCAGCAATGAGCCAGACGGACCAGCAGGCCGCTGTTGCTCTCGCCCTTGACGATAATGCCGTTACTGGCGCTCTTGCCGCGCTTTTGCGGCTTGCGGTTGGAGCCGCGAGCAGGCTGCTTCACGACCTCGGCGATAGCCTCGGCCTTGGTGAGCTGTTCCTCGGGCTTGGGGTCCAAGATTTGCTCGACCTTATTGCCCACAGCGCGCGGGGCAACCTTGCCGGCGCCGACGGCGGCAAACAGGTCCTCGAGCTGCTTGAAGTTAAACTGCTCCGCCACGGCGTTGAGCGCACGCGTCGAACGCGGCGTAGAAATGCCATAGCCACGCTTACGCAGGTCCTTAGCCAGCATATCGCGACCAGCAGCAGCGTCGTCGTCCTTGGTCGCAGCGGCAAAATAGCGGCGGATCTTTGACTTGGCGGAAGGTGTCTTAACGATCTTAAGCCAATCGCGCGACGGCTTGGAACTCTTGTTAGTCAGGATTTCAACGCGGTCGCCCGTCTTGATCTCGTGCGTGAGCGGAGCCACCGCACCGTTGATTTTGGCGCCGACGCAGTGGTTTCCCACCTCGGTGTGAACGGCATAGGCAAAGTCGAGCGGCGTGGAGCCGGCACGAAGCGCCATGACCTCGCCTTTGGGCGTGAAGACAAAGATCTCCTGATCGAACAGATCGACCTTCAGCGAGTGCAGGTATTCCTTGGCATCGGTGATCTCGTCGGAAGCCGCCCAATCGAGCGAATGCTTGAGCCAGTTGATCTGGTCGTCCAAACGTTGAGCGTCATTGGTCTTGGAAGCAGACGATCCGCCCGACTTCTTATATAGCCAGTGGGCGGCAATGCCGTACTCGGCCTGCTCATGCATCTCATAGGTTCGAATCTGAATCTCGAGCGGACGAGCCGTAGGGCCGATGACCGTCGTATGGAGCGACTGGTAGTTATTGACCTTAGGCATGGCGATATAGTCTTTAAAGCGACCAGGCATGGGGTGCCACAGCGTATGCACCGCACCGAGCGTGGAGTAGCAATCGCGCACCGAATGGGTAATAACGCGCAGCGCCACCAGGTCGTAGATCTCGGAGAACTCCTTGCCCTTGCGCTTCATCTTTTGGTAGATGGACCAATAGTGCTTGGAGCGGCCGTTGATCTGGAAGTCCTCCAGACCAATGCGGTTGAGCTCATCGGTAAGCGTCTTGATGGTCTCGGCAAGGTAGCGTTCGCGGACCTCGCGCGACTCCGCCACCATACGCGCGATGCGCTGGTAGGCATCGGGCTCCAGGTAGAAGAAGGACAGGTCCTCGAGCTCCCACTTAATAGAGCTCATGCCCAGGCGGTCGGCCAAGGGCGCGTACACGTCCATGGTCTCGCGCGCCTTAAACAGGCGACGGTCCTCGCGCAGGGCTGCCAGCGTTCGCATGTTGTGCAGACGATCGGCAAGTTTAACGATGATGACGCGAATGTCCTTGGACATGGCGAGGAACATCTTGCGCAGCGTAAGCGCCTGCTTCTCGTCCATGCTATCGACTTCGATGTTGGTGAGCTTGGTCACGCCATCGACGAGCTCGGCCACCGTATCGCCAAACAGGCCGGAAACATCGGCAAGCGAGGTCTCGGTATCCTCGACGGTATCGTGCAGCAGCGCGGCGCACACCACATCGCAGTCCATCTTGAGATCGGCCAAGATGATGGCCACCTCGACGGGATGGTTGATGTACATCTCACCCGAGCGGCGCTTTTGGTTGCAGTGCTTCTCGGCAGCAAAGCAATAGGCCTGCTCCACCTTAGAAAAGTCGTCCTCATTCATATATTTGAGGCACAGGCGCTCCAGCTTGTCGTAGCTGTCCGCCATAATCTCGGGCGGCAGCTCATCGGCATGCTTATAGTGCTCCATCTCCGAGAACGGCTGGAGGGCGGAATCATGGGCGGTACGGGCTGCGGCATCCATCGAGGTCCCCTTCCCCTAGGCCCGCGGTACGATCGGGCGGTTAACTTTGGCTAGCATATCAGAAGCGCACGAATCGAGCGCCCAGCTCCGGAAAGCCGAAAACTCCATGCGCGAGCGCAAGCCCTCCAAATAGCGAATTGACCTGCTCAATTGCACACGGCCGGGGTTTTCGGCCATCGCGATGCGACGAGTGTCGTCACACCCCGAAACTCGACAGAAACCAAGCTCTTCGAAGATTCCCAGGCCGCTTTCCACCGAACGCTCGTCGACCGGCGTGCGCGCATCGATGGCAAGGCACATCTGCGCGATGTCGATATCGCTCGCGCTAAAGGAATCGTCCCCGGTTTTGCCGCGGTTGGAGCGCCACATGGTCTGCAGCGCGCGATAGAGCGTGACGAGCTCGTCGCGCTCGGGCGCATAGCAGTCGAGCAGGCGCTCGTTAATGCGGGCGTCGCGCGACGAATAGAGCAGATGGATCACGGCGGGCTGGCCATCGCGGCCGGCACGTCCGCTCATCTGGTTGAACTCAATGCCGCCAAACGGCATGTGGTACAGCACGACATGGCGGATATCGGGTAGGTTGACACCCTCGCCAAAGGCGGAGGTCGAAACAATGCAGCTGAGGCTTCCGTCTCGAAATGCTTCCTCCACGCGGCGGCGATCGGAACGCGCAAGCCCCGCGTTATAGAACGCGATATGGGTTGCGCAATCGGGCACACGCTTGCGCAACGTCTTGGCGAGCGCCACGGACTGGTCGCGCGAATTGACGTAGATGACGGTCTTTTCCCCCGTCGCCACAATCGACACCAAACGGTTCTCGCGGCTCGCAAGGTCGCGGTCGTCCTCGAGCTGCAGGTTCTCGCGCACCGTCTCGTCGACCACCGTGCGAGTGATCGACAGCATGCGGGCGAGCTCGGCCACGACCGGAGCCGTCGCGGTGGCCGTCGCAGCCATAACGACCGGGTCGCCCAGGGCTTTGAGGATATCGGGCATGTCGAGATAGGCGCTGCGGTCGCCGCCCTTGGCAAGACCGGCATGATGCGCCTCATCGATAACGACAAAGCCGATGCGGCCCGAACGCGCGAAGCGGTCACGGTGGATTGACAGGAACTCGGGCGTCGTGAGCACGATACCGGTGCGGCCTGAAGCTAGGCCGGCGAACACGTCATCGCGTGCGGCCTCCACGGTCTCGCCGGTCAGCACGCCAACGCCAATGCCAAGCGATGCCATCGTCGACGAGAGGTGATAGGCCTGGTCGGCAACGAGCGCACGCAGCGGATAGACAAAGATGCTCGCACGTCCGCGAAGCACCGCCTCACGCGCGGCATGCACATGGAAGATGAGCGACTTGCCGCGGCCCGTTCCCATAACCGCCAAGACACTCTGGTGATCGGCCAAGGCGTCGAGCGCCTCAACCTGCGCGCGGTGCGGCTGGCTCGATCCGATAAAGCTATGGATAAGCGAGCGCGTGAGCTCGGTATAGGAAAGCTGGGCGAGCGTCTCGCGCTTACGCGACTCCAGGCGCAGGCCGGAATCCGCCGGCTGCACGCCACGACGAAGCTCGCATGCCGGATCGTCGACGCTGGGCAGCGTGGTATCGCGGACCAGAACATCCTTGATCATGAGCTTGGGCTTCACACGCCCCTGCCAATGCTCGGCCACGGCCTCGAACACCAAGTCGACGGCGCTGTCGCAATTGATGAGCCTATCGATCTGCGGCACGCGGAACATGATGGCCGGCACGCTCGCGGCGCCATCGGTCGCCACAAAGCGCATATGCTCGCCAGTTTTGCCCACCACGGCGCGATCGCACATTGTCACGCCCTCGGCCGCCAACAGCGGCACCTTGTTGCCCTGGCCAAACGGCTCAAGACGGGAGATCTGCTCGATAGTCTCGATATTTAGCTCGGAGAGGTCAACGGTGGCGGCAACCTCGTCAGTGTCCTCAAAGTCCTCGGCGGGAAGCTCCGATAGCACGGCCGAAAGGCGACGGCGGAACTCATCGAGCTTGGATGCCTCGATGGTCACACCCACCGCACCGGCATGCCCGCCGCGGCGAATCAGCAGGTCGGAGCAACGCTCGACGGCGTCGAACAGGTTGACCTTGCCCACCGAGCGGCCCGATCCGCGAGCGATACCGTCCTCGATCGAGAACAGCAGCGCCGGCACGTGATAACGGTTGGTCAGGCGGCTCGCCACGATGCCCTTGACGCCCTCGTGCCAGCCCTCACCTC
>DBGAPG010000051.1:0-7028 GCA_048438765.1 Collinsella sp.
TGGTCATTTAAGTCTGTCACCAATGAAGGGTCGTCCCCAGCTGCCGACAGAAAATGAACGCCCCCAGGTGCCGGCATTTCAACGGCCACTCATTTAAGTCTGTCCCCAATGAGTATGTCCCCAATGAGTAGGGATAGAAAAAGGCCCGGGTGCCGTGGGGCATCCGGGCCTTTGCTAGCAACTTGATGTTGCGGGCAGCTTAGAACTTGTGGCCGCACTTCTTGCAGACGCGCAGCTTGTTCTTGCCGTCCTTCTCGTGACCGACGCGGGTAACCTTACCGCACTCGGGGCAAACGAGATTGACGTTGGAGGCGTCGATGGGAGCCTCCTGCGAAACGATGCCGCCCTGTTGGTTGGCAGCGTTGGGCTTGACGGCCTTCTTGACGACCGAAACGCCCTCGACAACGACCTTGTTCTCGGCGGGGAGAGCACGCAGGACAACGCCCTGCTTGCCGCGATCCTTACCAGAGAGAACCTGGACCTTATCGCCCTTCTTGATATACATATATCTCCCCTAACTACAGGGTCTCGGGAGCGAGCGAGACGATCTTCATGTACTTCTTGTCACGAAGCTCGCGAGCGACGGGCCCGAAGATACGGGTGCCGACGGGCGAACCATCGTTGTTGATGACAACGCAGGCGTTCTCATCAAAGCGAATGTAGGAGCCATCCTTGCGGCGGATCTCCTTAACGGTGCGAACGACGACGCAACGGACAACGTCCTTCTTCTTGACGTTGGCGCCAGGGGTAGCCTCCTGGACAGCACCGATGAACACATCGCCGATGCCTGCATAACGACGCTTGGAACCGCCAAGCACCTTGATGCAGCGAATCTTGCGAGCGCCGGAGTTGTCGGCGACGTTCAGCATGGTTTGCATCTGAATCATGGTAGATGTTCCTCCGAACTAAGAACCGAAGAGAGGTGCGCAGCCTTTATACGGCCCGTGGTATGCAAGCCAGGCATACGCACATCTTCGGAAACGTACAAGTCGTAAGAGCGACTGCTTATTTAGCGCGCTCGACGACCTCGATGAGGCGCCAACGCTTCATCTTGGACATAGGACGGGTCTCCATAACGCGGACGGTATCGCCCACGCCAGCCGTGCACTCCTCGTCGTGAGCGTGCAGCTTCTTGGAGCTGGTCATCATCTTGCCGTACTTGGGGTGACGCTTGCGCTCGGTGATGGTGACAACGATGGTCTTGGCACCGGAGACGGAGGTAACGACACCCGTACGGACCTTACGCGAGTTACGCGAATCAGTCATGTTCTCTCCTTAGGTCCTACTCGGCGACAGCGGACTTCTCCGCTGCGATCTCGCGGGCGCGCTGCTCCGTGAGGACGCGAGCGATGTCCTTCTTCACGGTGTTGACGCGAGCGGTGTTGTCCAGCTGGCTGGTGGCCATCTGGAAACGAAGGTTAAAGAGCTCGGCGCGCATTTCCTTCAGCTTCTCAACGAGCTGAGCGTCCGAGAGCTCACGAATCTCTGCGGGCTTCATTAGTTCTCCTCCTTGGCGGCGGCGGCGTCCTCAGCAGCCCACTTGGCCTCGAGAGCGGCCTCCTCAGCCATCTCCTTCTCGATGCGCTGCTCAGCGTTCTTGGCAGCAACAATCTTGGTCTTGATGGGAAGCTTGTGCTGTGCAAGACGCAGAGCCTCGCGAGCGACCTCCTCGGGCACGCCCTTGACCTCGAACATGATGCGGCCGGGCTTGACGACGGCCACCCACTCCTCGGGGTTACCCTTACCAGAACCCATGCGAGTCTCGGCAGGCTTCTTGGTGATGGGCTTATCGGGGAAGATCGTGATGTAGACACGACCGCCACGCTTCATGTAGCGGGTCATGGCAATACGAGCGGCCTCGATCTGACGGTTGGTGATCCAATGGGCCTCGAGAGCCTGGATACCAAACTCGCCGAAATGCAGCTCGGTATTACCCTTGGCCTGGCCCTTCATGGAGCCACGCTGCACCTTGCGGTGAAGAATACGCTTAGGGGCAAGCACTACTGACCCCTCCTCTCGGAGTTACGACGACGAGGACGGGAAGAGCCCTCGAGTGCAGGGTTGGGAACAGGCTGGCCCGGGAGCTTCTCGCCCAGGTAGATCCAGACCTTCACGCCGCAAGCGCCCATGGTGGTGCTGGCGACAGCCGTGCCGTAGTCGATCTTGGCACGGAGGGTGTGCAGAGGCACGCGACCCTCGCGGTACCACTCACGACGGCCCATCTCGGCGCCGCCGAGACGACCGGAGCACTGGATACGGATGCCCTTAGCGCCGGCCTTGCGGGCGGACTGGACAGCCTTGCGCATAGCGCGACGGAAGGCAACGCGGCCCTCGAGCTGCTCGGCAATGGACTGAGCAACGAGGTTGGCGTCGAGCTCGGGGCGCTTGATCTCGACAACGTCGACGGAGAGCTGGCCCTTGGAGACGCCAGCGACCTTCTCGAGCTCGGTGCGGAGGGTATCGATCTCGGCACCCTTCTTACCGATGACAACGCCGGGGCGAGCGGTGAGGATGATGACCTTCACCTTGTCGCCAGCGCGCTCGATCTCGACGCGGGAGACAGCTGCGCGGGAAAGACGCTTCTCGAGGTACTTGCGAATCTCGAGATCGTTACCGAGGGTCTTAGCGTAATCCTTCTCTGCGAACCAGCGGGAGCGCCAGTTCTCGGTGATGCCAAGACGGAAGCCGGTGGGGTAGACTTTCTGACCCATACAGCTTTACGCCTCCTTTCGAGGAGCAACGACGACGGTGATGTGGGAAGTACGCTTCAGAATGCGAGAAGCGGAACCCTTGGCGCGGGGACGGATGCGCTTAAGCGTCGGACCCTCGTCAACATAGGCAGCGGCGACAACCAGGTTGTCGGCACGCAGACCGTTGTTGTTCTCGGCGTTCGCAACGGCAGAACGGAGAACCTTCTCGACATCCACGGCGACGGCGCGGTCGCAGAAGTGGAGGATGTCGAAGGCCTGAGCGACAGGCTTGCGGCGGATCAGATCGACCACCAGGCGGGCCTTGCTGGGGGAAACACGCACGTACTTAGCGACGGCGCGAACCTCGGTGGCCTCAGTTTCAATAGACTTAGTTGCCATTTACGGTTAACCCCCTATTTGGCCTTGTGGCCACGGAACGTACGAGTCGGCGCGAACTCGCCGAGCTTGTGACCAACCATGGACTCGGTAACATACACGGGCACATGCTTGCGGCCGTCGTGGACGGCGATGGTGTGACCAACCATCTCGGGGAAGATGGTGGACGCGCGGGACCAGGTCTTCACGACGTCCTTCTTGCCAGCCTCGTTCATCGCGGTGATACGCGAGAGAAGGCGAGTCTCCACGAACGGGCCCTTTTTGAGACTTCTGCTCATAAGTGCTTTCTCCTAAAACTCGGTATCCGAAATTACTTCTTACGGCGACGAATGATGTGCTGGTTCGAGACCTTCTTCTTCTTGCGCGTACGAAGGCCCTTCGTCGGCTTACCCCAGGGGGTAACGGAGGGACGACCAGAGGTGTGGTTCTTGCCCTCGCCACCGCCGTGCGGGTGGTCGACAGGGTTCATGACGGTACCGCGGACGGTCGGGCGCACGTTCATGTGACGCTTACGGCCGGCCTTGCCGATGACGATGTTGGAGTGATCGGCGTTGCCGACCTCACCGACGGTGGCGCGGCAGGTAACGAGGATGCGGCGCATCTCGGAGGAAGGCATACGGACGATGGCGTACTTGCCCTCCTTACCCATCAGCTGGCAGGAGTTACCGGCGGAACGGGCGATAGCAGCGCCCTTGCCCGGCTGGAACTCGACGGCGTGGATGAGCGTACCGACGGGGATGTCGGCGAGGGGCAGAGCGTTGCCCGGCTTGATGTCGGCGTCAGAACCGGACATGATGGTCTGACCGACCTCGAGGCCCTTGGGGGCCAGGATGTAGCGCTTCTCACCGTCAGCGTAGTGCAGCAGAGCGATGCGAGCGGAACGGTTCGGATCGTACTCGATCGTGGCAACCTTGGCGGGCACGCCGTCCTTGTTGCGCTTGAAGTCGATCACGCGGTAACGACGCTTCACGCCGCCGCCCTGGTGGCGGGTGGTGATGCGGCCGTTGTTGTTACGACCGGCCTTCTTGGGCAGGGGCTCGAGAAGAGACTTCTCGGGCTTGGTGCAGGTGATCTCGGAGAAGTCGGAGATCGTCTGCCAACGCCTACCAGCGGAGGTCGGCTTAAGGTGCTTTACAGCCATTACAATCCCTTTCAATAGGAATCCGTTAGCCATCGCAGACAGGGATTCGAGGTTCTGCCTCGGGTGCGATGACACCGGACGTATACACGGTTCCGGGCGTGTCCATTTTATACGCCCAAAACCTTGAGCTCTCGCCTCCCCTTTTTGGGAGGCATGAGCTCACTCAACAGCAGCGAGTCTTAGGCCTGGTTGCCAAAGACCTCGATGGTGTCGCCCTCGGCCAGCGTGACGATGGCCTTCTTCCAAGAACGGGTCTTGCCGGCGACATAGCGCACACGCTTGGTCTTGGGCTTGACCGTCAGGGTGTTCACGCGAACGACCTTGACGCCGAAGATCTCCTCGACAGCGTCCTTGATCTGATACTTGTTAGCATCCTTGGCGACCTCGAACGTGTACTTGTTCAGCTCCATGCCGGAGAAGGAACGCTCGGACACGATCGGACGGATGATGATCTCGTGGGCGGTCATTTATGCAAGCACCTCCCCGAAGTGAGCGGCGATGTCGGCGGGCATCAGCACGGCGTTGTTGTTGACGAGATCGTAGGTGTTGGCCTCGTCAGCGGTGATGATGAACGTCTTGGGAATGTTGCGGAACGACAGGTAGGCGTTGACGTCCTCATCGCGAACGATGATGGTCAGACGCTTGCCCTCAAGGCCGAGAGCCTTGAGCATGGCGACGGCAGCCTTGGTGGAAGGCTTCTCGAAGCCGTAGTCGTCGACGAGCACGAGCTCGCCATCGGCCAGCTTGGCGGACAGCGCGGAGCGCATAGCCAGCTTGACCTCCTTGTTGTTCATACGCTTAGCGTAGGAACGGGGCTTGGGGGCGAAGACAACGCCACCGTGACGCCACTGGGCAGCACGGATGGAACCCTGGCGGGCACGGCCGGTGCCCTTCTGACGCCAAGGCTTCTTGCCGCCACCGGAAACCTCAGAGCGGCCCTTAGCGGACTGGGTGCCCTGACGCCAAGAGGCCATCTGGCACTTGACGATGTGGTGCATAACGTGGATGTTCGGCTCGATGCCGTACACCTCAGCGGCGAGCTCGGCCTCGGCGACCTTCTTGCCCTCGCTGTTCTTTACTTCAAACTTTGCCATTTAAGTGTTCTCCTTGGTATGACGCTGGGCTAAATGGGCTGGGCCCTTAGGCCATACGGATGGCGACGAGACCATTCTTGGCACCCGGGACAGCGCCCTTGACCAAGATGAGGTTCTGCTCGGCATCGATGCGGACAACGGAAAGGTTCTTGACGGTAACGCGCTCGTTACCCATGTGACCGGCCATCTTGACGCCCTTGAGGACGCGCGCAGGATAGGCGCACTGACCGATAGAACCGGGGTGACGCTGGAAGTGAGAACCATGCGTCATAGGACCGCGGCGCTGACCCCAGCGCTTGATGCGACCCTGGAAGCCCTTACCCTTGGAGGTACCGATGACGTCGACCTTCTCGACATCAGCGAAATCAGCGACGGTGACGACCTCGCCGACCTTGTGCTCCTCGCCGTTCTCGACGCGGACCTCACGAAGGAAGCGGACAGGCTCGACGCCAGCCTTGGCGAAGTGACCAGCCATGGGCTTGTTCACGTTCTTGGCCTTGATGTCGCCGAAACCGATCTGGACGGCGTCATAGCCGTCGGTTGCCTGAGTTTTAACCTGCGAGACAGCGCAGGGGCCAGCCTGGATGACCGTGACGGGAACGACGTTGTCGTCCTCGTCCCAAACCTGGGTCATGCCAATCTTGCGGCCGAGAATCATGCTGATCAAGATATGATCCCAACTCTCGCGTGGTCTTGGGACAATGCGTACACCACCGAGCGTACGCCCCTAGAGGACCACTACTTACACGACGTGCTCCCCAGCCTTGTATTTCGCCCGGACTACCTGACAACCCTATTAAGCAGGCATTTTGTCCAGTCAGAATACTCCCCTGGTTACACACAGCTGTTTAGTATACACGGCTGCGGGCGTATCCATCGAGATTCATATTTCACTCACATTGTTTACGCAGGTAAAGTGCGTGGAGTCGCCTGGGCTTGGCAGAGGAGCGGCGAAATATATTAAGTTTGCTGCTCTACAGTCCGGCGCAAGACGGAAAGCACATTAATTGCTTTCCTTTGCGTGCGGAACTCGCGACAAACTTAATATATTTCGCCGCCCCTCTGCCAAGCTCGGGAGACGACACGTTGATGTCTGCCTAACTCTGCTCGCCCAGGCTAATGACTTTGTTGGGGGTCCACTATTTGCTGGAGAGTGAACTTGCATTGGGGCCTGTCGCTCTCTCCTTGCAAATCTTCTTCGTCAAAATCGAAGATCATGATGGCGCAGTTGGGGAGTTTTGTTGGGAGCTCAAAGCCCTCTGGGGCTGCGGCCTTGATAAATTGGCGGCTGGCGCTGCCGTGGCTTACTGCTAGAAGGGTTTCGATGCCCTCGGAGCCCATGAGATTGGTGAGGGTGCCTACCATGCGTTCTTGCAGCGCGCGGCTTCCTTCTCCTCCGAAGGGGACCAGGTCCTCGCCCGGATCCCAGACGTCGGTGGGCAGCGCGCCGTGCGGGCCTTCTTCGAAGGAGCCGTAGCAGCGCTCGATAATGCCTTCGCAGGGCTCGGCTGCTGCGTCCGGGCCGAGGAGCTCGCATGCGACGAGACTTGCCGTGTCCATGGCTCGGCCTAAGGGTGATGAGACCACTTTATCGGGGACGACGCCGTGGGCTTTGAGCCATGCGGCTGCCATCCCGGCTTGCTGACGGCCTAAGTCGGTGAGCGGTGAATCGCAGCGACCCTGGACCAGCTTTTTGACGTTGAACTC
>DBGAPG010000052.1:0-8535 GCA_048438765.1 Collinsella sp.
GGCCGTGACAGTGCCGCCGAGACCATGCGGCGACTCCACAAAGCGCGCCACGGTGTCGCGCGCGCTGGCGCCGGAGAGGCACAGCAGGTGCTGGCTGCGGGCGGCGATGGCCTCGCGGACGCGGGCCAGTCGCTCGGTATCGGTAGCCAGCACGTCGTCGGTCTCGTCCAGATACGAGCGGATCATGCCGATGCCGTCGTAGTACTGCGGGTAACCGTCGTAAAAGTCTGCCTCGGGAGGATCGATGCCGGCGTCCAGATAGAACTCGTCGCTCATCTGGAAGGTGTGGCGGCCAAAGCGCTCATAGGCGCGGTCCTGGTAGGGACGGATCATGGCAATGGTCTCGCGCGCTAGCTCGGGCTTGTCGCTGTAGGACCAGCTAAAACGGTTCTGATGCTTGGTAAAACCGAGCGGCACAATGCCCAGGCTTGTGATTTGCTCGTGCTCCTCGCAAAAGCGCAGGGTCTTTTCCAGCTCCTCGCCGTCGTTCATGCCGGGGCACAGCACAATCTGCGCGTGAATCTCGATGCCGGCGGCCATGATGGCCTCGAGCACGTCCATGCCGCGCTGGGCGTTGCGGCCCATCATGCGGCGGCGGACATCGGGACTCACGGCATGGACCGACACGTTCATGGGGCTCATATTGCGTTCGATGACGTTTTGAACATCTTCGTCGGAGAGGTTCGTGAGCGTAACAAAGTTGCCCTGTAAAAAGCTCAGGCGATAGTCGTCGTCGCGAATGTAGAGCGTGGAGCGGCCGCCCTTGGGCAGCATCGTCATAAAGCAGAATACGCAGGCGTTGACGCAGGTACGCATGCCGTCGAAGATGGGGCCATCGAACTCCAAGCCCCAGTCCTCGCCGGGAAAGCGGTCGAGCTCGACGGGGGTGACGGTGCCGTCGCGCGGGTCGAATACCTCCAGCTCGACGGTATCATCGTCGGCCTCCCAGAGCCACACAATCATGTCGGTAAGCTGCTCACCGTTGACCGTGAGCACGCGCATGCCCGGCTCGATACCCACATCCCACGCGGGCGATTCGGGACGCACGTTCTTGACGAGCGCGCCCTCACCCGGCTCGGGGTCGCGGCTGCGCCCGTAATCGGCCACCTCGGCGGCGTATGCGGGTACGGTCTGGTCCATGGTTAGCGGCAAAGCTCCTTGATGCGCGTGACGGCGCGTTCGATGTGTTCTTGCGGGGTGGAGGCTCCGGCGGTGATGCCGATGTGGTGAGCGTCGGCAAACCACGCGGCCTGGAGCTCGGAAGCTTCCTCGATGTGATGCGTGCGCTCGCAGGCGTCTGCGCAAATCTGCGCCAGGCGGCGGGTGTTGCCCGAGTTCTTGCCGCCCACGATGACCATGCAGTCGCAGCGGTTGGCAAGTGTGGCTGCTGCCTGTTGACGCTCACTCGTGGCGGCGCAGACGGTGTTGATCACACGCAGCTCCTGCACGCGCGGGGTGATAGCGGCCACGACCTCGGCGAGGTTCTGCGCGGTCTGGGTGGTCTGCACAACCAAGCCCACTTTACCCTTGAGCGACAGAGCATCGGCGTCGGCGGCACAGCTCACGACCTGCGCGTCATTACCGGCGTGGCCCAGGATGCCCTCGACTTCGGGGTGGCCCGGCTCGCCCACGACGATCACGCGGTAGCCCTCGCGTACCAGGCGCTCGGCGGCCACATGGACCTTCTTCACGTAGGGACAGGTGGCGTCGACCACGGTAAGGCCGCGCTCGCGGGCAGCATCGATCACTTGCGGCACCACGCCGTGGGCGCGGATGATCACGGTACCGGTTGCGGCGCTATCCAGGTTCTCAGCCAGGCTAACGCCTGCCTCAGCGAGCTCGCGCACCACGATAGGGTTATGGATGAGCGGACCCAAGGTATGGACCTGATTGCACTCCCCTGCCTGCGGCGCAGCGGCCAGCGCCATATCGAGCGCACGCTGTACGCCGTAGCAAGTGCCGGCGTGGGCGGCGATCTCGATGGTAGGCGCGGTTGCCTGGTCGGACGCAGTCGCGGCGGTGTTCGTCACGTTCTCGCTCATGGCTAGAACCTGCCCGGATGCTCGGCGCACAGCTCGTCACGCATGGCGTATACGCGGCTCATGGCCTCGGACTCAAACCAGGTCAGGCGCTCCGTACGCTTAAGCCCGGCCGGCGCGTCCGAAAGCGCGACGGCCTTGCCGGCACGAATCCAGCACTTCTTGGGACGCATGAGCTTTTTGCCCGCGGGCGTGATGTCGGACCAGCCGCAAATGGCGAGCGGGTTGACGGGCGCCTTGCCCATCTGAGCGATGAGCGCAAAACCGCCGTGGACCTCGGGCTTGATCTCGCGCGAGCGGATGCGCGTGCCCTCGGGGAAGATCAGGACGTCCTCGCCGCGCTGCAGCGCATGCTGGGCGGCGCGCAGGCACTTCATATCGGCAGTACCGCGCTCCACGGGAATGCCGCCAACGCGGCTAAAGGCCCAGCGCACAATCTTGCTCTTGGCAAATTCGGACTTAAAGATGGGACGAATGCGGCGGCCCCCAAAGAACAACGCCGTCTCCACGGCCAAGAGCTCGGCCATCGAGGTGTGGTTGCAGATGACCACGCTGCCGCGGCCTTCCTGACGCTCAAACAGCAGGTCAGCGTCCTCGACCTTCCAACGCCACATGAGCTTGGAGAAGGCCCAAAGGATGGCCATGACTACGACGACGGTGCCGCGGATGAGCGCTGGGAACTCTGCGTAGGAAGCGTTGTAATAATCCTCGGGCGTCTGCTTAAACAGGCGCATGGCCTACCTCCTTTGGTTGATGAGGTCCTCGATTATCGAGACGACCTCGTCGATGGTGTGGGCGGTGGAGTCGACGTGCACGGCGTCCTCGGCGGGCACGAGCGGCGCCACCTCGCGGCTGCTGTCGAGTTTATCGCGTTGCTTGAGGGCGTCGAGGGTCTCGTCGACCTCGGCCTCGAGCTGCTCGGTGGTGAGCGTCTGGGCGTCGTTCTGGTGGCGCTGCAGCACGCGGCGACGGGCGCGCTCGCGCGGGTCAGCGGTCAGGAAGACCTTTACTTGCGCGTTGGGGAATACGACGGTACCGATGTCGCGACCCTCGGCCACGATATCGCGGTCCTCGGCGGCGCGGCGCTGGTGAATGAGCATGGCGGCGCGCACGCCCGGGTAGGCCGAGACCTTGGATACGTTGGCGTCGACCTGCGGGGTACGGATGGCGGCCGAAGCGTCCTGGCCGTCAATGGTCAGGCGCGTGTCCTCGCCTGTGCCGTTGGTAAAGCGAATCTCGATCTGCTCGGCGAGGGCGTCGATGGCCGTCTCGTCGTCCAGATCGATGCCGCGGTCGAGCGCGGCGAAGGTGACGGCGCGATACATGGCGCCCGTGTCGAGCTTGTTAAAGCCCAGCTGGCGGGCGATCTCCTTGGCGATGGTGGATTTGCCGGAACCGGCGGGGCCGTCGATGGCGACGATCATGCAATGCTTCCTTTCGATGGTTGACGTGCTGGTATGGTTCGGGGCGCTGGGGCGCGGCGGGTTGCCTAGCCTGTGTAGCGCTCGCGGTAGGTGTTGCGCTTGGGTGCGGAGCCGTGGCTGCCGTGGTGACGCGTGCGGCTGGCGGGCGTATCTTGGGGCTTGCCGCCGTTGCGCTTGGCGCTCGCCTGCTTGGGCGGGATGCCGCCGCTTTTAAGGATCTGCACCTCGCGGTCGGTGAGCTCGCGCCATGAGCCCTTGGCCACGCCCTCGAGCTCAAGGCCGGCAAAGTTGCAGCGGTGCAGGCGGATCACAGGATGGTGAATCTTGCCCAGCATGCGCTTGACCTGGTTTTTACGACCCTCGCGGATTATGACCTCCACGGCGGTGGTGCCGGGTTTGACGCCCTGGGGAGCTACGGCCTCGGCCTCGCGCGCGTTGATGACGCGGCAGATCGCCGGCTGGCACAGGCCGTCGTCGAGCTCGATGCCGCTGCGGAGTGGTTCCAAGTCGCGGTCGGACAGCCGTCCGTCCACGAGCGCCTGGTAGGTCTTGTAGACGTGCTTGCTGGGGTGCAGCAGATCCTGCGACATGTCGCCGTCGGTGGTAAAGAGCAAAAGGCCCGTGGTGTCGCGGTCCAGGCGGCCCACTGGAAACAGGCCCGGAAAGCGGTCGCGCGGGACCAGGTCGGCCACGCAAGGGCGCTCCTGCGGGTCGCTCATGGTGGTGAGGTAGCCGGTCGGCTTGTAGAGCATCAAGTACACGGCGCCCTGGTTGAGCTTGACGGGCATGCCGTCGACCTCGATGTGATCGTGGTCGACATCGACCTTGGTGCCCAGCTCGGTCGCGACCTCGCCGTTGACGGTCACGCGGCCGGCGGTCATTAGGTCCTCCGAGCCACGGCGGCTCGCCACGCCCGCGCGCGCCAAAAAGCGCTGCAGGCGCATGGTGTGCGGATAGACGGGCTGGGCGTCGGTGGCGGGTACTGCGTTACCAATGGCACGCGTCTCCCCTACTTCGTTAGTCCTCGTCATGCAAATCCTCCGAGGTCTCGTCGACGACCAGGGTTTCCAAGTCCTCGACTGCCTCAACATCTTCAACATCGGTATCGAGCAGTTCGCACTCTTCGTCCAGGTCATCGGCCTGCTCCTCGAGCGTGGACTGAATGCTGCGGCCGCTCAGGCGCTCGCGGATAAACTGACGCGATTGCTCGTCGGGGGCAAACTGCTCCAGGTCGGGCAGGTCGCGGGTGGAGCGCAGACCGAACTTTTCCAAGAAGGCGTTGGTCGTGCCGTAAATGATGGCCTGACCGCGCTGGGGATCGCGGCCGAGCTCGCGCACCAGGCCCTTGTCCACGAGCGACGCGATGACGCCGTCGGAGTTGACGCCGCGGATGCCCTTGACCACCTCGCGCGTCACAGGCTGGTGGTATGCGATGACGGCCAGGGTTTCGAGCGCCGCCTGCGACAGCTTTTGCGTGTCCCAGCTCAGCACGTAGGCCTCAACCACGTCGTGATAGGCGGGATGCGTAAACAGGCGCCAGCCGCCGGCGACCTCGCGCAGCTGAAAGCCGCGGTTGGCCTCCTCGTACTCAACCTTGAGCTCGGCGAGCAGCGATGCGCACTCGCCCGGGGCGATATCCAGCGCACCTGCCAGCGCGGGTGCGCTCACGGGGTCGCTCGACACCAGCAGCAGAGCCTCAAGGGCGCCTTTGATGCTGTTTGCCTCCAGCGTGGAAAGGGTTGACATGGTTGCGGCTCCTATTCGGTGAGCTCGGGGCCCTCGCCGGGCACGTATGCCTCGGCGCCCTCGACGCGGTTGATGCAGATGGTTCCGAAGATCTCGTCCTGGCTCAGCGTGAGCGAGCCGCGCTTGGCAAGCTCGAGCATGGCCAGGAAGGTGACGACGAGCTGCTCGGTGGTGGCGTCGCCGTCCAACAGCTCGCGGAAGGTGCAAGTTTGGTGCGCCATGGTAAAGCGGTCGACCGAGGCTACGGTCAGATCGAGCGGCACGCGATGCGGCGCCACGTGCTCGGCCTCCAGCAGGAAGGTCTGGCGCTTGCCGTCCAGGTCGGCACAGATGACGGCGAGGCCGCGCAGGGTGATGCCGGCCAGGTAGTCGGGCATAAGGCCCAAAAACTCGGGGTCGGGGCCGGCCACACGCGGGTGCATGCGGCTTTCGGCCTGCATGCGGGCACCGAGGGCCGCAGCCGCACCCTTAAACTGCTTGTAGGCAATCAGGCGCTGGATCAGGACCTCGCGCAAGGCGTCGCCGTCGAGCGCGCTGAGTTCCTCCAGGTCCTCGTCGTCCTCGTCATCGTCGTCTGTCTTGCGCGGGGCTTCCTGGGGCACCAGCGAGGCGGCCTTGATGTCCAAAAGGGTTGCCGCGACCAGCAAAAAGTCGCTCGCAACGTCCAGGTCTAGCGCCTCGATGCGCTCGGCCTCGGCAAGGTACTGCTCGGCCACCTCGCTAATGGAGATGGCGCCGATATCTACTTTTTGGCGGGTTACCAGCTGCAGCAGCAGGTCGAACGGTCCGCTGTAGACCTGCGTCGACACGCGATACGACATTTTCGACCTCCTTTGACGGCGCCTTCGCGGCGCGGTTTGGGTGCATGTTGCGACCGTTTTGCACGGTCGACCTGTAAGTTTACCTTAGATGCCGGCGATTGCGAAGTTGAGCAGCTGCTCAGCAAGCGGATACACGGTAACGTCGAAATAGCGGCCGATCACGTCGATGCCGGTCCACATGGGCAGCAGGTATAGAATTAGGATGAGGATGGGCATAGCGTATTGCTGCAGGTGGTAATAGTTGTTGAGCGCCTTGCCTTTGAGGAAGGGCACGATGATCGACGAGCCATCGAGCGGCGGGATCGGGATGAGGTTGAAGAACGCGAGTGACAGGTTGACCACGATAAACGTGGCGCCGAAGTTCATGATCTGTGACGCCATGGCAAAGGACATGCCGGTATAGAGGCTGCCATATGCCGCGTGCATGAGGGCGGCAGCGAGGCACGCGAGCGCGATGTTCGATGCGGGGCCGGCTGCGCTCACCAGGACCTCGTCACGCTTGGGGTGCTTGAGGTTGTTAAGGTAGACGGGCACGGGCTTGGCGAAGGCGAACACCGGGCCGCCGGCGACAAGCATAAGCAGCGGCAGGAGAATGGTGCCAAACGGATCGATGTGGTTGAGCGGGTTGAGCGAGACGCGTCCGCGCGAACGGGCCGTCTTATCGCCGAGTGCCCAGGCCGCGGCGGCGTGTGCGCTCTCGTGGATCACGATTCCCACGATGACGGCGACGGCGCTGGCGAGCAGGTTCATGAGGTAGCTGCTGGACATAGCGCTCCCCTAGCGGACGCGACGCGAGGCGCGCGTGAGCAGGTAGTCGATCACAAACAGGATCACGGCGACGATGGCGTAATCCAGGCGGAACACGCCGCCAAAGGGCGACGTGATGACGCCATAGCCGGCGATGGCGCTCGGCAGTGCGCGCGAAAGCTCGACGACAAAGCCAACGATCTGCAGCTTGGCTGTGAGGCCGCTAAAACACAGCAGCACGGTCATCGCGCTCATAAAGATGCCGCAGATGCGACAGGCGATGGCGATGATGCTCATCGCCACGGCAGCGGCCTTACGAGAGTTCACGCGCGGTCTCCTCTTCGATCTGGGTGGAAAGCTCCAGCCATTCGTCCTCGAGCTTGGGTAGCTCTTGCTTAAGGCCGTTATATTCCCCCAGCGCGGCGTTGAACTTGTCTTGATCGGCATAAAGCTCTTCGCTTGCCATCAATTCCATAAGCTCGTCATAGCGGGCACGCTTTTTGTCGAGCTCCGTCTCGATCTTCTTGAGCTGGTTGCGCACGCCCTTGAGCTTTTTATTGAGCGCTGCGCGGGCTTGGGCCTCGGCGCGCTTTTGCTCCTTGGTCTTTTTGCCCTCGGCGGGTTTGGGGGCAGCTGCGGGGGTGTCGGCCTGGGCGGCGCTGGCTTTGGTGGACTTGGCCGTGGCCGGCGCACTCTCCCCTGCCGTCTCGGCGGCGGCACGGGCTGCGAGGTCCTCGCGCTTGTAGAGGTAGTAGTCGTAGTCGCCGTCATAGACCGTGACCTTGCCATCGCGGATGTCGATCACGCGGTTGGCCACGGCGCGCACCAGGTGTTCGTCGTGGCTGATCAGCACGATGGTGCCGGGGAAGTTTTGCAGGGCGTTCTCGAGCATGTCCACCGAGTCGATGTCTAGGTGGTTGGTGGGCTCGTCCAGGCACAGGAGCGCCTCGGGGGCCACGAGCATCTTGGCCAGGGCCAGACGCGCTTTTTCGCCGCCGGAGAGGACGCGAACCTGCTTCTCGATGGAATCGTTGTCGCTAAACAGGAAGGCGCCCAGTAGGCTGCGCTGCTGTGGCACGGTCCACTTGGGCGTGACGGTGTCGATCTCTTGCAGGACGGTGTTGGACTCGGTCATGCCCTCGAGCGCGTGCTGGGCGTAATAGGCCACGCCCACGTTGGTGCCCAGGTCGCGGGTGCCGGTGGTGGGCGGCTCCAGTCCGGCGATGATCTTCATGAGCGTGGACTTGCCGGCGCCGTTGGGGCCGACGAGCGCCACGTGCTCGCCGCGGTAGAGCTTGAGGTCGATATCGCTGTAGATGTGTTTGTTGCCGTAGGACTTGGAGACGCCCTCCAGGCCCACGACCATATCGCCGGAGCGCGGTGGGTCAGGGAACTTAAAGTCGATGTGCTTGTGGCCCTCGGGCAGGATGACGAGCTCCTTTTTGATCTGCTCGATCTTGCGGATGCGCTCCTGCGCCTGGGCGGCCTTGGTGGGCTTGTAGCGGAACTTGTCGACGAAGACCTGCATGTGGGCGATGTCGCGCTCCTGGGCGGCTCGCTTGGCGCGCATCTGCTCCAGGTTGTCCTCGCGCTGCTTGAGGTAGCTGCTGTAGTTGCCGGTGTAGGTGGTCACGCGGCGGTTTTCGAGAGCGGCGACATGGTCGACGCAGGCGTCCATGAAGGCGCGGTCGTGGCTGACGATGAGGACGGCGCCGTCGTAGTTGGCGATAAAGCCGCGCAGCCACTGGACGCTTTCGA
>DBGAPG010000053.1:0-9549 GCA_048438765.1 Collinsella sp.
GGCGAACGTCATGCCAAAGATGCCGATCGGCTTGCCCAGCAGCATGCCAAAGTACACGCCAAGCGTCACCGGATCGGTGAGCAGCGTGCTCATGTCAACGCCCACTAGGCGAACCTGCGCGTTCACGAACGCAAAGATCGGCAGGATCACAAAGTTGACCGGCGTGGAGATCAGACGCTCCATGCGGATAAGCGGCGGAGTCACGCGGTGCATGACGCGCTCGACCTTGGTGGTCGAGACGGTAAAGTCATGCTGGCCCAGGATGTGCGCCTCGTCGTCGTAGCGGTCATCGAGCAGCGGCAGGCACTCGCCCAACCAATCGGTGAGGCTATCGAGCTTGACGCCGCACTTGGCCGGGATGGTGAAGGCCAGGATGACGCCGGCAAGCGTAGCGTGCACGCCGCTCTTGAACATGCAGAACCACAGCAGCAGGCCCAGCACCGAGTACGGGGCAAGGCGGTAATGCTGCGTCTTGTTGAGCCACACGAGCGCGCAGGTCACAAGCGCGGCGGCACCCAGCCAAAACGGATTGGGACTCTGACCGTAGAAGATGGCGATGGCGGCGATAGAGATGAGGTCGTCGGCGATGGCGAGCGTCGAGAAGAACACGCGCACGCCGTTGGGCACGCGATTGCCCAAAAGTGACAGCACGCCCAGTGCGAAGGCAATATCGGTTGCCATGGGGATGGCCCAGCCATTGCGCGCACCGGCATGGTTAAAAATCAGGTAGATGCAGGCGGGAACGACGACGCCGCCCACGGCCGCCAGCATGGGAAGCATGGCCTGACGCGGATTCTTGAGCTCGCCGACCGTCATCTCGTACTTAAGCTCAATGCCCACCAACAAAAAGAAAATCGCCATGAGGAAGTCGTTGACGAAAAGCTCAACGGTAAGACCGGCCGTAAGGTTGCCCAGACCCACATACAGCGGGGTCTCCAAAAAGTGATGGATGGCCTCGTAGGCATCGGTATTGGCGCAAATGACGGCGGCGATGGCGGCGAAGACCATGACGGCGGCGGAAATCGTGCCGTTCTCGGCGATGCGCTCCCAAATGTCGTGACGCTCAAAGCGCTTGCGCTCACGAACGTTGAACAGCTGCTCAGTTGCTGCCATGGGCGGCTCCTTTCACGGGAAAGCTCCCGTCTTAAAAAAGCACGGCCCGCCTAAGTGGCGGCGCCGCGCTCTAACGTATTACGCTTGCATCTAGCCTACCCTGCACGACAAGCACGCAGGCGTGGCCGAAAAGCGGAACCACAGGTTGAACATTATTTGCTCAACGGCACGGGCACGCCTGTCCAAGAGACGACGCGGCGCCGTGCACAAAAAACGACCGGAGCGCGGGGCGTCCGCGATCCGGTCGTCGGTGTTAGGCCAAAAGAATCTAGCAGGCGGCCATGATGGGGGCAGCGACCTGCTTCTTACGGGAGAGGACGCCCGGCATCCAGACGCCGTCGTGCTCGTCGGCAATGCCCAGGCCCTTCTGAGCAGCCTCGGTCTCGCCCTCGAGCAGGACCTGCGAGCCCTCCTCCATGATGTCGGTGATGCACAGGACAATGCCGTCAGCACCCTTCTCGGCGGCGTAGGCGCGCATGGCCTCGCGAATCTCGTCGATCATGCCGAGCGCGCGGCTCTTGTCGACGGTCTCGTACTGGCCGATGAGCAGCTTCTTGCCGGCGGGCTCGAACATCTTGATGTCGTTGCCGACCATCTCGGCTGCAGTGAAGGAGCCGGACGGACGGGTAAGGAAGACCTCCATGCCAAACTTGACCGGGTCGACGCCCACCTGCTCGCCGAGCTTGGCGGCGACGGCGCGGTCGACATCGGTGGTGGTGGGGCTCTTGAGCATGAGCGTATCGGTCATCATGGCCGAGAGCAGCAGCTTGGCCTGGACGTCAGAAAGCTCAACGCCGAGCACGCCGGCGAGCTTGGTGACGATGGTGCAGCTGGAGCCCCAGGGCAGGCAGATGTAGTGCAGCGGGCCGGCGGTCTCGAAGTCGCCGATGCGGTGATGGTCGACAACACCAAAGACCGTGGCGTCCTTAAGGCCGGCGACGGACTGGGCAGACTCGTTGTGGTCGGTGAGGACGACGAGCTGACCGGCCTCGACGGACTCGATCACGCGAGGCTCGGCGATGCCGGCGTCGGCGAGCAGCTTGGCGGACTCTGCCGGAAGCTGACCAAGGGCGCAGGCCTCGTAGGTGTTGCCGGCATACTCAACCTGGTTGAGCAGCTGGGACAGGACGACGGCGCTCATGATGGCGTCGTTATCGGGGTTCTGGTGACCAAAGACAAGAACGTTTGCCATGGATATCCTCCACTTGATATGTGTACTTGGACGTAGCTATGGTAGCACGCCGATGCCGAGCCTTCGCAGACGGAAGGGCCACGGCATATTTTGGGGTAGGCACGGGGGCCAAGGCTGTCCCTTTTACACCATGTTGGTGCAAAGTAACCTGACCCCCTTGCACCAGCTATTTACCGGCGGCGCGCAGGGCTACGTAGGCGGCGCCGATGATGCCGGCGTCGTTGCCGAGCGAAGCGACCTTAATGGGCGTCTCGCGCGAGGCGGAAAGCGCGTAGCGCTGGAAGTGCTCGCGAACGGCGTCGAGGTAGACATCGGCCGAGGCAGACGCACCGCCGCCGATCAGGAACATCTCGGGGTCGACCACGTTGGCAATAAGCGCCAGGGCACGGCCGAGATAATCGGCCATGGTATCGGCCGCAGCCAGCGCGAGCTTGTCGCCCTCGCGGCAGGCCTGGAACACGTCCTTGGAATCTGAGGGGCCGGTGAGCTCGATGGGCTCGACGCTCGCCTTCTTGCACTCGGCAAGGTAGTTGCTCACCACGCCGGTGGCGCTGGAATACTGCTCCAGGTGGCCATGGCCGCCGCAGCCGCAGGTGCGCTCCTCAGCCGGGTTCAGGCACATGTGGCCAATCTCGCCGCCGGCGCCCACAACGCCCGATACCACGTCGCCGTTGACGATAACGCCGCCGCCCACGCCGGTACCGATGGTGACCATCACCACGTTCTGCACGCCCTTGGCAGAACCGAGCCAGGCCTCGCCCATGGCAGCGGCGTTGGCATCGTTCTCGTACTTAACGACCGCGTCGGGGCAGTGCTTTTGAATGGCGATCCTCAGCTCGGGCAGGTTAATGGCAATGTTGGCCTTGACCTTGGCATCGCCCGATGCCGGGATGGGGCACGGAACGGCCAGGCCAATGCCAGCCACAAAGGCGCGCGGAATCTGGGCCTTGGCGACCACCTGGTCGATAGCCTCGGTCACTGCGGCAAAGCCCGCAGCGTCAACGATGGGAGGCGTAGGCACGCTGGCCTTGGCCAGCAGGTTGCCTTCCTCGTCGAACAGACCCTCCTTAACCGAAGTGCCGCCGACGTCAATGCCGATGTAGTACTGCTTAGGTTCCATGGGAGCCCACCTTTCTCGTTTAAACATTGCCTGTATGGTACCGCTCCCAAGGCAAAAACCTACCAAAAAGGGACAGGTTTGTTTTGGCAGGTTTTAACTGGGGAAACGCAAATGGCCGCTCAACAGGCCGCGCAAGACCATCCCCAAAAATAAAGGCGCCGGGAGGCGGAGACTCCCGGCGCCCGTCAAAGGGACTATGTTGTCTGTCGGACCGCACGGTCCTTCGCGGCGATAACGCTGACTAGGCCTTAAGTGCCTGCAGCTGCTTGTGAACCTCGATGAGCTCCGTCGCCATGACGCGCATGGTCTCGGTACCGGCCATCTGGTCCTCGGCATGCAGCAGAATCAACGGGGCCTCGCCGTTACGCTCGCCGTTGGCCTCTTTCTTCAGAAGCCCCATGTGAACATCGTGGCCACCGTTATAGGCCTCGTCGCCCTGCTTGATAAGCTCCTCGGCGGCGTCAAAATCGCCCTCCTTGGCCTTTTGCACGGCATTGATGTACATGCTCTTGGCGGTACCGACGTAGCTGATGATCTCGAAGCAGGTCATCTGCAGTTCGTTCATATCCTCCATGCGGAGCACCTAGCCCATCACGCTGACGCAGTGGTCAATGATGCCGGCAGCGTTCATGCGGCCGTAGTCGACCATGTTGATGACCTCGACCGGAAAACGGCCGGCGGCCTCCTTCTCAAAGTCACCCTTGGTGTAGCCGATCTGCGGGCCAAGCAGCAACATGTCGCACTCGTCCAGGTGATCGTGGGCCTCGTTCATGGGACGAGCCTCGATCTCGATATCCAGACCACGGTTTGCAACCTCGGCCTGCATCTTCTGGACCAGCAGGCTCGTGGACATACCGGCATTGCAGCAGAGCATGATCTTCTTCATGGTTTCCTCCTTATAACTGCGCGGCGCGCAGACGACGACTGGTTGTATTCCTTGCGGTTATTGTGCCCTCTTTCTGCGCCCTTACGCAGAAGAGAGATGCGGGCACTGACACCACGTACCGGTGCCCGCAAAGGTGAAAGGGACGAACGTTAGGCGTTCTACTCGGCGAGAGCCTCCTGCTTGGCGATTGCCTTCTCGGAAATCTTCATAAAGGGCAGGTAGACGGCCATGCCAATGACAATCTCGAGAGCCTGCCACACGCCGGCGCGCCAGTCAAAGCCCGTAGCGAGCAGGGCATTGATGACGGGAGGCATGGTCCAGGGCACCTGGGCGATGCAGGGGCTGATGATGCCTGCGCAGGTAAGGCCATAGGTGATGCCGATGAACAGGTCGGGAAGAAGAACGAACGGGATCATGAGCGGCAGGTTGTACACGATGGGGTAACCGTAGATAACCGGCTCGTTGATGTTGAACAGACCAGGCAGGATAGCCATCTTGGAAACGGTCTCGGAAGCCTTGTTCTTGGAGAACAGGAGCGTGTCGAGCAGGAGCATGAGGGTGCAGCCCGAGCCGCCGATGAGGGCGAAGCTGTTAACGATCTGCATGTTCATGTAGTGATCGGGCTGGATGGTGCCACCGGCGGCAAAGGTAGCCATGTTGTCGACGATGAGCATGGTCAGGATCGGCTCGACGGTAGCGCCAGAGATGGTGGACTGGTGAATACCGACGCAGAACAGCAGGTTAGCAAGGGTGTAGATGAGGATAACAGCCCACGGACCGGCGTTCATGATGCTCTTGAGCGGGTTGGAGATGCACGTGGAGATGATGGTGCACAGATCGGTGCCGGCGCACACGGCGAGCAGGGCTGCGGCAAGAGCGAAGACCGCGAGGTTAAGCAGCATCGGAATCATGACGTTGAAGGAGTTGGAGACCGCGGGAGGCACGCCCTCGCCCAGCTTAACCTTGAGCTTCTCGACGCCAGAAATCTTGATGAAGAGCGAGACGGAAAGCAGGGCGATGATAATAGCCGAGAACAGACCGTTGGTGCCGGTGTTGGCAGTCGAAAGGGCGCCCGTGACCTCGGCGGAGGTGATCTTGTCGGTGAGCAGTGGGCTCGTGGCGGCAAGCGAGGCGGTGATCTGCTGCGGCATCATGATGACGAAGGCAGAGATGGCGACGACCACGCAAGCGAGCGGGTTATCGAAACGCTTGTTCTTGGCGAGGCTGTAGCCAATCAATCCGGCCAAGATAATGGCAGAGACGTTGAGGGTGCCCAGCGTAATTGCCGAGCCCCACGTCTGAAGGTTGGCAAGGCCCGCCGCATCGAGCGGGAACAGAGGGAACACGACGTTGTTAATAAGAACCGCGATACCCGCAAGGATATAGAGCGGCGTGATGGTCGCGAAGGCGTCACGCAGGGAACGCAGGTGAACCTGGTTTCCCACCTTCGCAGAGACCTCGGCAAACTTGTCGAGGAAGCTCTTTCCGTTGTCACTGGCCATGATTGCTCCTAACTTTCAAATCCGGCCTTTTCCTATGCGCACGGTGGTCTGTCGCCCTCTGCCACCAGATGTGCCATGTGTTGCGCGCGGCGGCGCGCGGTCTGGGCGTTCGCCCGGTCGCTAATCAACCACGTGGGTCGTGGCGACCTGTTTGAGCCAGGCCGCCGACTTCTTAAGGCGGCGCTTGTAGCCGTCCATGAGATCGACCTCGACAAAGCCGTAACGATTCTTAAAGGCATTGGCCCAAGACCAGTTATCGATGACGGCCCAGTAGTGATAGCCCCGGCACTTGGCGCCCTCGTCGATGGCCTTGGCCACCCACTCCAGGTGCTGACGTACAAAGTCGACGCGGTAGTCATCCTGGATGGTTCCTTCGGCGTCACGGTTCTTGTATTCGTCCATGATGCCGATGCCGTTCTCGGAAACGAACCACTCAAGATCGGGGTAGTTCTTAGCGCAGTCCATGCCAAAGTCGTAGAGGCCCTGCGGGTAGATCTCCCAGCCGCGGCTCTCGTTCATAACGGCGTCGGGCCATACGTACTCGTCGGCAAAGTGCGGCAGGCCGTACTGGTCGACCTTGCTCGCCGGCGCCTGAACACGCGTGGGGTGGTAGTAGTTGCAGCCGAGCCAGTCGACAACACCCTGCTTGAGGATCTCTTGGTCGCCGGCGCGGAACGGGAGCTTAACGCCGCCCTCGGCCAGGCTGTCGAGCACGTCGGCAGGAAGCTCGCCCTTGGTGATGAGGTCGAGCCACCAGCGGTTGTTGATGCCGCTGGTCATGCGCACGGCCTCGAGGTCCGCCTCGCTGGGGTTCTCCTTGGTGTAGACCGGGGTAAAGCAGTTGATCATGCCGATCTTGGCATCGGCGCGAATAGCGCCCTCGTCATAGGCGCGACGATAGTTGGCCACGGCCAGCGCGTGCGCCAGCGAGATGTGATACTGCACGGTGCGGGCGCGGTTGAAGTCGTGGAGCTGCGGGAACCACACGCCCTCCTGATAGCGCTGCTCGGGCTCGACGATGGGCTCGTTAAAGGTGAACCAGTACTTAATCTCCTGGCCAAACTCGTGGAAGGCGACGTCGGCGTAATGTGCGTAAGCCTCGACAACCTCACGGCTCTCCCAGCCGCCACGGTTAAAGAGGTAGGTGGGCATGTCAAAGTGGTACAAGTTGACAAACGGCTTCAAGCCGGCTTCGCGAGAGGCGCGGAACAACTCGTGATACCACGCGGCACCTTCCTCGTTGAGGTTGCCGTCGGCATCGAGCAGACGGCTCCACTGGATGGAAGTGCGATAGGTATCCAGACCCAAGTCCTTCAAAATGCGAAGGTCTTCCTGGTACTTGGCCATAAAGTCATTGCCGGCGTAAGAGCCAACGCGGTTGTAGAACGAACCCAGATCCTGGATGGACCAGGTGTCCCACAGGTTCTCGAGCTTGCCGCCCTGGTTCCACTGACCCTCAGTCTGCGGGCCGGACATAGCAGCGCCAAAGAAGAAGTCGTTGGGCAGCTGATACTGTGCCATCAAAGTCCTCGCTTTCGTGTTCTAGAGCTTCCGGTTGGAGACGGGTTTGCTTTGGCAGGTTATCCGGCGCGGGCGCGCACCGGCCATACCGATATCCAACCCGCCAAAACAAAACCGTCCCCAAACGGTCGATCCTGTTGTGCGGAAGGATTCCGTTCGTTGCTTAAACTATAGCGCTCTAATTTTAAAAGTAAAGCGTCTTTTTCTTTTTTCTTTCTCGAACTTCTTAGATAAAAGTAATATGGATGCCCTGTTGAGGGTTATACTTACTTTTTGTATTCATATATGTCGGAAAGGAGGTTCCATGATTCCCAAATACGAGGCGATAGCTGCAGATATTCGTCGAAGTATCGAGGATGGCGCTCTTAAACCGGGCGACAAGCTTCCCACCGTCGTTGAGTTCTGTGAGCTCTATAGCGTTTCCAAAATCACCGTCAAACGAGCTATCGAGCAAATCACCGAGGAAGGTCTTATTACCAGCCGTCGTGGATCGGGTACCTACGTTAAGGACACGGCGGGACTTCCCGGCCAGGCGTTTTTCCAGGGCAAAAACGACCGTGCCCAGGGTTTTTCGTATGAGCACCGCGGGGAGAAGGTGACCTCGGTGGTCTACGATTTCTCGATTGTTAATCCACCAGCGGACATCGCAGCCCAGCTGGGAATTGCCGAGGATGACTTTGCCTATCACATCGTGCGCGTGCGTCAGGCCGATGAGAAGCCCATCGTTATCGAGTACACCTACATGCCCCTCGAGCTGATTCCAGGCCTTAAAAAGAAGGACCTGTACGGATCGGTCTACCACTTCATCCGCGAGCAATGTGGGCTGAAGATATCGAGCTTCCACCGTACCATTCGCGCCGTGGCAGCAACCGAGGAAGAAGCCAAGCGTCTGGACACCAAACTTGGCTCTCCCCTGCTCGAGCTCACCCAGATTGGCTTTTTGGACAGCGGCGCCGCCTTTGAGTATTCGGTCTCGCGCAACGTTGGCGACCGCTTTGAGTTGCACAACGTAACGTTGGCATAGGTTTTTGTAGTCATCCGGGCGCTCGCTTTGAGCTGTTTCGTGCAGCGTCCGCGCAACACAATGGGGGTATGAACATGTCCGATTTGATTAAACTGACGCCGATCTTTCACGAGAAGATCTGGGGCGGCCGCCAGCTCGAAACCGTATTTGGTTACGACATTCCCAAGGGTCCCATCGGTGAGTGCTGGGCCATCTCGGCCCACCCCAATGGCGACTGCCAGATTGCGGAGGGCCCGTATGCCGGTCACACGCTGTCGTGGCTGTGGGCCGAGCATCGCGAGCTCTTTGGCAACTGCGAGGGCAAGGAGTTCCCGCTACTCGTTAAGATTCTGGACGCCAAGGACGACCTTTCGATCCAGATTCACCCCAACGACGAGTACGCCGCCGAGCACGAGAACGGCAGCCTGGGCAAAACCGAGTGCTGGTATGTGCTGGACTGCGAGCCCGGCTCCACGATTATCGTCGGCCAGCGCGCGCATGACCGCGCCGAGGCCGCACAGATGATCGAGGACGGCCGCTGGGACGACATGCTCAACGTGCTGCCGATCCACAAGGGCGACTTTTTCCAGATTGATTCCGGCACCGTGCACGCCATCAAGACCGGCACGCTCATTTTGGAGACGCAGCAGTCGAGCGACGTGACATATCGCCTGTACGACTACGACCGTCCCGGCACCGATGGCAAGCTGCGCCCACTGCACATTGAGCAGAGCCTCGACTGCATCGACTTTGATGCTCAGGCTCCGACCGACGGCACGGTGACCGCGCCCGAAGTCGATGGCGTGACCGAGCTCGAGTCTAACTCCTGCTACACCGTCGATCGTGTGCGCGTCGACGGCAGCAAGACCCTCGACCAGCGCTGGCCCTTCATGTGCCTGTCGGTCATCGACGGCGAAGGCACCGTCTGCGGCGACCCCGTCCACAAGGGAAGCCACCTGCTGGCCCCGAGCACCGTGGACAAGATTGAACTCGAGGGCAAGATGGAACTAATCATCTCGCACCTCTAGACCGCAACAACAACCCAAAACGCAACAAGGGGCTCCCCCGTTCATCAACGGAGGAGCCCCTACTCACATCTATTTATCTATCAGCCCACCCGGCTCTCCAGATCAAAAAGCGAACGAGCAAGGCGACGTTCGCAAGCTGCAGGCCAAAACGCCGCAAGGAAGAGGACGCGCCGGGGGCTTTGGT
>DBGAPG010000054.1:0-41946 GCA_048438765.1 Collinsella sp.
GTGTTGGGACCCTTGGGATCCTTGCCGGCATCGACGCGCTCCATCATTTCCTTGAGCTCGTCCTCGTAGACAAAGACGTAGCTCACACCGTCGATCATGGTGCTGTCGTCGGCGTACGAGGGCAGGTTGGCCGAGTAGATACCGTCGACATCCATACCGCGCATGGCGTTGACCGTAGCCACGATATCCTGAACGCTCATATCGGTTACGAGCATATCGGACAGCGAATTAACCAGGCCAAAAATCTTCGTGGCATCGAAGTTATTGAGAATCTGGTTGGCAAGGGCGCCAAGCACCTGACGCTGGTGGCGCATGCGTGTGTAATCGCCGTCGGCATAGGTGTAGCGGCAGCGGGCATAGGTAAGGGCGGTGGCACCGTCCATATGCTGCTGGCCAGCGGTAATCTTAATATCCAGGTGCTCGGGGTCGTCAACATCATCGGTTGCGTTAATGTCGATACCGCCAACCGAATCAATCAGCGCCTGCATACCGTCGAAGCTGACCTCGGCATAGTGGGAAATCTGAACACCGCACAGCTCGTTGACCGCCTCGACCATGGCCTCGGCGCCGCCAACGGTATGGCAGGCGTTGATCTTCATGGTCTCGCCCTTGTACTCGACCTTGGTGTCGCGCGGAACGGAAATGAGCGTCGCCTGCTTTTGCGTGGGGTCGATGCGTGCCAGGATAATCGAGTCGGCACGATACGTATCCTCGCCCGGACGGCCGTCGGTGCCAAGAAGCAGCACGTAGAACGGATCCTTTGCCTCATCGGTGTCAACCAGAACCCGACGCAGATTGTCGGTAATGACATTAGAATCGCCGAGCTTGCCCATAATGGTGGCAAACCACAGGCCGGCAGCGGTAGTGGCACTCAGCAGCACACCAAGCACGACAATGAGCGCGACGTGACGAATCGTGTGGCTACGACGACGTTGACGAGCGCGCTCGGAATAGCGAGCCACGTTATCGCGACTGTAGATCTTGGCCTGCGCACCAGTTGAGGGTCTTCGGGCGGTGGTATCCGCGAGGGGCTTTTTATTAAACATAGGCAACCTGTATTAGTAGATGACGGGATCGGGGACGGTAGCATGCTCGACATGCGCGCCGAGCGCCTGCAGCTTTTCGACAAACTGCTCGTAGCCGCGCTTGATGTGATGGATAGCCGAAACCTCGGTCGTCCCGTCGGCGATCAAGCCCGCTACGACGAGGGCCGCTCCGCCACGCAGATCGGGCGAGGTAACCTGTGCACCCGAGAAACCCTTGACGCCATGAATCATGGCATGATGGCTCTCGATACGAATGTCGGCACCCATGCGCACCAGCTCAGAGGCAAACATAAAGCGATTCTCGAAGATGTTCTCGGTAATAACGGAGCTGCCGTCGGCGAGAGCGGAGAGCACCATAATCTGCGCCTGCATGTCCGTCGGGAAGCCGGGGAACGGAAGCGTTTGGATGTCGACCGGCTTGATACGCTCGGCACGGTTCACATGGACGCCATCCTCGACGCGCTCGCAGTCGATACCCATGAGCTCCATCTTCTTGAGCACCATGCCCAAGTGAATGGGGCAAAAGCCCGTGACATCGACACCACGATCGTCGGCCATCAACGCACCGGCAACGATAAAGGTACCGGCCTCGATGCGGTCGCCCACTACGCGATGGGTAACAGGATGCAGTTCTTCCACGCCCTCGATGGTCACGACAGGCGTACCGGCGCCAACAATCTTGGCGCCCATCTCGTTGAGCATGTTGGCGAGATCGACGATCTCGGGCTCGCGGGCGGCATTGTCGATAACCGTGGTGCCCTGCGCGCGCACGGATGCCATGATGAGGTTCTCGGTCGCACCGACGCTGGCGAACTCGAGCGTAACGGTGGTACCGCGCAGACCTTGGGGCGCATTAGCGTTGATGTAGCCGTGGGCGGTATCGAACTCTACGCCCAGGGCCTCGAGACCAAGAATGTGCATATCGATCTTGCGAGCACCCAGGTTGCAGCCGCCCGGCATGGCGATCTTGGCGCGATGGAAGCGGCCCAGCAGGGGTCCCATCACGGCGGTGGAAGCACGCATCTTGGCGACGAGCTCGTAGGGGGCCTCCCAAGAATCGACCTGAGAGGTATCAATCTCGAGCGTGTGCTCGTCGAGAACATCGATCGTAGCGCCCATGCCCTTGAGCACCTTGCCCATCACGTGGACATCGGAAATATCGGGCACGTTCTGCAGCGTCGTCTTGCCCGGCGCCAGAAGCGTTGCCGCCATGAGTTTGAGTGCGGAGTTCTTGGCGCCCGAAACGGGCACGGAGCCTCCGATGGCGTGGCCACCCTCAACGCGGATAATATCCAAGGTCTACCCTTTCAAAAAGCATGCCCGGGATGGCTGAGCCATCCCGGGCATGATGTGTTCGCAAATGGTCGAACGCTAAATCGTTTGACTATTGGGCAAGCTTGAGCTTACACCATGCGATTTCATTATAGAGGTAGGCGCGGCGTGCATCATCCTCCGACAAATTACCCAGCTTCTCTTCAAAACCTTGAATATCAGCTTTAAGCTTGTCGGCATCGACGGTCGCCAAATCGCAAGCGCGCTCGGCGAGAACGGTCACGACATCGTCCGCAACCTGGGCATAGCCGCCGGCCACGGCAAACGTGTGGTCGACAGTGCCCATGGCCTTATCGGAAACGCGAACGTAACCGCGGTCGATCGTGCAGATCTCGCTGGAGTGAGCAGGCAGAACGCCAAACTCGCCATCCGTGGACGGAATCGACACAAACGCAGCGTCGCCCTCATAGGCGCAGCTCACGGGGCACACGATGCGGATACGCATAACCTACTTCTCCCCCATCTTGCGGGCGCGCTCGCGCACGTCCTCAATCGTGGAAGCATAGCGGAAAGCCTGCTCGGGCAGGTCATCGGCCTTGCCGTCGACAATCTCGGCGAAAGAGCGGACGGTATCCTCGACGCGGACGTAGACACCGGGGTTGCCGGTGAACTTCTCGGCGACGTGGAAGGACTGCGAGAGGAACTGCTGAATCTTACGGGCACGGTTGACCGTAAGGCGCTGCTCCTCGGACAGCTCGTCCATACCCAGAATGGCGATGATGTCCTGAAGGTCGGAGTACTCCTGCAGGAGCTCCTGGACCTTGACGGCGACACGGTAGTGCTCCTCGCCGACGATCGAGGGATCGAGAGCGTCGGAGGAAGATGCGAGCGGGTCGATAGCCGGGAACAGGCCGAGCGACGAAATGCTACGCGAAAGAACCGTGGTGGCGTCGAGGTGCGTAAACGTTGTGGCAGGCGCCGGGTCGGTCAGGTCGTCTGCGGGGACGTAGACAGCCTGGACGGAGGTAATGGAGCCCGTCTTGGTCGAGGTAATGCGCTCCTGGAGGTCGCCCATCTCGGTTGCCAGCGTGGGCTGGTAACCAACGGCGGACGGCATACGGCCCAGCAGTGCGGAAACCTCGGAACCTGCCTGGGAGAAGCGGAAGATGTTGTCGATGAACAGCAGAACGTCCTGGCCACGATCACGGAAATACTCAGCGGTAGTAAGGCCGGCCAGACCGATGCGCAGACGCGCTCCGGGCGGCTCGTTCATCTGACCATAGACCAAGCAGGTCTTGTCGATAACGCCAGACTCGCTCATCTCGAGGAACAGGTCGGTGCCCTCGCGGGTACGCTCGCCGACGCCGGTGAACACCGAGGTGCCGCCGTGCTCCTGGGCGAGGTTGTTGATGAGCTCCTGAATCAGAACGGTCTTGCCGACGCCGGCGCCGCCGAACAGGCCCGTCTTGCCGCCACGGATGTAGGGCTCGAGCAGGTCGACAGCCTTGATGCCGGTCTCGAAGATCTCGGTCTTGGTGGTGAGCTCGTCGAAACGGGGCGCTGCATGGTGGATGGGGTAGAACTCCTCCACCTCGGGCATGGGCTTGCCGTCGACGGGCTTGCCCATGACGTTCCAAATGCGGCCGAGCGTCTTGGGACCAACGGGCATCTTCATGGGCTCACCGGTATCGGTGGCGATGAGGCCGCGCTGCAGGCCGTCGGTCGAGGACATGGCGACCGTGCGGACGACGCCGCCCGGAAGCTGGCTCTCGACCTCGAGGATCGTGCTCAGGTGACCGATCGGGGTCTCGGCCTCGACCGTGAGCGCGTTGTAGATCAGGGGCACCGCGCCGTCAAACTTGACGTCGACGACAGGGCCGATGATTCGCACGATGCGACCATCACCGGCAGTCGTCTTCTTGGTGGCTTCCTCGACCGCAAGCTTTACGGTGTTATTAGCCATTACTGTTCCTCCAATGCTGAGGCTCCGCCGACGATCTCGTTAATCTCGGTCGTGATCGAAGCCTGGCGCACGCGACTATACGTGCGGGTAAGGGTCGAGATGATCGCGGTGGCGTTTTCCGTCGCGGAGTGCATGGCCTTGCGGCGTGCACCCTGCTCGGCAGCCGCCGAATCGATCAGGGCCTGGTAGATGACCGTCAGGATATAAGACGGCACAAGCTTGCCGAGAACATGCTCGGGAGAGGGCACGAACTCGAACGTGGACGAGATGCGCTTAGGGGCGTCGGTCTCGTTCTTACGCGGACCGTGGGCCATAGCGATCATCTCGGGGTCGAGCGGCAACAGATGCTCGACGCGAAGCTCCTGATCCACGCGGTTCTTGGCGTGGTGGTAGACAAGCTCGACACGGTCAAGCTCACCGGCACGATACGCATCGCAGATATGAGAGGAGATCATGCGGGCCTGATTGAAATCGGGCTCAGAGGAGTTGCCCTCAAAGTGCATGACGACGTTTTCGCGGTCACGGAAATACGTGGCCGGTTTGCGCCCACACGCGATGATCTCGCACTCGATGCCGTCGTTCGCCCAAGAAGCGGCGAGCTTTTCGGCCGTGCGCTCCACCGTCGTATTGAAACCGCCGGCAAGGCCGCGGTCCGAGGCAATAACGACAATCAGGCCATGCTTGACGCTCTCATGCTTCTGCAGCATGGGATCGGTGCCCGAACAGGAGGCGTCGCCGGCGACCGTCAACATGACGTCGGTCAGCGCCTCCTTATAGGGCTCGGCCTGCTTGGAGCGATCGAGAGCACGACGGATCTTGGCCGTAGAGACCATCTCCATCGTGCGCGTGATCTGCTTGGTCGTGGTAACCGAGGAGATTCGCTTCTTAATGTCGCGAAGGTTGGCCATGGGGCTTAGTTCTCCTCTGATCCAGAAACATCCGAATGGTGCTTGGCCATGAACTGCTGCTTGAAGTCGCCGATGACGCGCAAGAGCTCAGCCTTGGTGTCATCATCGATCTTCTTGGCGCGAACCTTGTCGAGCAGCGAGCCAAAGCCATTGTCCATGTACTCGATGAGCTCGGCACGGAAAGGCAGCACGTCGGCAATCTCCAGGTCATCCAGGAAGCCCTCGTTGCCAGCGAACAGCGTAACGATCTGCTCGCCAACCTCAAACGGCTTGTAGCGCGGCTGCTTAAGGAGCTCAGTCATGCGAGCGCCGTGGGTAAGCTGCTTTTGCGTGGCCTCGTCGAGGTCGGAGCCGAACTGTGTGAAGCCGGCGAGCTCCTGGTACGAAGCAAGGTCCAGACGGAGGTTGCCGGCGACCTGCTTCATGGCCTTGGTCTGTGCGTCGCCACCGACGCGGGACACGGAAATGCCCACGTCGACTGCCGGGCGCTGGCCCTGGAAGAAAAGCTCGGACTGCAGGTAGATCTGACCATCGGTAATGGAAATGACGTTGGTCGGAATGTAGGCCGAGACGTCGCCGTCCTGGGTCTCGATGATCGGAAGAGCCGTCATGGAGCCGTAACCGTTCTTCTTGGACATCTTGACTGCACGCTCGAGCAGACGAGAGTGCAGGTAGAAGATGTCGCCAGGATAGGCCTCGCGTCCGGGCGGACGATGCAGCGTCAGCGACATCTGACGGTAGGCCACGGCCTGCTTGGACAGGTCGTCGTAGATGACGAGCACGTGGCCACCGGGGTTGGTCTCGCTGGCGGGCTTGCCGTCCTCACCGTTGTACATGAAGAACTCGCCGATAGCGGCACCGGCCATAGGCGCGATGTACTGCATAGGGGCGGAATCGGCAGCGGTGGCCGAAACGATAATGGTGTAGTCGAGCGCACCGTGCTGAGCGAGGGTCTCGCGGATGTTGGCAACCGTGGAGGCCTTCTGGCCGATGGCGACATAGATGCAGACCATGCCCTTACCGCGCTGGTTGAGGATAGCGTCGATGGCGATGGCGGTCTTACCGGTCTTACGGTCGCCGATGATGAGCTCACGCTGACCGCGGCCAATAGGCACCATGGAGTCGATAGCGAGCAGACCGGTCTGAACCGGCTCACACACCGGGGTACGGTCGATGACGCCGGGGGCCTTGAACTCGATGGGGCGACGGTGCGTGGCGACGATGTCGCCCAGGCCGTCGATGGGCTGGCCGAGCGGATTGACGACGCGGCCGAGCATGGCGCGGCTCACAGGGATATCCATAATGCGGCCAGTGGTGCGGCACTCGTCGCCTTCCTTGATGGAGTCGACGGTACCAAACAGAACGGCGCCGACCTCGTCACGGTCAAGGTTCTGGGCAAGGCCGAAGACGGTCTCACCGGTATCGGAGCTCTTGAACTCCAGAAGCTCGCCTGCCATGGCGCTCTTGAGGCCGGAGACGCGCGCGATGCCGTCGCCTACCTCGTCGACCGTTGAAACCTCATGCGTATCGACCGTCGCGGAGAGGCTCGTGAGCTGCTCCTGCAGTTTCTTGGCGATATCCTGGGCATTGAGGGTTTCGGACATTAGGCTTCACCTCCGTACGAATTAGCAGAGTTTGCGAGGGTCTCCTGCGCGATGCGCAGCTGCGTCTTGACGGAAATGTCACGACGCTCGCCGCGGGCCTCGAGCACCAGGCCGCCCACGATAGACGGGTCGACCTGCTCGATAAGGAATACCTTGCGGCCGAAGTCCTGCTCGCATTTCTTAGTGATGGTTTGACGCAGCTCGTCGTCGAGCGGGATCGCCGTGGTGACGGTCACGCCCACTACATCCTCGTCTTCCTCGGCAACATACTTAAAGGCAGCTGCCACCTTGGGAAGAAGGTCGAGCTGGTCGCGCTTGGACATGGTGTCGAGCACGGCGATGATCTCGGGGCTGGCGCTAGCCAGACGCTCGATCATCTCGAGGTCCTCGAACACATGGTTCTCGGCCTTAGCGGCTTCCAGAAGGGAGCGCGCGTAGGTCTCGAGCACCTTGTCCTGATAGCGGCTAGTCGGCATTCAGGCTACCTGCTTCCTGGATGTAGCGCTCGATGAGCTTCTTCTGCTCGGCATCGTCCTCGAGTGCCTCGCCCACGATCTTGGTGGCGACGGCAACGGACAGGTCGGCGATGGAGCTCGCGGCACCGGCGTAGATGGACTTGCGCTCGTCCTCGACGGTCGTATGAGCCTTGGCGATGATCTCCTCGGCCTCCTTGTGAGCAGCCTCGATAATGCGGGCGCGCTCGGACTCGGCGTCCTTACGGGCCTCGAGAACAATGTCGGCAGCCTGACGACGGGCGTCGGTGACGATCGAGTCGGACTCAGCGCGCTTGGCGATAGCCTCCTGCTTGGTCTTCTCGGCCTCGTCGAGGCTCTCCTCGATCTTCTTGCCGCGCTCCTCCATGGTTTTCATGATGCCCGGCAGGGCGACCTTGGCCAGCACGATCCAGATAATCAGGAAGGCGATAAGCGCCGGGATGAACTCCGCCATCTTAGGGATGAGGATGTCCGCACCGGCAGCGCCGTCCTCAGCGAACGCGGAAACCGGCATGAGCAGCGCGGCCGCGGACGCGGAGAGTGCGATCGCGCTCTTCTGGGATGAAAGATTCATACTTGACGCTCCGTGCTATTTAACGATCAGCGCGACAACGAAGCCGATCAGAGCCAGAGCCTCGCCGAAGGCGGAGCCCATGATGAAGACGGTGAACACGCGGCCCTGGACCTCAGGCTGACGGGCCATAGCACCCGTAGCACCCAGAGCAGACAGGCCGATAGCAAGACCAGCGCCGATAACACCGAGACCGTAACCGATAACTCCCACGATTCCTCCTTTGTCGTGCGTGTCTTATTTCACGCAGGATAACCTTTTTATAACTGCCGGGCTCCATGGGTACGGGCACCGGCGGTTTAACGAATTGCCTTACCTTTAAGGCGCGAACGGAAGACTACTCCTCCTCCGCGACCTCCTCTGCCTCGGAGACATACACGGCGGTAAGGACCGTGAAGACGTAAGCCTGGATGGCGCCGACCACAAGCTCGATCGCATAGATCAGGATGAGGATGGCAAGCCAGGCCAGCGAAGGCAGGGCGCCGACGGCGTGGGCCGCGGAAACCTGCTGAAGCAGCGGCTGCATGAACATGCTCGCCATGATGGCGAACGAGCCCATGACCACGTGTCCTGCAAACATGTTGCAGAACAGACGGACGGCGAGCGTGATGAGGCGCAGGAAGGTCGAGAAGAGCTCGACGACCCACACGAGCACGTTCATCGGGAAGCTCACGCCCTGCGGGGCGAGGCTCTTGATGTAGCCGATCACGCCGTGAGCCTTGCATCCGTAGTAGATGAAGTACACGAAGGCGAAGATGGCGAGCGCGGCGGTGGAGCCGATTGCGCCGGTGCCGGGCTTCATTCCCGGGATCAGGCCGATCATGTTGTTGATCAGAATGAACAGGAAAAGCGAGCACAGGAACGGGAAGTGCTTCTTCCAGTTCTCACCCACGACGCCCTTGCCGATATCGTTCTCGACGTACTCGATGATGTACTCGAAACCGTTGACGAAGAAGCCCTTGGGAACCAGGGTCTGCTTCTTCTTGAACACGGCCAGGACGATCAGGAGCACGATCGTGGAGACGATCAGCCAAAACGAGTACTGCGTGATGCCGCAGCTCAGATCGCCCACGACGGGGGTGGAGCTGAACTCGCTGACCAGATGATTAATCTCATCAGGCAGCTTTTCAAAAATTTCCACGACTTACCTTTCGACCTCATGAGGATCTCGCAGCGCCTTGGCGACGCGAACCGTGCAGACGGCCATAAAGGCCACGAAGCCGATCGCCTCGCCCAAGAGGAACATACGAAACGCCTCTCCGAACAACGCGAACACGACCAGGGTAAAGACAAGCAACGCGATCGCCGAGACCGCGAGACTCACCATGCCCTTGAGCATGTCCGCATTCTGTTTATCGTCAAGAACCGGCTTGAGCGTAAAAACAAAGGGAAGAAAGGCGACCGCGCCCGCGATGGCGCCTGCAACGATAGCGAGCAGATCGGCTATCTGAAACACTGGCGTCCTCACTTTCCTTTTTAACGCTCCACAGAACAGTTCCCGCCAAACATTGGTGACTATTGTACGAGCCAATCGCTAAAGTACAACCGAAAAAGCATCGGTTAATACGCACCTGTTCGTTTTCTTAAGACCTTCTTTATGCCGCAGGTACGGTAATACGTTTTTCTAGAACCCTGCAGGGCAAAACGTCCGTTAACAGGAGTGCGCGCGGACGCCTTTTGCTCGCCCGCGCGCACCATTTCTTCGTATTTTCGACGTTGGCCGGTATGGCCCAGAGATTACAGCGTGCCGTAGATGCGGTCGCCGGCGTCGCCCAGGCCGGGAACGATGTAGGCGGCCTCGTTGAGATGGTCGTCGATGGCGCACGTATAAATATGTACGTCGGGGTCCTTTTCGGTCAGTGACTTGAGGCCCTCGGGCGCGGCGACGATGCACAGCATGCGGATATCCTTGACACCGCGCTCGCGCAGGTAGCTGATGGCCATCTCAGCCGAACCGCCCGTGGCGAGCATGGGGTCGACAACCAGGCAGATGCGCTGGTCGATATCCTTAGGCATCTTGCAGTAATACTCATGCGGCTCGTGGGTGACCTCGTCGCGTTCCATACCGATGTGGCCCACGCGAGCGGAGGGTACCAAGTCGAGGATGCCATCGACCATGCCAAGGCCTGCACGCAGGATGGGAACGATGGCGAGCTTTTTGCCGGCGAGCTGCTTAAACGTTGCGGTGGTGATGGGGGTCTCGACTTCGACGTCTTCCATGGGCAGGTCGCGCATGGCCTCGTAGCCGTCAAAAAGTGCAAGCTCGCGCACAAGCTGGCGGAATTGGTTGGTGCCGGTGTTTTTGTCGCGCAGGATCGACAGCTTGTGCTGGACGAGCGGGTGATCGACAAGGGTCACACGGGACGTATCGTAGGTGACGGTCATGGGTTGATTGCCCCTTTCGTTGCGGCCGGAAGATGGCCTTGCTGACAAGGCGCGGAGCAATGTTGCCGCCGCACGCCATGCATTAGTTTAGCGGTTTGTTATATCGAGCAGCCCATCACAGCCCTACTGTGCGGTGCTGAGCGAGCGCCTGACTGCATCACGCCAGCCCGCAAGGTTTTGCTCGCGGCGCTCGGCGGACATGTGGGGAAGGAAGGTCCTAACGATCTGGGCATTTTGCTCCAGTTCTTCCAGGTCTTCCCAATAGCCGACGGCAAGACCCGCCAAGTACGCGGCACCGATTGCCGTGGTCTCCACCGTCTCGCATTGCAGCACGGGGATATCCAGCAGGTCGGCCTGGAATTGCATGATGAACTCGTTGCGTGAGGCGCCGCCATCGACGGACAGGCGCTCAATCGAAAGTCCCACGTCCTGCTCCATGGCGCGCAGCACGTCATAACTCTGGTAGGCCATGGACTCGCAGGCCGCACGCACAATGGTCGCGCGACTCGAGGCACCGGTCAGGCCGCACACGATACCGCGGGCACGCGGGTCCCACCAGGGAGCGCCCAGGCCAGCGAAGGCGGGGACGAAGTAGCAGCCCTCGTTGTCGTTGATCGAAGCGGCGAGTTGCGCGGACTCGCTCACACTCGAGATGATGCCCATGTTGTTGCGCAGCCAGTTCATGGTTGAGCCAGCGGCAAAGATAGAACCCTCGAGCGCATAGCTGATCTTGCCGTCTGCGGCGATACCGATCGTGGAGACCAGACCGTTCTTGGATTCGACGACCTCGTCGCCGGTGTTCATGAGCATAAAGCAACCCGTGCCATAGGTGTTTTTGGTCTGGCCGGGATGGAAGCAGCAGTGGCCGAACAGCGACGCCTGCTGATCGCCCGCCACGCCCATGATGGGCGGCATGTTGGTCATGATGTCGCTCGCGACGCGGCCGTAGTCGCCCGAGCTCCAACGAACCTCGGGCATCATGGAACGTGGAACGTCAAAGAGCGCCAGCAGGTCGTCGTCCCAATCGAGCGTATGGATATTAAAGAGCGCCGTGCGGCTGGCATTGGTGTAGTCGGTGGCAAAGACCTGACTGCCGGTGAGGTTGTAGATGAGCCAGGTGTCGATGGTGCCGAACATGAGGTCGCCCGCCGCCGCGCTCTCACGCGCACCGTCGACGTTGTCGAGGATCCACTGCACCTTAGAAGCCGAGAAATACGGATCGAGCGTGAGTCCCGTGTGGGAGCGCACCAGCTCTTCTGCGCCCCGCTCGACCAGCTCGTCGATCAGAGGTGCGGTGCGACGGCATTGCCACACGATGGCGTTATAGATGGGTTGGCCGCTTATGCGGTCCCACACCACCGTGGTCTCGCGCTGGTTGGAGATACCGATGGCGGCGATGCGGTCAGAATGGATGCCGCTCTTAAACTGGACCTCCATCATCACGCCGATCTGGCTGGCAAGCACCTCCATGGGGTCTTGCTCTATCCAACCGGGACGCGGGAAGCTGGTTTTGACGCTACGACGTGCCTGCGCGACGATGCAGCCGTACTCGTCGACGATGGTCGCAAGTACCGAGGTGGTGCCGCAGTCGAGCGCCATGATGTAGGAACCGCCAAAGTTAAACGAGGCATCTTCCATGCCCAGGCTGCCCAGATTCAACGACATCGCTTACACCTTTCTATTGCATCGGGTCGGACAGGACCCGTTCGATCTCTGATGCGGGAAGTGCGCCTTGGCGCAGGATCTGGAGCCCGCCGTGCTGGAACGACACGATGGTCGAGGCGTCGCGACACGGGGTCTCGCCGGCGTCGACGGCAACATCGACCCCCTCCAGGATGCGACCTTCGACGGCGGCAAAGCTTGCCGGCGAGGGCGCGCCGTGTGTGTTGGCGCTCGTGCAGGCAAGGGGACTGCCGCAGGCGCGGATGAGCGCTTGGACCACGGGAGAGGCCGAAGCGCGCAGGGCCACGGTGTCGTCGGCAGCACGCATAAAGGTCGGCACGCAGGGAGCCGCCTTGACCACGATAGTCAGGGCTCCCGGCCAGCATCGTCGCGCAAGTACGCGGGCATCTTCCGAGATATCCACGCCATAGCGGTCGAGCGCCTCGACACCATCGACCAGCCAAGCGACGGTTTGCGTGAGTTCACGCTGCTTGAGAGTGAAGATACGGCGGTAGCCGGTACCGAGCGCAGGGACCGCGGCGCCATTGACGGCAGCCTGCGGATCGCGCGGCCACGATGGGAATTCGCCTGTATCTTGGGGCACGGCGTCCGAGAAGGCGTTGACCGCCACGGCGACACCGTAAACCGTCTCGGTCGGGATCAGCGCCAGGCCGCCGCGGCCGAGCACCTCGGCCGCGCGCTCGACGGCAAGCCGATGCGGCTCGCGCGTTCCCTCATATACCCGATAGACCGTCTGCATGTGTATGCCAGCCCCTTACGCTCTGGTGCAAGTTTGTTTACTGTGGGGCATTCTCGCACGAAACGTTCAACCTATTTGCCCAGAGCGCATGTTGGTTTGGTGAGCGGCTCTAGTAGTCGGTGAAAGTGAGGGGGTTAATTGAAGATTTTTAGCGCGCAAGCGTAACGGTACGATCGGGAAACTCGATGCTTGCAACCAGTTTTCCGCCGAGGCTCTCTGCGTACCTGCTCAGCGTGTCGAGCCTCATCGAACCCAACTCCCCACGCTCGAGCTCGGATACACGTTTTTGAGAAACGCCCATCGACTGGGCGACCGACGCCTGTGTTAGATCTTTTAACCTGCGAATCTGAGCAAGCTTATAGGCTTCGATACGATCGCGAGTCCTCTCCTGCTCGGCGGTAATGGAGTCGCGTGTTATCCCGCGAGATTCCATATACTCATGCAGTTCCATCTCGATCGAGCCTCCTTACGTGGCGACGGTATATTTGCTCGGCCCTTGGAATGTTGATCGCATACCAACCGTTCCATTTTGCCCTTGACGATCCCGCTCGCGACTTATCACCCGCCAATAGCAATACCGCCTGGCGCTTGGGGTCAAAGGCGAAGAGGATGCGAATCACCTGCCCACCACACGACGTCACTCTCAGCTCCTTTAAATGATGAAGCTTCGAGCCCTTTACGCGGTCAACCAGCGGACGACCAAGGCTGGGACCTTCCTTCTCGAGCACCAAAAGGTCTGCATAAATCTGCTTCAGCGTAGCTTCATCCTGCTCATCAAGCCAAGGTTCAATGTAATCAAGCACGATACGGTACCGATGCAGCTGATTTGACATACCTTTCTCCTTCTATAGTAGAAGTTTTACGGTATATTGCAAGGACAAACTTGCGCAAATGTCTATTTATTCAGCTTAAATACGCTGTTTGGGCTCGGTGACGATGGCTCGAACGATGCGGGGACGATCGGTGAGGTCGTGGACGATACGCACGTCCGAAAGGCCTGCTTGACGACAGAGCTCGGCCGCGGCGTCGAGCGCGCCCTCGTAGAGCTCGCAGGCAAACAGGCCGCCGGCACGCAGCATGTAGGGCGCCGCGTTGAGCAGGCGGCGGAAAATATCGAGGCCGTCGGCGCCGCCCTCGAGCGCCAGGTCGGGCTCAAAGTCCTTGACCTCGTGCGGCAGCGAGCGCATGACATCGGTGGGAATGTAGGGCGGGTTGGAGACGAGTACGTCAAAGGTGCCCCACTCGTCGTGGGGAATGGAGCTCACCAGGTTGGTGAGGCTGAAGGCAACCTCATCTGCCGTGAGGCCGAGGGCGTCGCGGTTTTTGGTGGCCAGATCGATGGCGCGCGGCTCGATATCGGTAGCAGTGCAGGCGACGTGGCCGCGACGCTCCCGGGCAAGCGAGAGCGAGATACAGCCCGTGCCGCAGCCGACCTCGAGAACGCGGGCGATGCGGGGCTCGGCTGGAGCAGGTACGTTGGCCTCGGCGGCATCTTGCACGAGAGTCGTCTGTTGGTCGTTGCCCTCAATGGCGATGCCGTATTCGTCGAGCTCGGGCTCGGCGGCTTCCGCGGCTTCGGCTTCTGCTGCCTGCGCGGCGGCTTCCTCGGCTTCGCGATCGGCAAGCTCCTCGGCATAGGCGCGGCTACCGAGCACGTCGCTACCCAGCGCAGCCTCATCGGCGGCCGTCAGGTTGGCGGCACGGCGCTCGGCGGTCGCGCGTTCTTCGGCCAGCGCCGCCTCGGCTTTGCGGGTCTGCTCGACCTCATCGTTCCAAGGCAGCTCCACGCGCTGGCGGGCGGCGGCCTCGGGGCTCAGCACCTCGGCATCCAGGTAGTTGAGGACTTCTTCGACGAGCATCTCGGTCTCGGGGCGCGGGATGAGCACGCCGGGGGCACACGCAACATCGATCATGCGAAACTGCGTGCTACCGGTGATGTACTGCAGCGGCTCGCCCTTCGCGCGACGGACGACCGCCGCGTGCATGGTCTCGAGCTGCGCCGCGTCGAGCGTCTCGTCCATGCGCATATACAAGTCGATACGCGCCAGGCCCGTTGCCGCGCACAGCAGCCACTCGGCAGAAAGACGGGGGTGTTCCTCGCCGCGCTCGGCCAGGTACTCCTTGGTCCACTCGAGACAACGCTTGATGGTCCAGATCTCGTTTGCCATGGGGTCCTCCCCTCTTAAGCGCCGGGCGGCGCGCGAATGTCGGAGCAGATTGTACGCGAGAGCACCGCTTGGCAAGGGACGATTGAGAGCGATTATCGAGAATCAGCCCAGAATTTTGCTTGGATTGCAATCGAAGCGTTCATTCGCCGACGTCTAAATTTGCATTCGTCAATCTTTTGGCAAGGTTGACCCAAAACTGACCAATATCTAACCAAGAACTTGCCACATCGCTTGACGCGCGACGCATCAAAAATCGCCCCGCAACTTCTTGAACGATTTTTTGAGCATTATTTTCAATAGCAGATGCACACCGTTAATTGCTTTAAGCAGGTAAGCAGCTCAAAGGCCATCACAGCTTATTGAATAACATCTCAAAGCAATGTGCCCAACCTAGTCATTTAAGAACGTCCCCAATGACTGCATCAAGGTCCCGCAGGTTGAGCATAAGTCAGCGAAAACGCCCCTAAGCGAGCAAGGTGACGTGAAAGAGGAGGGAAGCGTACTTCGGTACGCGACCGACGATTGAACGTCAGATTGCCGCTTAGGGGCGTTTGCAGCGTCGATCAGTTACGGCGTTTGGTAAAACGCCGTAACTTAAACTGCTTGTGCCAGCTTCTCGGCTCGCTCGGCGGCGGCAAGTGCCTCGATGACGGTGCCGAGCTGATCGCCCAGAAGGACGCCGTTGTAGGTGGAGTTGAAACCGATACGGTGATCGGTCACGCGGTCCTGGGGCTGGTTGTAAGTACGGATCTTCTCGGAACGGTTGCCGTGGCCAATCTGGCTCTGGCGCTCGGCGCCGAGCTCGGCCTGCTGCTTCTCGAGTTCCATCTCGTACAGACGGGCACGCAGCATCTGCATGCAGACCTCGCGGTTCTGGATCTGGGAACGCTGCTCCTGCGACTGCACCACGGTGTTGGTGGGCAGGTGGGTGATGCGCACGGCGGAGTAGGTGGTGTTAACGCACTGACCGCCAGGGCCGGAGGCACAGTAGGTATCGATGCGCAGGTCGGACTGGTTGATCTGAACGTCGATCTCCTCGGCCTCGGGAAGCACGGCGACGGTTGCCGTGGAGGTCTGGATGCGACCCTGGGACTCGGTCTTGGGGACGCGCTGGACGCGATGCACGCCGGACTCGTACTTCATGACGGAGTAGACGCGGTCGCCCTCGACCTTGAACTCGATGGACTTAAAGCCGCCGGCCTCGCTGGGGCTGGAATCGAGCACGGTGGTCTTCCAGCCGCGCGACTCGCAGAAGCGCTGGTACATCTTGTACAGATCGCCGGCAAAGATGGCCGCCTCGTCGCCACCGGCGGCGGAACGGATCTCGACGATGGTGTTCTTGTCGTCGTTGGGGTCGCTCGGGATGAGCATGTACTTAATGTCTTCCTCGAGCTGGGGAAGCTTCTCCTCGTTCTCGGAGATGTCCATCTGGAGCATCTCCTTCTCATCGGCATCGGTGGTATCGTGCAGCATTTCCTTGGCAGCCTCGATGTCATCGAGCGCACCGATGTACTCGCGCGAGGCGGCAATGAGGTCGGACTGGTGCGCGTACTCCTTGTTGAGACGCGTAAACTCCTTGATATCGGAGGCGACGGCCGGGTCGGAAAGCTTCTTCTCGAGCTCCTCGTAGGCCTTGATGATCTTTTCGAGCTTGTCGCGCATGGCGGGACTCCTTTATATGCGTGAAGGTGAAAATCGGCAGAGTTGATGGGGCGCGCGGCGCCACTGCGGGGGTAAGCCCAGCTAGAACATGTCGATCTTCAGATACATGCGCATCCCTTCGCGTATGAGGTACATAGTTGCGGTCTAACCCATACATGATAGCGTGCGCAGGCATACCTGCATATAACCCGCACGGAATGCGACAAAGGGTCAGTCTCTTTCCTTGAATACAACTTCATCCGAACGCCTCCCGCATTCATCCGCACATATACGGATAAATTTGGGAATCCGATACCCTGAGGGCCGGATCGGCCGGCCCCGGGAGATCGGAGGACGCCATGTCCGGAAAGGGCGGGAAGGGCGCCGCGAGGGCGGTCCCGAGGACCCACGGCAGGCTCACCGGGTACGAGCGGGACACGGTCCAGAGGATGCTGAAGCGCAGGGTTCGCTCGGCCGCTTCCTCGAGAGGTTCAAGGGCGTATCGACCCGCAGGCTCCACAGCTGCCTGATGTGGTTCAGATGGCTGCGCGAGGCCGCACGCGTCGGGGACAGGACGTCGCTCATGCGCGAGCAGCTCGACGACGGGCGCTACGAAAAGATCCGGAAGAAGATGATGGAGCCGGAGTACGAGTTCCATCTGGAGCCGGACGTGCAAACGGCGGGTTAACATAGCCTTTCACCAAAAAGGGCGAGCGGCCGCGCCCTGCGACCACCCGCCCTCAATCAAAGCCCTTCTCGGCCGCCGTAGCTACCGGTTCCGGCGCCGCAGGATAACGCCTGCGGCGATCAGCACCACCGCGCCGCCCGCGATGCCACCCAGGGCCATCGGCGACAAGCTGGTATCGCCCGTATACGGCAGACCCGGCTTCTCCTCCTTCGGCACCGGTGACTTGCTCGGCGGATTGGTGGGCGGCTCCGTCGGCGGGGTGGTCGGCGGCGTGTACGTGTTCTTGAACACCGGCGCCACGGCGCCGTCATAGGTTACCGTCGCCACCAGATGGCCCGCACCGTCGTCCGTCACCGTCACCGTTACCCGGTGCTCGGCCGCGTCGTACGTCACGTTCTTCTGACCGTCGTCCACCTCGGAGATGCTGTAGGCGTACGTTCCGGACTTGTCGTACGAGATCGCCTCGAAGCCCACCGTGCCGTCCGCCGCGTTCTTTGCGGTCTGCAGCACCTTGCCGTCGGCATCCTTCAGCTGGAAGGAGAACTGCCCTTCCTTCAGGTCCTCGCCGCTCAGCACCTTGGAGGCCCCCAGCTTCACCTCAGTCGCGGCCGGCGCGTAACTGTTGCTGAACGCCACCGCATCCGCGGCCTTGCCGCCCTTGCTGTAGGCAACCTGCGCCTCCAGCGCGTGCGTCTCCGCATTCTCCGTCACCGTCACCGTCGCGGTAAAGACCGTCGTGTCGTAGGTGACGCCGTTCGCCGTCGCCCCTGCCCGCTCGGACACGGTGTAGACGTACGTCCCCACCTTGTCCAGCTGCAGCGGCGCGAAGCCGAACGTGCCGTCGGCGCCGTTCTGCACCGTCTGCACCACGTTACCGTCGGCGTCCTTCAGGTCGAAGAAGAACTCACCCTCGGCCAGGTCGCGGCCGGTCAGAGCCTTCGTTCCGGTAATCGTCGCCGTCGTTGCCGTCGGCGTGTAGGTGTTGGTGAAGGTCAGATCCGCAGCCGTCTTGTTCGCCGTCGCGGTCAGCTGGCCGCTGCCGTCATCGGTCACGTTCACCGTTACGTCCAGCACCGCATCGCTGTAAGTGATGGTGCCATCTTGGCCCGCAACCTCCTTCACCTGGTACGCATGCGAACCAGTTGCGGTGTACGAGATGGCCTTGAAGGTAAACGCTTTACCCACGTTCGTGGTCCGGTCGATCTCCTGCCCGGTGGCCACGTCAATCAGCGCGAATGTGAACTCGCCATCGGCGGGCGTCCGCGTGGTGGCCGGGTCGGCATTCTCAAGCACCTTGGTGCCAGAGATCTGGTAGGAGGTCTGACCCGGCTGGTAGCTGTTCGCAAACGTCATGGTATTGGGGGTGACGCCGTTCTCGGTGCCCTCGCTCGGTTTCACCGTAGAGCTCTCTACCACCAGCTTGCCGTCGTTGTTGTCCTTCACCACGTAGGTCAGGGTGTACGTCTTGCCGGTGTAGGTCACGCCCGGCACGCCCGGCGCGCCGTCCGTCGGCTGCACCTCACGGACCGTGAAGGGAAAGGTGCCCGCATGGTCGAAGGTCAGCTCGTTAAAGTAAACCTTGCCCTTGGCGTCGTTCTTCTGGGTCTGGAGCACCGTACCGTCAGACCCCACCAGCTCGAAGGCGAAGTCTCCCGCCTTTAGCTGATAGCTGCCGTCGTGCACGTCAACGCTCTTGGTGAGGGCGATCGCGCCGGAGTTCGTCGCCTTCGCCTTGTAGGTGTTGGTGAAGGTGGGCTTCGTGGCGTCCGCGCCGTCGTAGGCGACGCTCGCCTGCAGCGTGCCGGCATTGTCCACAACCGTCACCACGGCATGATGCACCGCGTCGTCGTAGGTCACGTAGGCCAGATCACCCTTCCGCTCCACGATAGTGTACTCGTACGTGCCCGGCTTCGCGTAGGAGAAGGCGTCGAAGTTAACACTTCCGTCCGCGCCGTTGGTCGCGGTCCGGACGGGCTTGGCCCCGGCAAGCTGCTCAGCCGTCAGGTTGCCCTCGTACACATCGAAGGTGAACTCGCCGCACTTGGGGACGATCGGCGTGTTGTCGTCCTTCTTCACATAGCTCTTCTGCGCACCGAGGGCCAGGCCGGTCGCGGCCGGCTGGTAGGTGTTGGTGAAGGTATCCGAGCCGGATGCGCTCGTCACGATCGCCTTCGCATTCAGTGCTCCGTTCCCGCCGTCCGTGACCGTCACCGTATAGGTGAGGGGATGGCTGTCATAGACCATGCCCGGCTCCGCGCCCGGCTGCTCCACGATGGTGTAGGTGAAGTCCTTGCTCGCGGCGCCGTCCAAGTCGGAGAGCTGGAACTCGCGCGTGAAGCTGACCTTGCCGTTTGCATCGTTCTTCGCGGTGTCGAGCACGTTGCCGGCAGCGTCCTTCAGGTCGAAGGTGAACTCGCCGTCCGCGGGCTTCGTCGTGTGGTCGAAGCCGTCCGCAACCTTGATGGTCTTGGTCGCCGTCAGGGTTACGGAACCCTTTGCGTCGTAGGTGTTGTTGAAGGCGGGAGCCGTAACGGCACCGTCATAGGTGACGGTCACCTTCGTCTTGTTGTTGTCGCCCTGGTTCTGCTCTACCTTGACGTGGACCTTGACTTCCTTGGCGTCGTAGGCCACGCCGTCGACGGTCTGGCCGGCTTTCTCCTCCTTGAGCGTGTAGTCGTACTCGCCCAGGTTCAGGTTCTTGACGGCCAGCTCGACCTTGCCGCCCCGGTCGTTGGTGCCCTTGGCGACCTCGTTGCCGGCCTGGTCGTACAGGCCGAAGGTGAACGCGTCGGCCGTCAGGTCCTTGCCCGTGAGGATCTTCGTCGCCTCGACGGTAACGTCCGTCGTCGGCTTCGAGTTGGTGAAGGTCGGAACGTCGGCCTCGCCGTCGTAGGTGGCGGTCGCCTTTAGCTCGCCCTTCTCATCGGAGACCTTGATGTGGACCTTCACGTCCTTCGTGTCGTACACGACGGTCGGGTCGTTGCCGGCAACCTCCTTGATGGTGTAGTCGTGATCGCCCGGCGTGTCGTAGCTGATTGCCTGGAAGGCGACCTTGCCGTCCTTGTCATTCTGGACGGTCTGGATCACGTTGCCATCCTTGTCGAGCAGCTGGAACGTGAAGTCGCCCCCTGCGAGCTCGCCACCCGTGAAGCGCTTCGTCGCCTTGAGCGTTACCGAGGTCTCCTTCGGGTGGTACGTGTTCGTGAAGGTCTTGTCTCCACTCGTTACCTGCGGTGTGGCCGTCAGCGAGCCGGTGCCATCGTCCGCGACCGTCACCTTGTAGATGAGCGCATGGGTGTCGTAGACCATGCCCGGCTCCGTGCCCAGCTTCTCCGCGATGGTGTAGGTGAAGTCCTTGCTCGCAGCGCCGCCCAGGTTGGAGAGCGTGAACTTGCGCGTGAACTTCACCGTGCCATCGGCCTTGTTCGTCGTGGTGCCGAGCACCTTGCCGTCGGCGTCCTTCAGCTCGAACGTGTATTCGCCGCCCTTCAGCTTGGTGTCGTGCGTGAAGCCCGGCGCGACCGCAACGATCTTGGTCGCCGTCAGCTCCACGGATCCCTTTGCGGTGTAGGTGTTCGTGAAGGTGGGGGCATTGGCCTTGTCACCATCGTAGGTAACAGCGGCGTCCAGCTTGCCGGCATTGTCCATGACCTTCACCACGGCATGGTGCACCGTAGCGTCGTAGGTCACGTGGGACAGGTCGCCCTCCTGTTCCGCGACGGTGTATTTGTACTCGCCGGCCTTGGTGTAGTCGATGGCCGGGAAGGTGACGGTGCCGTCCTCGCTGTTCTTGGCGCTCCGGATGGGTTGCTTGCCCTTCAGCTGCTCAGCCGTCAGGTCGCCCTCGTACAGGTCGAAGGTGAACTCGCCGCCCTTGAGCGTGGCCTGCGTGTTGTCGGACTTCACATAGGCCTTCTTCGCCGTGAGCGCCACCGAGGTCTCGGCGGGCTGGTACTTGTTAGTGAAGGTCGGGGCATCGTTCTTGCCGTCATAGGTGACGGTCGCCTTCGCCTTGTCGCCCTCCGCCTTCACCGAGACGTGAACCTTCACCGCCTTGGTGTCGTAGGTGATAGTCGGATCGGCACCGACGTTCTCCTCCTTGAGTTTGTAGTCGTACTCGCCGATGGTCAGACCGGTGAGGGCAAGATTGATCTTGCCCTCCTTGTCGTTCTGGACGATCTTGACGGGATTACCCGTGGACGTGTCGCCTTGGTACAGGCCGAAGGCGAACGCGCCGTCCGTCAGCTCCTTGCCCGCGAGGGCCTTCTTGGCCTCGACGGTAACGTCCGTCGTCGGCTTTACGTTGGTGAAGGTCGGCACGGCCTCATCGCCGCCGTAGGTGACGGTTGCGCCCAGCGTGCCATTCTTGTTATCGGTGACCTTGACGTGGACCTTCACGTCCTTCGCGTCGTAGACGACGGTCGGGTCGGCGCCCTTCACCTCCTTGATGGCGTAGTCGTGGTCACCTGCCTCGGTGTAGTTGATGGGCTGGAAGGTAATGTTGCCCTTCTCGTCGTTCGTGACGGTCTCAATGGGCGTGCCTTCCGCCTTGTCACCCTTGTACAGAGCGAACGAGAAGTCGTTCCCCGCGAGCGCACCGCCCGTAAAGCGTTTCTTCGCCGCCAGGGTCACGGAACCCTTCGCAGCATAGCTGTTGGTGAAGGTGGCGAGGTTCACCTGGCCGTTCTTGACCTCAAGCGTCTCGCTCTTATCATCGCCGTCCTTTTTCACCGTCACGCCTGCGACAGTCAGCTTGGCATTCTTGTCCTCAACCTTCACCGTGACGGTGTAGGTGGAATCGTCCATCGTCCAACCAGCGTTCTGCACACCAGTCGCATTAGGATCGTCATCTTCCCCGTGGGCCTCGGTGAGAGTAAACGTGTAGTCGCCTGCCTTGTTGAATTTCATGCCGGAGAAGTTGAGGGTCTTACCGTCCTTGCCGGTGATCTCCCCCTTCGTGGTCTTGGACTCCGAGGATGCGTCACCCTTCAGGCCGCCAGCCTTCAGATCGCCGGCGGCAATCTTATCCTTCGTCTCCGACGTGGCAGCCAGCGTGAACGAGAACTCCTTGTCCGTGCTCTCAACACCGGAGATCTTCTTCGTTACCTGCGGGGTCAGCTCGTCGCTGGCGCCCGTCTTGTAGCTGTTCTCGAACGGAATAGTCGCCGTGTTGTCCTCGAGCGAGGCGTCGGGGGCAAACTTACGGTAATCGACCCTCTTGCCATCACTGTTCAGAACCGTCGTCTCGACTTTCAGTGTGCCGTCGCCGTTGTCGGACACTGCGATCTTGACGGTATAGACCGTCTTGTCGTAGGTGTAGCCGGCGGGAACGGGCTTCGGCACGTTCTCTTCCACCCTGTATTGGTAGACGTTGGCGCGGCATTCATTGCTCACGTCGTCGTGTGTGAACTGCAAGCCCTTCGGCAGCAGGCTCACGGTCCTAGTATCCCCGGTCTTCATCTCGGAAGTTTCGAAAGTCTTCGAGTTGCCGTCGATACCGAGCTTCGCGGCGGCCTGCGCGGCCGTCGTCATCGTGAACTTCGCACCGTTCTGCGCTAACGCCGTTGCGTCAAGCGGAGTCACCGTAAAGCTGAATCTACCGCTGGCGCCAGCCGTGCCGTCGAATGTCTTCTTGATCTGCAAGCCGGCTTTCGCACTGTAATTAACCGTATCAACCTTGTACTCGTTCTTAAACGGAACCGTGGGCTTGCCGTCATCGGACTTCAGGCTCGAGACCGTCTGCACATAGTTGGTCTTGGTGTCAAGCTTCGAAACAGCATCGGCCATCAGCGCATCAACGTTGCCGTCCTCGCCAACAAGCGCCGTCACGCCCGGGCCCTTCGCGATGGTCGTCACGGTGTAGAGCTGGCCTTTGTTGTCCGGATTCGGCTTCACCGCAATGAGCACGTAGGCATCGCCGGGGTACGCGGTGTCATACGTGTATCCAGCAGCGTTGGCGTCATGTACCTCAGACACCTTGTACACGTACGTCTTGTTGTAGCTCAGTTGCGTGAAGTTCATCTTCAGCTTACCGAACATCGTGGCGGTCTGCGTATCGTCACCGTCATCCTTGCCCACGGTATTCTTGAACGACTTATCGGTATCAGCCGGCTCCGGGGCCTTCGTGCCGTTATACGTCATCGCCTCGATGGTGAACGGGAACATGCCATTCTTCAGCGGGGTACCAACCAGAGTCTTGGTCACATCGATGCCCGCGTAGGTACCAGAGGCCGCATAGGTGTTGGTAAACGCGGCAGCACCCGTCACCTGTCGGTCGGCATCCGTCGTCGCCTGCTTGTTGTCGTACGCAACCGACGCGGTCAGCCTACCGGTATGCGTGCCGTTCTCGATATCGGTCACTGTGTACGTCACTGTGGACGTATGGCCGTCATAGCTGATGCCAGTCTTGTCCGCGTCGGTCGGCCTCGTCTCGTTCACTTTGAACGTATACACGCCCGGCTTGGTAAACACAAGGTCGCCCGTGCCGAACGGGGTGGTGCGCATCGCGTCGCCGGGACCTGCGATCTCGACCTTAGTCGTCAAATCGCCAGTCTCATCGGAGTCGGCAGCCTTCTTCTGAGTAACGGCCTTGTTTTTAACCGCTTTCATCGTGGCGTCATCCGCCGGCGTCAGCGTGAAATCGAACTTGTCATCCTGCTCCCACGCACGCCCAGCCAGCGTCTTCTGCACAGTAACCGGTGCCGACGTCGTCTGCGTCACCGTGTAGGTGTTCTTGAACGGGATATATCCACCCGTGTCCGTCAGCTGCGTGCCGTCGGCCTTCCAATACGTGGCCGTGGAGGACAATTGGCCATTGTCGTCGAGCGTGTTTTGCACCATCGCGTAGTACACGGTGGTGTCGTACGTCATGCCGCCCGTTGTCGAAGCATCGGAATTAGCGCGCTCCGTCACCTGATACACGTAGGTGGTGTTCTGGTCGGCAGCGGTGAACGTGATCTGCGGGAAAGCCGCAATGCTGCCACCATCGTTCTCCGCGGTCGTCACGCCATCGGCGGGCATCGGCGCGTCGTTCGCACTGACCGTGTAGCTCAGGTCATTGAACTTGATGGGGGCAGCCCCCACCGCGCTGTTGGCCAGGCCGCCCAGCGCCTTCAGCTCGAAGGTGAACTTGCCCGCGGCAAGCGGATTGTCGCCCGACTCGTCGGTATACGACTTCTGCGCGTTAAATGAGATTGTCTTGGTGTCGGTGCTGAACTTGTTGGTGAACACCGCGACCTTGTTATCGACTGGCACGGCCGGGTCGTGGTGGGCGCCATCATCGTCGTCGTTGCGAGCCATAGTGACAACCGGCTCGGACAGCGTACCCCTGCCCGTGTCGTCCACCTGCACCGTCACCGTGTACCCGGCGCTCGAGTAGCCGAAGCCGGGCAGCCAGGACGAGTCGTGCTCGTCGGGCGTCCGCTCGGCCACCGTATAGGTGTACGTGCCGGGCTTCTTGTACGCAATCCGGCCGAAGCCGAACTCATCACCATTGTTGACGGTCTTGACCACCTGGACGTATCCGGGCACGCCGGATACGTCCTTGTAGCCCCCGGGCATGGGCGTGCCCTTGGCAGCGCGCAGATAGATGTCGAAGCTGTCGGCCTTAGTCCACTTGCGGCCTTGAAGCACCTTCTGCGCCCGAATGCCGGTGAGCGTCACCGAAGACTTTACGCTGTAGGTGTTCGTGAATACCAGCTTGTTGGCGGCGGCCACCGTGCCGTCGGCGTTCTGCTTTGCGATCGTGCCGGAGATGCTGTCGCCCTCGCCGCTCAGGGCGTTGCCGCCCTGCTCGCGCTTGGTCAGCGTGAAGCCGGCCGGCATCTTGTCCGTACCGGTCAGCTCCCGCACCGTGTAGGCGTCGTGCTCGTCGAGACCGTACACGCGGATCGTCTGGCCGGCCGTGATGGTCTGCTCGCGGCCGTTCTCGAGGTCGAACATATCGCCGACCTGCTTCTCGCTTGCGGCCCCCGCGTTCTCAAACACTGCGGCCTTGTACGTCTTCCCCGCCGTCGTGGGCACGGTGAACTTGAAGGTGAACTTCGCGTCCTTATTGCCCGTCAGGCCATCGGGCACCTCGACCTTCTTCGTCACCTCGAGGCTCGCCTCGCGTTCGTTCGCCACGCGCACGCAGGTGGCGCCCGTAAACAGGGCATTCAGGTTCATGTCGCGCAGATCGGCACGGGCACCTTTCGACGTGGTCCCCTTGGGCTGCTCGTCCTGGGTGATACCCATACGTATCCAGCCCGTCTCGGTCTCCAGGCAGTAGGGTTCGCCCTCCTCGGTGGGCCCATACTGGTAGACACGTCCGTTGGCACCGTACTTGAGGTGCACCGTGTCGCCGGCACCGGCGGGATCGACATTGCTCCACGACAGATTACCGTCAGTATCGGTCACACCATTCGAGGTCTGCCGCACACCCTTGATCCACGTGAGCGTGTTGTCGATGTCGCCCTCTGCGCCAAACTGGCCCAGGCTCTTCATGAGCGCGCCCGGGCCCACGAACGTCGAAACGCCGTCATCGTCCGTACCGGCATCGGCATGAACGCCGTAATCGTCCACAATCACCTTGGTGAGCGTGTCGTTAAGCAGGAAGCCCTTGGGCGCCGAGACCTCCTTAAGGAAGTAGGTTCCCTTCACGAGCGGCCTGTTACCATCGCTCGTATTCGGGAATATGCCCGCACCTTCGAGCGGGACCGGGTTGTCGACCGACTCCGTCGTCAGGGTGTCGTAGGGGGTCCGCTCGCCATCGAGCACGACCTTGCCGTTCTCCGTAGTCACCTGTCCGGAGGTGTACAGGGCGAACTTCGCCCCGTCAACGGGCTTACCCTCGGTATCGGTCTTCTGCACGAACAGGCGATTCTGGATGTTCGTGACGAGCAAGCGCGTGGCGAACTGTCGCTTGAAGTTCGTGCCGTCTGCGATGTCGTCGCTGTACACGTGGACGGTGTTCTCGGGCGTCGCGTCGCCGATCGAGCTCGCCGTTGTGTGGTAGATGGCCACCGTGTACTCGGCATCCTTGCGGTCATTACCGCTCAGCAGGTAGTAGTACTTGGAGATGTCGCCGGGCAGATTTTGAATCTCTACCTGGTACTGGCCGCTCGTGTTGAGCGTGAAGGCGTGCAGGTCCTTCTTCGCCGCCTCGATAGCGCCGGCTTTGCTCGGCTCCTTGGCGAGGGTGTATCCCGCTCCCGTCGATGGATCGCCCGACACGGCGTACCAATTGTTCTGATCTTTGATGCCCGTGCCTGCGCTTTTATCGCGCTTGAGCACCACAGCGAACAGTATGCCAGACTTCAGGTTGACGGTCTCGTCGGACTTCGTCAGGTCATCATTCGCCTTGTACACGTTCACCGGTGCGGTGATGGTCTCCTTCGCGCCGGCAAACGCACCAGTCTTCCACACGACGCTGTCCGCATCCATACCGCCGCGGTTGATGATGACGCCGCCCGCGCCGTTCTCAGCGCTCGCGGGCACGTACTCGAGCTGCATGCTGCCACCTGTCGCCGTGAGACTCGAGCGGTATCCCTCCGGCACGCGCGTCTCCTTCAGGAGGTAGTACTTGTTACCGTGATTCTTGTTGTAGAGATCGTCGAAGTTGATGACGCCGTTGTCATCGTCGTTCGTGAGCGTTAGGTGGCCGGCCTCGTCCGTGGTGCCGGAGCCGAGGAGCGCGTTCTTGTCATTGGTCGTATCTGTAAAGTTCTCGTCTGTTTTGTACAGCGCGAACTCGGCGCTCTGTACGAACTTGCCGTCCTGGTCGAACTTTATGATGTCGGACTCGGGCACCGTCACGAGGTTGAACTTGAGCTCCATGTTGGAGTCGGTGGCGCCGCGCTCCAGGTAGAAGAACTTGAGGGTGTGGTTGGTGTCGTCGGCGAAGGTGTTGTCTTTCCAGCTCGTGTCGCCGGCCTTGCCCGCCTCCTGGTACTTGCTCTTCAGCGTGCCGTTGTAATTGTCGTTTACCTTAATGTCGCCCGTATGAAAGTTGATGCTCAGACTCGCGCGGTTGTGAATACCGCCGATATCACCCACGAGGACATCATCGATGAACACCCAGACGTCATCATCGCCGGCGAACTCGAAGGTCATGTCATTATTATTGTTCGTCAGGCCGCCCTTGGGCTGCACGAATCGCGTGGACATTGAGAGACCGAAGTGGTGGTTGACGGGTTTGCCGCCGTTGTAGCGCGAATCACCGGTGTTGTCTGCCTTGATGCCGGTTTGGACAAGCTGGCCGTTTTCCTCTTTGAACACCTTGTCTGCCGCGTCGAACGGGAAGAACTGACCCTGGTGGGACGAATCGCCCACTTTGTTAATGCCCCAGGTGCCATAGATGTCGAAGGCATTCTTGTCAGCGTTGTAGGCTGCGTAGTTTTCGGAGCTGTCATAGACGTAGTAGCCGCCCTGAACCTTGAGGAGGCCCGTCACGCCAAAATGGGACGTCTTGCCGGTCTGGGCAGAGGAATCGAACAGGTAGCGGAGGGACTCGTCGCCCAAGGCTTCGGAAAGCTTCGGGTAGCCGTCTGAAAGCGTGTTGTTGACGATGCCGGGCTGCGGGCTCGTGCCGCCCGTCCATTGGTTGAGCGGCCCATCACCCTTGCCGTCGTTAAACTGGAACTTGTGGCCTGCGTTGACGCCGCCGCTGCCGGAAACCGACAGATGGTCATCGGGATTCACCCAGTAATCAAACAGGTTGATCGTCGTCCCCGAGGGCGAGGTCGTCGGAACCGTGTGGTCGGAGATCGCCGCCTCGGCACGAAGCGGCAGGAAGAAGCTCGCCGTCAGCGCGACGGCGAGGGCCAGAACAATCGCATATGGCGAAACCGGGCGCAGCCCACGACGGCGGCCATAAGACATGACGGACCACCGCTCGCGCGGCCGGTGTTCACCAGGAAGTTCCCTGCTTAGACACCCCCCCCCGGTAGCAATATTCACGAGTCGAGACGTCGTCTCTCTGAGCTCCTGCATAATTTCCTCCCCAGTCACACGGCGACCTGCCCGGGTGCTCCCCGGGGGCCGAGGCAGTCTGGCACATGCCCGCAGTCGTTCAAAGAATACCAACCCCATCATATGTCTCTTAAGATATCTTAGTCTTTTTCTATAACAATTTTTGTCTCATTACCGATGAAATCGGCTCAGTCCCCTTGTCGCATTCTAGAGCGTGTGGAGCAGGGCGATGAGGAAGCGGATGCCTTGGAGGTAGGCGCGACGGGTGATGCGCTCGTTGGTGCCGTGGACGCCGCGGTCGCATTCGTCATCGTCGACCACAAAGGCCGAGAAGCGAATGCACTCGGAGCAAATGCGCTGGTAGTTGGCAGCGTCGGTCGCGCCGATCACGGTCGAGGGCACAATTGCCACTGGCTCGAATGATCCGTTTTCCTCCGTCCCCTTTGGATCACGGAAATAGCGGGCGGCGATGGAGCGAACCGCCTCGAGACCGGGACCACCGATGCGCGGGGACGGCGAGGGCTCAGAGCTGCCGGGGCCGAGCTCGACCTCGACACGGTCGGCGAGCCCCGCCTCGGCAACGGCGACGCGGCAGCGGGCCACGACATCGGCCACGCTCGTGCCCTCGAGCATACGGAAATTGATATTGGCCCACATATCCTGCGGCATTACGTTGGCGCCGGTGCTGCCACCCTCGACCTGCGTGGGCGCGCAGGTGGTGGTCACGAGCGGATAGAGCTTCTTGCTGGCGAGGCAATCGCGGACAATGGCACCCCCGTTGGCGGCAATTTCATCGGCGGTATAGAGCCCCAGCTCGACGAGCTGCGCGGCAAGCAGGTCGGTCACGCGCGCCGGCCATTCGATATCGCAGATTGCGGTGATGGCACGGCTCAGCACCTCGAGCGATGTGCCGCCGTAGGGGTTGGACGAATGCCCGCCCTCGCTCTTCGTCTTGAGCACGATATCGGCGTAGCCCTTCTCGGCAAGGTCGGCATGCATAAGCCAGCCCTCGCCCGCGCCATACTCGGCAGCTGGAACGATGCGGTAGTCACCCTCGTCGATCAGGTACTCAAGCTCAATGCCGCGCTCCTCGAGCGCGCGGCCGATGGCGCCTGCGCCATACTGCGTAGTCTCCTCGTCCTGGCCAAAGGCCAGGAGCAGCGTGCGCTCGTGCTGCCAACCGTGCGCCAGCGCATACTCAACCGCCTCGAGAATGCCTGCGACTTGGTCTTTCATGTCGATGGCGCCGCGGCCCCAAATGTAGGCATCGTCCACATGTCCGCTAAAGGGGGCGTGCGTCCAGTCAGCCTCGGTGCCGGGTACCACGGGAACCACGTCCATGTGGCCCATGAGCATAATGGGCTTGAGGGCAGGGTCGGAACCGCTAAGCGTCACCAATAGCGAATGGTCGATAAGCTCGACCTTACCCGCCGTAAATACGCGCGGCCAAGCCTGCTGCATATACGCGCGCAGGTCGTCGAACGGCCGCCAGTCCACCGCCTCGGCATCCATACTCGAGATGGTCGGAAACGACAGCACACGGCCCAGGCGCTCGCACGCGCCGGCCTCGTCTATATCGGCAAAATCATCCTCATGCGCAAAAAAGCGCCAAACCTCGGCCATGACATCCTTTCGATTGTGACGACAAGGGCCGCCCCACCGGAGCGGCCCTGCCACGTACGCGTTTGCGGTCGGTTATTTGTCCTCGAGATAACGCGAGAGGAACTCGCGGGTACGCTGGTGTTTGGGGTTGCCAAAGAGCTCGGCCGGCGCGGCATCCTCGAGCACCACGCCCTTGTCCATGAAGACCACGCGGTCGGACACCGTGCGGGCAAAGGCCATCTCGTGCGTGACGACGACCATGGTCATGCCGTCGGCAGCGAGCTTGCGCATGACCTCGAGCACCTCGCCCACGATCTCGGGGTCGAGTGCGGAGGTCGGCTCGTCGAACAGCATGATCTGCGGGTTCATGCATAGAGCACGAGCGATGGCCACGCGCTGCTTTTGACCACCGGACAGGCGACCCACGGCGGCGTGCGCGAATTTTTCGAGTCCCACACTCGTCAGATGCTCCATCGCAATTTTTTCAGCCTCGGCCTTGCTCATCTTTTTGAGCGTGACGGGCGCGAGCGTGCAGTTGTCGAGCACATCCATGTTGTTGAACAGGTTAAAGCCCTGGAACACCATGCCGATGTCCTCGCGCAGCTTGTTGATGTTGCAGCGCTCGGCCGTGAGGTCCTGGCCGTGGAACCAGATGTGGCCTGCGTCCGGGGTCTCGAGCAGGTTGAGGCAGCGCAGGAAGGTCGACTTGCCCGAGCCCGAGGCGCCGATGATGGTGACGACCTCGCCGGGGCTAACGGCCAGGTCGATGCCCTTGAGCACCTCGAGCGAGCCGAAGCTCTTGCGCAGGCCCTCGACGCGGATGAGCGGCTCATTGGTCTGTGCGGCGGCCGCGGTGCCGGTAGTGGCGATATCTGCCATGATGATTCTCCTCGTCTTGAGCCTAGTTGGAGCTGGGCAGCGTTGCCGGGGCCTCGGCGCCGAGCTTTTTGCCAAAGGCCTCGAGCAGGCGGCTCGCCACGAGCGTCAGGATCAGGTAAACCACGAGCGCCACGCAGTAGACCTCCATCTGGCGGTAGTACACGCCGGCGACCGTGGTAGTAGCGTACATGAGGTCAAACACGCCGATGACCGAGAGCACCGACGAATCCTTGATGTTGATGATGAGCTCGTTGGTGAGCGCCGGAATCGCGTTTTTAATGCCCTGGGGGAACACGACTTTGCGCATAGCTTGCCACTGCGACAGGCCCAGCGAGCGTGCTGCCTCGGCCTGGCCGGGATCGATGGATTCGATGCCGCCGCGCAGGACCTCCATCATGTAGGCGGTGGAGTTGAGCGAGATGGTGACGAGGCCGGCGGTGAAGGTGCTCCAAATCTGGTTGGCCTGAGCGGTCTCGAAGCCCATGCCGCGCAAAACGGTGAAGCCCGCGTAATAGATGAGCAGACCCTGGACCATCATGGGCGTGCCGCGCACGATGGTGGAGTAGACGGTCGCAAAGCCGCGGCCGACACTCTTAAAGAAGCGCACCAGGTCGTTGTCCACGCGATCGAAGGTCTGAATGCGCAGGAACACGAAGAGCAGCGCCAGGAAGAATGCGATGACGGTGCCGAAGGTGGCAAGCGCGATGGTGATCTCGATACCGCGAATGAAGAAGTCGCCGCTCTTGTAGGTCATGTAGACCAGGCTCGACAAAAAGTCGCTGGGGTTGGAATCCGAGACAATGCTCACCTGCACCAGGTCGATAAACGACATGACGCAGCGGTCGATAAAGAAGATCGCCGCAATGGCAACGACGACATAGCTGCCCAGGCGCGCGCCGTGACGGAAGCGGTCGGAAGCAAACGGAGATTTCTCGCGATAGTCGTTCCAGTGCATGAGCTTGGTGACGAGCGCTGCCGCCGACGCGACGAGCCAGGCCCAAAGGATTGTCCAGAGGCAATCCTGGAAGACGCCCGTAGGCGCCAAGAAGCTCAACGGCGTGGGGTTGCGCTGGCTAAACGCCAGGCCGAGTGCCGCGATGACGCTCGTGCCCAGGTACACGTAACGGTGGTCGGCCTTGATAAAGGAGGCCAGGCGATTGATGGTTTTCATGCTGCCTCCCTATGCCGGCTGACGGTCGAGGCACGCGTCCCACATTTGGTCGCGCTCCTCTTGGCTAATGCCCTTGAGCGTCTTATCGATGAGCTTAAGCAGTTTGTCCGAGCCCTTGCGGCAACCGACATTTGCCGCGACCTCCTGCTTAAAGCCCTCGCCCTCGGCAAAATGAATAGGGACAATGCCCGGATTTTGGGCCATATAGCCCTTCTCGTTCTCGGTGTTGTAGGTCACGGCGTCGCACGTGCCCTGCAGCAGGTTCGAGAACACCGTGGGGACGGAGTCGACCGGGTTCTTGTGCACAACGCCCGGAATCTCGTCGATGACGGTGTCGAGCATGGTGTCCTTTTGGCCGAGTACCGTGGCACCGCTAAAGTCGCTGAGCTTGGTGGCGTTTTGGTAGGGGGAACCCTCTTTTACGAACAGGCCAAAGTAGCCAATGAAGTACGGGTCGGAAAAGCCGACCGACTCCTCGCGCTCGGGCGTGGCGCTCATGCCGGCAATGATGAGGTCGATCTGGCCGTTGTTGAGCGAATCGATAAGGCCCGAGAAGCTCTGCTTGACGGCAACGGGCTCGCCACCGAGGGCCTTGCAGACGATCTTGGCGATCTGCACGTCGTAGCCATCGGCATAGGCGCCCTGCACGTTGTCGATGGGGATGGTGTACTCACTGGCTTCGGAAACCTGCCAGTTGTACGGGGCGTAGGCCGCCTCCATGCCGATGCGGATCTTATCCTTGCCGATCACGGAATCGGACAGGTCGTCGCGACCGCCGCCCGTCGTGGGCTGAGCCACCTTGAGCGTGGACGGGCGCTGACAGCCGGCGAGCGCGCCGGCGACGACGGAAGCGCTCGCAGCGAGAGCGCTACCCAAAAAGATGCGACGGCTGCATACCGGCTGGGTCTGCATGCCGCGCTGTTGCCGAGGTTGCATCTGGTGCCTTCCCTATTTTGCGTTACTGACAATAAGACAGGATATACGCCCGCAACCAGCAGCGCGGCATGTGCGCGAAAAATTAATAGACACACAGTAGTCGTTTAAAAACGTCCCCAATGACTACCTACCAAAAAGCCTCCCTGCCGGATGTGGCAGGGAGGCTTAGCGGACGGGAATGTGACAAAGGGACTGTCCCTTTGTCACATCTAGAGCAGCGTTACGCTAAAGCTACGTTTATCGGTAGCGCCGGGAGCCAAGGTAATGGTGTTGACCTTGTGCTCAAAAACGTCGTCCTCGGTGTCCATGGTGGTGTGGCCGGTCCAAGGCTCGAGCGCCACAAACGGGGCGTCGTTGGCGGCAGACCACACGCCGATGTACTTAAAGCCCTCAAAGTCGATCTTGACGCCGTGGCCCGACTTGCGGCCGCGCAGCGTGAGCGTGGAGCCCGGGGTATCGGTGAACATGATGGCGTCGTTATCGAAGCTGCGGTGCGTGATGGGCAGCACGTCCGAGTTATCGGGAGCCTTGTAGCTACCCTCGAACGTCATGAGGCCATCGGGCGTGATGATGGGGGCCTCGTTGGTCCAAGCCTCGGAAAATGCCAGCTCGTAATCCTCGAACGCCTCGTCCTCGGCACCGGGAGCAGGTACGTTAAATGCGGGGTGGCCGCCCACCGAGAACGGCAGGTCCACGTCGCCGGTATTGGTGACGGCAAAGGTCTGGGTAAGTGTGGCGTCACCAGTCAGGGCATAGGTCATGTTGAGCTTAAAGTGGAACGGAAAGGCCTTGAGCGACTCGAGCGTGTCGGTGATCTCGTACGTTACCGAGGAGCCGTCCTCCGAAACCTCGACCAGCTTGTGCTCGACGATGCGCGCGAGGCCGTGGCGCGGCATCTCGCAGGTGCCAGCCGCAGACGTCGCCGTGTTGTTGCGCAGCGAGCCCACAATGGGGAACAGGATGGGCGCATGCTTGCCCCAAAAGGCGGGGTCGCCCTGCCACAGATACTCGTTGCCGTTGAGGGCAAGGCTCGTGAGCTGGGCGCCCATGGAATCGATGGCCGCGGTGAGGCTGCCGCGCTTGATGGTAGTGACGGTAGACATGCTACTTCCTCCAAAAGTAAACAATAGTGTCGATGGCTATTGTCCCACTCTTGGCGGCGGGGTTGAGCGACAGGCGCAGTTATTGAGCAATAGCGTAAAGGTCAAACCCGCCCTGCGGAGTGCTATCGACCGTATCGGGCGCCTGCGAGTTAAAGCTCACGGGAACCATGCGCTTTGAGGCGCGGAAGCGCGTGCCGTCGGTGGCGACGGGCGGTTCGTCGACGGTGAGCTCGTAGTCGCCGGGCTTGAGCTCGATGCCGTCACCAGCGGAATTGACGTATTGATACTCGTCAATCGTCTGCCCTTTGAGCGTACGCCCCACGATGTGGATGAGCATTTGGCTGTCGCCACGCGCGGTGTCCCACATCGCGCCGTCCTTGACCTCGACCGACACATGTACCGAGCGCGTGCGGCTGAGCGATTGCTCGACAGACATCTCGACCTTGGCGGCGTCTTGACGCTGCTGCTCGACATGGCTCCAAACGCTACCGATTGCCGAGCAGGCGATAACGCCGGCCATGAAGGCGATGAGGATGGGGCCGAGCGGAGAACGGCGGCCCGCGTCTTCCTCACGAGCCAGGTCGGGGCGATGTGTGGGCGCAGGCGCCTGGGCGCCTTGCGCGGGCACGTCGAGAATGCTGAAGGATGCCGTGCTGTCGGGGTCGATGGTGTGACGCGGCTGCGGGATCTTTGCCGGCGAGATGGACATGTCCGCCGGCTCACCGAGTGTGGCCGTGGCATCGGCCTTAGCTTCATCGGCCTCGGCTTGGGCCCAAGCCTGCTCAAAGGTCAGGGGCTCGGCGGCATCGGAGGCGGCATCAGGCTCGACAGCGGCATCGTTGCCGGTCTCGTCCTCGTCGCTCGACACGTCACGCGACGCGGGCTCGTCCCACTCCTCGTCCGGAGCCTCGCCCTCGCTATACCACCATTCAAAGTTATCGATATCCATACGGGGCGCCCCTTAGGCCTCGCAAATAAACACTTGTTAGCCTTATACCCCCAGATGGCGCTGGAGCTCGCACGGAATGCGATAAAGGGACTGCTCCTTTGTCGCATCGAAGTTGCGGTGGAATAGTTCCTGTTTGCACGCCCACTCGAGCTATTTAGGGACTATTTCACCGCAAGTTATTTGAGGGCGACGGGGATTTGGATACAGCAGAAGTCCTCTTGGTGAGACTCGTCGTAGCTCGTGGTGTCCAGGTAGCAAAAATCGAAAGCATTGCCGATGGGCTGGAGCGCGTGCCTGTCCATGCAGGCCACGATGGCGCGGATACCCTCGGGCTCGTACGGCATGCCCCAGCGACTCATGCACAGGTACGTGCCCTCGGGCAGCACCTCGACGCCAATCTCCGCCAGCTCGGCAGGATCGCTCGGCAGTATTTCCTCGGCACCACGCGGCAACACGGCAAAGGAACCGGCACCGGCGATGGGGTCGTCGGAATGCAGCGCCTCGCGACGCAGCATGGCGCCCCAACCGCGCATGGGGCGTGTGCCCGTGAGCGCACGCATGCGCAGAATCGCCCGCATGAGCGTGGGGTGCAGCATCGAGCGGCCACGCTCGATATCGCTCGGGAACTCCTCAAAGACCACGTAGCGGCGCTCGAATTGCTTGAGCTCCGGTTTGCCCTCGCGCTCGCGCCAATAGACCGCCTCGTCGTAAAAACTCAGCCGCTCCTGCACGCTCGCGCGCTCGGCTTTGAGCCCGGCAATCTGCTCGTCGAGCGCCTGCACCCGCGAGCGCAGGTGATCGGTCATCTCTCCAATGTCGAACGTCGAGGTCAGGCGATCGATCTCATCGAGTTCCAGTCCCAAGTCGCGCAGCATGCAGATCAGACGCATGAGCGGGATCTGCGTGGGCGAATAGAAACGGTAGCCTTTTTCGTTAACCACGGCGGGTTTAAACAGACCGATCTTGTCGTAGTAGATGAGCGTTTGGCGCGAAACGTTAAACAAGCTCGCCATCTCGCTAATCGCATACATACCCGTCTGCATAGGTCCTCCCGACACACCCTTTGACACGAAAAGCCCGCCGCCCACAGGGGCAGCGGGCTCAAACACTACTCGTATCCTACCCTAAAGATGCCTATGACCAGCGCTTATAGTTGGCGCACGACACGCCGACGGCCTCGAGTGCCTTGGCGGCGATGTGATGCACCGCCTCATCGAGCGTGGCGGGGCCGTTGTAAAACGTGAGCATGGGCGGCATGAGCATGACACCCGGCACGCGCGCCAGGCGTGCCATGTTGTCGACATGGATCGCACTGAAGGGCGTCTCGCGCACCATAAGCACCAGGCGGCGCTGCTCTTTCATCTGCACATCGGCCGCACGCAGCAACAGGTTTTCGCTGTAGCCGCTCGCGATGCCGGCGAGCGTCTTCATGGAGCAGGGAGCCACGATCATGCCGTCGACCGGATAGGTGCCGCTTGCGATGGCAGCGCCAATGTTCTTGTTGTCGTAGACCACATCGGCATAGCACGCAAACTCGTCGAGCGTCATGCCGAGCTCCTGCTCGATGGTGATCTCTCCCCCGCGCGTGACGACAAGCGCCGACTCAGCGCCGGCCTGGCGCAGGCATTTGAGGCATTCAAGGCCCAGTGCCGCACCGCTGGCGCCAGACACGCCAACGACAATGCGACGGGGACGAACAGAAGACTCAGGCATGACAACTCCTTAACTACTTGGTAGGGCTACTTACTAGAAGGCGAGCTCGGCGGCCCACTTGTCCTTGTCGATCTCCATGAACTGCGAGCGGATGAAGTTCTTCTTGAGGTTAAACGGAACCGTGCAGTCGAAGATGGCCTTGCAGGCGATACCGTGCTCGCGGATCGAAGGATCGAACGCGGGGTCGTTGGACGGATCGAGCACGTGGCAGTGGCAACCGGGGATGGTGATGAGGTCCACGTCGGCCTGGAAGCGCGTGGTCATGGCCCACATCACGTCGCTCATATCGAAGATGTCGACATCCTCGTCGACAAGGATGACGTGCTTGAGCTCGGAGAACGCCGAGAAGGCGAGCATGGCGGCGTTGCGCTGACGGCCCTCGTCATTTTTGCTCGACTTCTTGAACTGCATGATGGCAACGAACTTGCCGCCACCGCAGGGAGCGGCGTGAACGTTGAGCAGGCGGCCCGGGATAGCGGTCTCGACCATCTTGTAGATGGAGGCCTCGGTGGGGATACCGGCCATGGACACGTGCTCGTGCGAAGGGCCGATGCAGCTCTCCATAATGGGGTTGACGCGCGTGGTGACGGCGGTGATCTTGATCACCGGGCAGACCTTGGCGCCACCGGTGTAGCCGGGGAACTCGGGCATGGCGTAGCCGTGGCCGTTGACATCCTCGTTGATGGTCTCGTCGTGCATGAGGTAGCCCTCGAGCACGTACTCGGCATTGGCAATGCACTTCTGCGGAACGGTGACGCAGTCGGCAAGCTCGACGGCGCGGCCGCGCAGGGCGCCGGCGATCTGCAGCTCGTTGAAGCCGAGCGGCGTGGTGGGAGCCTCGAAGCCGCAGCACATGTACACGGCGGGGTCCAGGCCGATGGAGATGGAGATGGGCATATCCTCGCCGCGCTGGCAGTACTCGTCAAAGAACGCACCCAGGTGACGGCTGCCCGGGGTGATCCACATGGCGAGCTTGTCCTTGTCGACGCAGGAGAAGCGGTGGATGGTTACGTCGGACTGGGTGCCATCGGGGCTCGTGCCATAGGCGAGGCCCATGGTGATGTAGGGGCCGCCGTCAACAGGCGTGTTGGTGGGAGCGGGAACGATCTTGCGCAGGTCAAAGCCCTCGTCGGTCGCCTTGTACACGACCTCCTGGCAGTCGACGTGCTTGCCCTCGGCGATCTGCTCGGGGGCGATCAGGTTCTCGAAGAGCTTGCCGATCTCGAGGCCCAGGTGCTCCTCGTCCAGGTCGAGCAGGGCGGCAACGCGCTTGCGGCTGGCAAGCATACCGATGCAGACCTTGGCGTCGTCAAAGCCCTTGACGTTGTTGAAGACCATCGCCGGACCCTCTTTGGTCGGGCGCATGACGGTGCCGCCAGCACCGACGTGACGGTAGACGCCCGAGACCTCGGCATCGGGATCGACCTGGGTGTCGGTCTCGAGCAGCTGGCCCGGCATCTCACGCAAAAAGTCGAGCGCGGAACGCAGGTCGTGGATCTGGGAAGCATCGGTAGTGGACATGGCGTACTCCTTTCGGGAGAGTGTCCGGCGACGGGGTGCCGCCGGACGGGGTAACGTAATGGGGCCGCGGCGCTCACAAATGGAGCGCTCGACCACTCGAAGTTCAAGCGCTTGGCTGCTTACAGCCGGGGCGCTCGACCGCTTACATCAGGCCAAAGAGGTGGAACCAGGCGGCCTCGACCAGCACGACGACAAAGACGACCGCGGTGAGGGGGATGCCCATGCGCATAGCCTCTTTGGAGGTGTAGCCGCCGGCGTCCTTGCCTTCGCCGATAAGGATCGGCAGGTTATGGAACGGCAGGATGTAGTGGATGTTGATGGACGTGAAGACGATGAGCGCCACGGCGAGTGGGCTCACGCTGGAGCCGGCGGCAAAGCTGATAAATGCCGGCACGCACACGCCGAGCACGGCCATGACCGAGCCCATGAACATGTGGATGATCATGGAAAGCGCGGCGACGAGCAGGGCGAACAGGAAGATGTTCTCAGGCACGGAGCTGGGGAGCACGACGTCGGCGATCCAGGCGTTCATGCCGGTGGCACCGCCCACGGAGCCCACGGCCATGGCGGCCGTCAGGAACATGAGGGACTTGATGTCGACAGCGTTCCAGCTGGCGGGAGTGAGGACTTCGCCGATGATGGGCATGGCGAGAGCAACGCCAATGGCCAGGGTGACCCAGCCGATATAGTCGCCCGAGACGGTGAGCCACAGCGCGATGGCGATGACAAGCCACACGATGGTGCGGATCTCCTTGACGGAGAGCTTGCCGAGCGCGGCCTGCTTGGCCACGATCTGCTCGCGATCGTAGACGAGCTCCTTGCTGGGCTTAAAGAGGAAAAGGCCCAGGAACAGGGTGCACAGCAGCGCAACCAGCATAGGCACGCTCATGTACAGGAACCAGTCGACGAAGGACGGGCTCATGCCGCCGGCCTCGGCACTGTACTGCGCAACGAGCGGGTTAAGCGTGGAGTCGCCCGTCAGGAAGAACATGGAACCCGGGGCGGCAGCGGCAAACACGAGGAAGCCGAGCTTGCCCTTGTCGTCGTCACCGTAGCCGGCGGACTCGGCGATGACCGAGACGACGGCGAGGATGAGGAAGGCGCGGGGGAACGGATGCGGGATCAGCAGCGACAGCACAAAGGTGAGCGCGAAGATCGAGATGATGAGCGACTTGGCGTCGCGCACGAACTTGAGCATGAACGCGTAGGCGATGCGCTCGCCCAGGCCCGACTCCTTGACCGCGCTGGCGATGAGGTAGGCGCCGATGACGAGCCACATGGTGGCCTTGGTCCACGAGCTAAACGTGGAGGCGACCGTCGCCGAGACGCTCGCGGCGCCCGTGTCGTCCACGCACACCTTGAACAGGACGAGCAGTGCGCAGTAGAGCAGGCCCACAAAGCCCGGCTGTGCCACGCCGCATGCCCAGAACACCACCGTGGCGAGCGTCAGTGCCAGACAGGTCTGACCGCCGACCGTGAGCTCGACCGTCGAGCTCAGCTCCGCCAAAGGAAGAAACTTCACCAGCAAAAAGACAACGATACCCAGCACAAAGCCAATTTCGCGCTTGGTGATCTTAAACGCCTTCTTTTCCGCTTCCATCTCCCCACCTTTCTTGTTGGGGGCGCTCCGGATTCGCAGCCACGTTGCCGCTTAAAAAGGGGCGCCCGTTATCGGACACCCCTTACGTTGCGCTGTGTTGCGGCAATACAGTCAAGCGGATTTTTTTGGATGAGAAGCGATTCCCTAGACAAAAACCGTCACAACATTCGACGCTTTTCCTCGTTTTCGAGATTTTCGCCGAATGTTGTGACGGTTTGGATGTGACAAAGGGACTGTCCCTTTGTCACATAGCGAGGGCCGTACGGATGGATGGGTCGCTGAGAGCCTCGCGGAGCCAGGGGGCCAGCTGCTCGGGGTGACCCTGCAGGTAGCCGTCGAGCTCGGACGGGGCCACGCGGCGCAACTCCGAGATCTCCTCTTGGTTGATATGCAGCTCGCCCGGCTCAACATGGGCAAGGTAGACCTCGCACCATTCGCACTCGCAGCGGCCGTCGCCGTGGTCCTCACGGTACACCACGTGTCCGAGGTGCTCGAGCTGATCGGGCTCGCGTGTAATGCCGAGCTCTTCGTTGATGCGGCGCACCGTGGCGGCCGCGACGTCTTCCCCGGGGAGCGGATGGCCGGCACAGCTATCGGCCAGCACTCCGCCCCACAGTCGCTTGAGCGGACTGCGGCGACAGAGCAGCAGGCGCGCGTCTTCGCCCCGGCCCTCGACCAAAAGCGTCAGAAATGCCTGATGCAGGATGCCCTCGCCGGCATGGGCATCGATGCGGTCGACGGGGCCAAGCGCCTCGCCGGTCGCGGCATCGACCGCCACGACCTCGGCGCCCGCGCCGCCCTCATCCCAACCGGCGCGCAGGATGCGCGCGGCGGCTTCCCCAAGCGCGGCGATGAGCTCCTTGGTGGTATCGAGCACGCGCTGCAGGTCGTCCCCGCTCGCCTGTTCAACATGAAAGCCCGTGCTTGCAACTACCGGCACGTCAAAGCGCGTGGCCAGCGCCGCCGCGATATCGTGCGCCGGGATCTCGTCTCGATGGCACGGAACGGCCAGGATGCTCACCGTCGCCGTACGGCCGGGCTCGGGGCGCGGAATGGCCTGCGCCGTGGCGCCCAGGTGCGCAAACTCCGGCGAGCAGGCGTACACCGCCATGCCTCGCGGCGTCACCGTCAGCTGGGCCTCGAGCGCAAACTTGCCCTCGCCCACTGCAACCTTTGTCGTGTGCATACCCATGGGATCTCCTGTCGCCCGCGATGTACCTGAGACCATCTTCGCCTGTATTGCGACTATACAGGCAAGCTCTCCATGTGACAAAGAGACTGTCCCTTTGTCACATTCTGTTAGAGTTGCAGGGATTGAATCCCGCTTATTCATGCGACATTGGAGTGACAACCTTGACCGCCGCAACCACGCCTAAAAGTAAGCCAACCGCCGCCGCGCTCTCCCCCGCGCGCACCAAGCTCTGCCTGGCGCTGCTCGTGCTGTTGGGATTCTCGCTCGGCTGCTCCGAGTTCGTGGTCATCGGCATCGAAAGCGACTTGGCAACGGAACTCGGCATATCACTTGCCACTGCGGGCCAGCTCATCAGCGTGTTTGCGCTCGTCTACGCTATCGCGACGCCGGTGCTCGCGCTCAGCACGGGGCGATTCCGCCGCTACCAGCTGCTCGTGTGCTATAGCGTCGTCTTTGTGCTCGGCAACCTGGTCATGGCGTTGGCCCCCAACTTCCAGGTGCTGTTTATCTCACGCATTGTCCTGGGCTCTGTCTCGGGTGCGCTGCTCGCCGTGGGCGTGACGTACATCCCTGAGCTGCTATCCCCGCAGCAAACCTCACTTGCCATCTCGGTCGTGTACGGCGCGTTTTCCGTGGCGATGGTCTTTGTGACCTCGATTGGCAAGTTTGTGGCCGACACACTCGATTGGCACGTGGCCATGTACGGCACGCTGACCTTTGCCGTTTTGATCTGTAGCGCGCTCGTGGCGTTTATGCCTCGCGCCGGGCAGACCGATGAGCCCGCCACCTTCCGCGAGCAGGCGGGGCTACTACGCGAGCCGAGTATCATCACCGGCATGCTCATCTTCTTGTTTGGCGTGGGCTCGGTCTACGTATTCTACGGCTACGTGACGCCTTATCTGGAGCAGGTGCTGGGCATGGATACCGTTCAGGCGAGCACCACACTTATGGCCTATGGCGTGTTCTGCCTGATCTCGAACATCCTGGGCGGATGGATCGATGCGCGTTTTGGCATGAAGGCGCTGCTGGTTACGTTTGTGCTGCAGGCGGCGGCACTGCTCGGGCTGTTTGCCGTGGGCGCCGCCATGCCGCTCGCGCTGGTCTTTGTCTTTAGCCTGGCGATGCTCATGTACCTGTTCTCGGTCTCATGCATCACGCACTTTATGGA
>DBGAPG010000055.1:0-3847 GCA_048438765.1 Collinsella sp.
GTCCTTTCTTGCGATTAGTCTACGGCATCTATAGTCGCAAGAAGACGAGTCGGCTACCATCGATATGGCTTACGCTTGCCTTACCGTTGTGTAAGGTACGGGTAGCCACCCTGTTATGTGTTGATGTTAAGGGAGGACTCCTGTTGAAGACTGTTCATGTTGCCGCTGGGATCATTCGCAAGGATGGATCTGACGAGCTGCTTGCCGTGCAGCGCGGCTACGGCGACATGCGAGGACTTTGGGAGTTCCCGGGCGGCAAGCTCATGCGCGGCGAGTCGCCCGAGGACGCCGTACGCCGCGAGCTTATGGAAGAGTTGCAGGTAAAAGTCACCAACCTGCGTGATTTCTATACCGTTGAGTACGACTACCCCGATTTCCATCTCTCCATGGAGTGCTACTACTGCTCACTCGCCGATGAATCCGATGAGCCCCAGAAGCACGACCGCCAGCTCGATATCCGCTGGATTCCGCGCACCTCGCTTGCCACGGTGGAATGGATGCCCGCCGACAAGGGACTCATTGATGCCCTGATTGAGTTGAAGGAAGACCGGCTTGAGGCCAACGGCGCTGCCAACGACGCCGAGGCCACCGCGACCGACGAGCCCGCCACCAAGCCCAAGCGCGCACCTAAGCGCCGTAGCAAAAAGCACCCCAAACCAGGTCTGCTCGACGGCATCGATACCTCGGACCTTTCCGCCGACGAGCGCGAACTGGTGCGCCGTCGCGCCGCCATAAAAAAGTCCATGAAGGGCAACAAACGCGCGAACACCAAGCCCGAGCTGCTCGTACGACAGCGCCTGCGCGCCGCGGGCCTTACGGGCTATCGCTTGGAATGGAAGGTTCCCGGCAAACCCGACATCGCCTTCCCCGGACGCAAGATCGCCATCTTCGTCAACGGCTGCTTTTGGCACCGCTGCCCCAAGTGCAACCCTAGCCAGCCCAAGCGCAACGTTGAGTTTTGGGAGGCAAAGTTCCGTCGCAACGTCGAGCGCGACCACGCTGCCGTGGCAGCACTCACTCAAATGGGCTGGACGCCCATAACCATCTGGGAATGCGAGCTCAAAAAAGACCACATCGACGCCACGATGGAAAAGGTCATCGAACAAGTACGCGCCGCCGCACCGCAGCGCTAGGAACGAGCCGTCCACACGCCCCACACAGGCAAGCCACATCCGCGCCACAAACCTTAGAAAGCCCTTAAGCTCAAAACCTTTCAAGAGTGTTACTCGATAGCTTTTACCTGCGGTTTCATCGCAACGTCAAACCTCATTAAGCCTTTCTTTAGCACTTCTTTGCAGCAGCCGCGGCATAATACTGCCAACGCACGGGACCTAGCAGCACACCCCGTGCGCAACCTTTTGGTGGACATCGAGGAGGCCGCATAAGCATGCATTCTTCCAATGACGCAGCACAGCAGTCATCCCTAACACATGCAGACCTTTTCTCCTTCCCCCCGACACAGAGAAACGGCCTCCTCGACTCCCCAACCACAAAAGCCAAACGCTCAACCGACCAGAGCCACAACTTACGAGCATCGTTCGAAAAGCTCCAAGCATCCCTAGACCAGGCATTCCCCAACCAAGCCCGGGCATACTAATCCCCCATCAGCAAAGAAGCCCTAACGCTCCGATTTTTTCCGCTCTAACGCCACAAGGGCGACGACCTCGAGTAGGTCAACCTGGGAGGGACGAGGGCTTAGTTCCCCAATCTTTCCGCAGGGGGCAAAAAGCCTCGCCGCACGAAGTGCGCAGCGAGGCTTTTTGCATGCCCGAGGACGATTGGGGAACTAAGCCCTCGTCCCTCCCCGGGATATGTAGCGAGTTGGAGTACCCTTGCTGTTACTCTGCTTTGCCCACAGAGTTGAGGTTGGTCATGCGAATCTTAACCAGCTCGGTGATCTCACGCATGCCCTCCTTGGCCGGCTTCTTGGGATCGAAGCAGGCGGGGTTCTCGGCCATGTAGGCCATGAAGCCCTTGGTGTAGGCCTGACGCAGCTCGGTGGCGTAGTTAACCTTGCAGATGCCGTTCTTCACAGCCTCGGCAACCTGCTCATCGGGCACACCGGAGGTGCCGTGCAGAACCAGCGGCACGTCGACGGCGTCGCGGATGGCCTTGACCACGGACTGCTCGATGTGCGGATCGCTCGTGTACACACCGTGGCTGGTGCCAACGCCAATAGCGAGGGAGGTGCAGCCGGTACGCTCGACGAACTCCTTGGCCTCGGCCGGATCGGTGTAGGGGCTCTCGCCCTCAACCGCGGGACCGTCGTCCTCCTTGCCGCCAACCTTACCGAGCTCAGCCTCGACGGGCACGCCCATGGCGCGGCCAGCATCGGCGACGGACTTGGTCAGGGCGATATTGTCCTCGAAGGACTCGTGCGAACCGTCGATCATGACAGAGGTGTAGCCAGTGCGGAAAGCCTGCATGCAGCGGTCATAGCCATCGCCGTGATCGAGGTGCAGAGCGACGGGCACGGAAGCGCGCTCGGCGGCAGCCTTGACCATGCCATAGAAGTAGTCCAGACCAGCGGTCTTGATGGTGCCCGGGGTGGTCTGCATGATGACGGGGGACTTGGTCTCCTCGGCAGCGGCCAGAACGGCCATAACAAACTCGAGGTTCTCGACGTTGAAAGCGCCAACAGCGTAGTGGCCGGCCTGAGCGTCCTTGAGCATCTTTTCGGTGGTAACAAGTGCCATGAGCGTTTGCTCCTCTCCCTCGCCCGCATCTGGACATCGGGCGTAGTTGTTCACAAGGCGTTTACCTTGCGTTTTGCTGCGCTCATTGTATGAAATTCAGCGGCTTTACACGCGCGAGATATTGAGCCCATGCAGGTCAATACAGTCGTTTTTGAAAAGTAAACGGAAGGAATTTGAGCCGAGTGGACATGTTCGATATTGAATTTTGGGCGTTCAGCGTCTTTCTTTTATAGAAAAGATAAGTAATCGAAAGGTGTTTTCTTACTCAAAAAGAAAATGAACGAAAATAGAGTCAACACAATTCCTGCAAATTTAGCCGAGAATGGAGCAAGCATGGCCCAAGCCACCAACCGTGCCTTTGCCGACGAACGCCGTACCGCCATTTTGGAAATGCTCGATCATAATGCCTCGGTGCAGGTAGCAGAAATCGCCCAGACCTTTGGCGTGTCCTCCGTCACCGCCCGCGCCGACCTTGACGCGCTCGCCGAAGCAGGCAAGCTGCGTCGCACGCATGGCGGTGCCGTATCGCTCCACAAACGCCTGACCGTCTCCACGCAGGATCGCCGCATCAACGTCAACGTCGCCGCCAAGCAGGCCATCGCGCAAAGCGCCATCGAGCTCGTCAATGACGGCGACACGCTGCTCGTCGACTCGGGCACCACGGCGCTCGAGTTCGTTCGGCTCCTCGACCAGCGCAACGGCATCACCGTCATCACGGCCGACATTACCATTGCCGATTACATCGACGAGAGCATGCCCTCGGTCGATGTCGTCATGCTGGGCGGGGCGTTGCGCAAAGGCCATCGTTATTTGTACGGACCGCTCACTATGCAGGCGCTCCAAATGGTCCATGCCGATCTGGCCGTCATGTGCCCCGGCGCCTTTGTCTCCAGCTGCGGCTTTACGACCGACTTTCCCCAGATGGCCGAGACTAAAACGGCTATGATCGCCGCGGCCCATCAAAGCGTCGCCCTCATGGACGCCAGCAAGGTTAACGGACGCGGCATGTACCGCTTTGCCGAGCTGACCGATGTCGACGCCATCGTGATGGACCGTGACCCCGACCATGCCGTCGCCACCTCAATCGCCGAGGCCACCGACAGCGCACGTCCAGTCCTCATCATCGCCGGCGCTTAAACAAAAACCACCAC
>DBGAPG010000056.1:0-5773 GCA_048438765.1 Collinsella sp.
GGTAGACGGCCTGCGGTTTTCGCGAAATACGGGGTATGGTCGAGGGGTCGGGGTTAAACGTAGTAGATGGGCCGGTTTCGTGGCGGCGGCATCGCAGGCAGCCGACCGAGGGCGCCCGGAAATGAGCAGGGCACCCGTCTAACGACCGATTTCCAGCCAGTTGCACAGTACGTTGGCACGTACTCCATTTCCGTCGTCTTTTGCGCCTTAGTTTTGCATCTATAGCGTAATTCCAAGCGCGAGCAAAGACTTCTCACGATCGCATCAAGCTGCTCGGCATCGTTAAGCATGTCGTGCGTAACCAGGAAGACGTCATACCCCATACTTTGCAGCGCCGTCATGCGTTTGGCATCGTGGTCGAGCACGGCGCCTGATCCGTGGATGACCTCTCCCTGAATCTCCACGATGCCCGCCTTCATTATGGTTGGATTCACGATCACGATATCCCCGTAGCAGACATTTTGCCCTGCAATGATCTGCGCCGATGCGGTAAGCGGCGTAAGGTCGTTAACATAAACGTTTCGAAAGCCGGCACCGCCGCGAGAGCGAGGAAGCGATAGTAATAAAACTCCTGCAACTTCAAGCGGAGAAGCTGCTATACCTGTCACCAGCTGCGCGGCGTTGTAAAACTTTGTACCCCACTTTCGTCTTTTCATCTTACTGGCGTACTCATGAAGCTCGTGTAATTCGATGAGCGGCTTCCTCATCCAGAGCGAAGTGCCCTTTAGCCTTGTGAGCTCCTTCGTTTTCTTTTGCCCGTTGGGCTCCTTCGTGTTTACCTGTTCTTTGACTTTTATGCGCGCATAAACGCGTTTCCATTGTGGTTCGTCTTGGCTTTCATCGAGGTCAAAGAGGGATTCGGCGGTTGCATTCTCGGCAGCCTCATTGGCTTTGTCTAGTTCCGCTTCTACTGTTACCGTGGGCTCAAAGACTGAGAACCATCCGCAGAGTTCGTGCATGGCAAGGACAAGATCGGTTGGAGATACAAAGCGCGCCATGGTAAATAGCGTCGCAAGTGGATTGGTAACCCTAAAGCTCATCGCGGTTTCCAGCGTGCTATCTACCTCCGAAGCATCATCACAATGGATTGTTGTCCGTAATCCCGAATGGTAGTTAACGCCACCGGGCACTGTTGTGGTAATAATCGGGGTCTTGAGGATGTCGACTACAAAGGGCGATTGAGATAGAGCTCGCCAGCCGTCATCGGAATTGGGAACGCGCGGGTAGAGGTCGCGCACCTGCGGTGGGCAGCGCCAGTAGCGGAAAGCGGTGTTTGCGCAGACGATTTCGTCCATTTGCGTCTCCCGTGGTATCGGCCATAGACCGTGCGGATTGTGGACATCGCCGATTATCTACTGGGGCATCATGCGGGTAAGTACCGGAAGCTGACCAAATGCTGACCAAATGCTTGACGAGTTGTGCCGAAAAACCGTCGTGTGATAGAAATCCGCTGGAAGGCGCTCTGAGCGTGTGGTCTCTGTCTCCACATTTGCGCTCGGATCACATGGGGAATTCAATGAAATTACGCATGCGTTTTATATAAAACGAGCAATGACGTCAGCAAAAAGGTTTGATAAAAAACGACGCCTTAGACGACTACGATTTTCCTTGGTGTCACCCTTGGTGTCAAAAAGAAAAAGGCCAGAGGATTAACACCTCTGACCTGCTCTTTAGATGGTGGGCGATACAAGATTCGAACTTGTGACCCCATCCGTGTGAAGGATATGCTCTACCCCTGAGCCAATCGCCCGTCGCCTTTCGGCAAAAGAGATACTATCATAGCCGCGCGTGGTTTACCAAGAACTTTTTGCCCTCGATTTTAAATTCGTGGGAGCAAGTCGCACCGTTTCAACCCAGTCAGCAAATAAAACAGCAGTTAAACCACCATTTACCGCTTTATCCACGATGTCTCGGGACGGCAGATAAGTCGAGCATTGTTGTAGGCCATGTCGAGCGTGAGGCAGGTGCGTGCGGCGTAGAAGCCGTCCTCGCGCTGGATGGTCAGTGCCAGTTCGGGCTTGTCGCCGGTTAGGCACAGCGGCAGCAGCAGCTGGATCCGGCCGCCGTAGAACTGCGGCACGGCGAGCGTGTAGTTGGCGGCGGCGCGGCGGGCGGCCTCGACGACGGCGCCCTCAAAGGCGCGGCGCAGCAGCAGCGAGTTGCCCTCCCCCATCAGGCTGGCGGGAATACGCGTGAGGTTCTCCTCATCGCCCAGAATGTGGTCGATGTTGGAGCGGATGGGCAGGCGGTAGTCAAAGACCAGCTCGGAGGGGTCCTCGGCAAAGCGCACACGGCACGGCAGGTACTCAAACGAGACCAGCATGGGGTCGCTCTCCTTAAAGAAGCCCTTCAAAAACCAGCGCTGGCGCGCGTCGGGCTTGGTGTTGGGCTCAAACAGGCCATAGATGGTCTCGTAACGGCGCGTGTACAGGCCGGTGTTGAATAGGCAGCGGTCGTCGTCGAACACCAGCGGCAAGTTGGACGGAGCGGTCTGGTCCACGTCGCGCTCGGTCAGGAACACCGCGCGGCTAAACGAAAACGACAAGTAGTTTCTGAGGATGCGGTTCCCGGGACCCCAGTCCTCGGGATCGGCGAGGTCGACAAGGCGGTCGTAGCAGGGCTCGGGGCAAAACGCGAAGTCGTACACATTACTGCACAGGGTGCTGGGGATCTCCATGTGGTGTCCAATCAATTCATTAACCGGCGTGCGGATGCTTAGATTCTATACGAGCGACAGATCGCCCGTGCCCGCAACGAATCCGCAGCGCAGCTCTTCGGCTAGCTCGCTGTTCGTGCGGCGACTGGAAACGAGGTCCTGGATCCAGGCGTAGTACTGGTTGTCTTTTGGTTCGGGGCTGTCAGACAGCACGACCGGAGTGCCTGCGAACCTTAAGACGGACAACGCAAAGACAAGGCTGGTTCGTTTGTTGCCGTCTTCAAAGATGTGGTCCTTGACCATGTGCTCGGCCACGTAGGTGACCTGGTCAAAGATGTCTGCGAAGCGATCGGCCGGCGATTGACCGAATATCGTACAGAATGCACCCGCAAGCACGGACTCGACGCGTCCAAGCTCAAGCGCGGCCCGGTCGCCCGTGGCGTCGGTTGTATAGCAGCGCCCGACCGTCATCAGCGTGCTGTGCAGGCGCATCACGGCCGCGGCCATATCTTCGAGCGAACCGGCATCATCGAGCACGAGCGGCGCGAACGGATGCGCTCCCCGCTTCGTGTCCGCCATCATGAGTTCTCCAAGAGCCTGAGCGCGTTGGGCATGTTCGAAATGGTCAGCCGAATAGCTTCGTCGATTGACGTGGTGCCGCCGAGCAAAATCGGTGATGCTGAATTTGCCACGTGCGCAGTTGAATGATCTTCTTGAGCAACGCAATCAGCGCCGTCATCTTGTTGAACATAGCTCCAAGGCATGTCTGACTCCTCTATAGCTTTACAGACGAAATAGCCTGCGAGTCGTACTCCAGAGCAATCGGTTGCCAGACGAGGTCTTCGATGGTGCAGTTTAGGGTGTCTGCAAGCGCCAATGCCGAGGAAACCGAGGCGCGGCGTAGGTCGAGCTGGTTCTGCTCGTAGAGTTGTATGGCGCGAAGCTTAACCCCCGATTGGGCGGCGAGCTGTTTTTGCGTTAGTCCGGCAGCCTTTCGTGTCGCCTTGAGGCCCTTTTTGTCTGCCTGGGCGTTGTTCCATTTTTCGATGACAATCTGGGCGAATTTATCTTCGGAGGCCTCGTGGAGCGGATGATACGAGCCGATGATCCAATCGAGCGGAGCGACTTCGAGTAGCTTATTAAAGCCCAAGCTGCTCATCCATTGCGTATAGGCCATAACCCACCCCGCCCAATATTGAGGCGAACGGTCGAACGGATAGGTCTCCCTACATCTGACGGGGGTCAGTCCCGCATGGGCGATAATATCGCGCGCGAGCTCGTCGCCCGCCATGCCGCAGACGACGCGAGGCATACCGCGCTCAAACTGTTTCATCTCAAGGGCGTTCGACATGATCGCCGTCAACTCGGCTGGAGTCAGCCCTTGGTCACAGAGAGCAAAATCGACCGCCTCGCCCAGCGTTCTCATTGCATCCTCGAGATACATCTCACTGTAGGCGTGGGTCATCGCCCGTCATCCCCTCTCGAATGATATCGACGATACGTATTCCCTCAAACGGGTTTTCGGCAAGGAGCTCCCGATACTGCGCCCTTGCCGCTTCATCTCGTTCCTTGGCCAATGGACCATACAGAGCTTGCTGCGCACGTTCAAATCCAGCAAAACGAATGCTCTTAAACGCACGCTCGCTTTTGAGCACAATCTGCTCCCCCAGGTTACCGAGCCTCATAGATCGTCCAAGCTGATCGACGGTGATCGTATTGTTTACAAAAGCTCTGGCATAGCTAAAGAACGAGTCGTCCGCACGCCACCCCCTTATTACGTCGCAAGTGCTCGTCTGAGGTAGAAAGTGATCATGGAGATATTCGCACGCCCCCGCGGCAATGGCGGTATCTTTGCGAAAAGAACGATGCTCAACGAGCAACGCTATCCAATGCAGGACGCAATATTGCGGCGATAGCAAGTCGAGAACTTTGAGATCGGCTATATCGAGTTCATAGCGATTCGCAAAGCCATCGGCATCGCGCGAGCATGCCCATTCCCTTGCAAGGTCGAGGCTCTCTGTGCAATAGAATCCCTGTCCATAGTCGTTATGGATTTTCCCCAGGCCAAGCTGGGGAGTCTCAATGATTTTCTGAGCACCATGCCACAGTTCCACGCGAGTCTCCTAACAGGTATCGCTCTAGCGATAGTATAACATACTATCGCTAGAGCGATACCTGTATTCAAATAGCAAGAGGGTGTCTGGAACCGAGTTTGAGTTCAATACTGGCTTCTAAGGCTCGCCGAGTCCGGAAGTATGCGACAAAATTCAGACTTGCTGATCACGCCGGAGCACACTAACGCCTCGTCCTGCTTACGGAGCTTCATAGACACGCACCTCATCTTGCTCGATGCTTTTGCGGAATGCCGGGCGCATGTGCTCTGGTGGGTTGGTGACGATATCAACCTTTCGCCCAAGTTCCCTCTCGAGCTCATGGGAGAGTTCGTAAAGCGTGCCGAACGTCATGGTGTTGCCGCAGACTAGGCGCAAGTCAATATCGCTATCGGGCGTTTGCTCGCCTCGGGCAAACGAGCCAAATAAATAGGCTTCGCTGACGTCGTATTGAGCCAGCACGCGGGAGGCGACGGTGGATATGTCGGAAGGCGAAATCATGGGATATTTTCCGTTCAACAGTAGAGCGTCAGGGGGCCAGCGCGGATACCGCCGGTCCGGCTTTTTGCCGTTCTGCAAGCTCGAAGATAAACGGAGCGTTTAATCTGACGAACTCGGTCAAAAAATCCAGATCTTCAGTAGAAAAACCTTCGACATTGAACCAATTAACCGCAGGCAAGAAGCATTCCGCATGGTCAGAGCCAAGGTCAACCGGACGCTCGACGGCTACGCGAACGGTCCCGTCATCTCTTGTCTCTGAGTAAGCAAACTGAGTGCCGTCATCTAGCTGAACATAGCTCAAAAGCGTTGCTACCTCGTTTACATTTTTTTGAGTTAAAAGCCTGCCCCTAACGCGGGATGAATCACACTAGTTACCCGATCCAAATACGTCATCTACAAGATCAGGCAAGTCTGTCCATACTTGATAGGCGGCAACGTTGTCCGGATTCATTTCTCTTGCACGACGTTTATCGTCCGTATTGTGCTTTGCGGCATTGGTCAAAGC
>DBGAPG010000057.1:0-5838 GCA_048438765.1 Collinsella sp.
GCTTTGACCAAGCGATGCTACATCCAGCCCGCGCGCGCTCAGCAGCTCGGCAATACTGCGGTCGATGAGCTCCTGCGTGGACTCCGAAAGGCTTTCGACCTCGATAGACGCGGGCTCCGTGCGCGTCGGCGCTGCGTCGAAGCACGTCATGAGCTGCTGCGCCATGGCGTTGATGGAGCGTACGGTCGAGAGGTCGGTGTTGACGCAGAGCATACCGACGATCTCGTCACCCTCGCGGATAAAGTACGTCGCCGACTCCAGCGTCTTGCCACCGGCGCCGCGCCCTTCATAGCCCGTAATAAACGGCAGATCGCGATACTTGGCGTCGTGCATGATCTTGAGCGCCAGATCGGTGGCGGGACCGCCGACCTTGCGGCCGCTCACGATGCCGTTGCGAATATCGACGATGGCGTGGTCGGGATCCGAGAAATCGTGCAGCACGATTTCGCTGTTCTTACCGAGTATCTGCTCCAGGAAATCGACCATCGGCAAAAAGCGACGTACGGTCTCGTTCACGGGCAACTCCTTGGGGTGAAATCGGAAATGTTCATAACAATTTTTTCTCATGGTAACACGCCATTCCTCATCTCGCATATTCGCAGGTACATTGCGTAATACAGACGAACGGTAGGAATTTGGCGGTAAACGGTTGACCAAAAGAAAAGTAAGATGTTATTTTGACCAGACACTTTCCTGACCTGCGGAAATGCGTTATCTCAGCTGAGGAATAGTCTGATAACAAAAAATTATTATTGAGAATGAGAATCATCTTTAATACGATATGCAACGAAGGCACAACCTCAACCCCGCACTGCGTCACAATAGAGCGTTAGATGCGAAAACAACTATTTCGAGGATTGGTGGTCAAATGACCCAGGAGACGGTTACGAACGGCACTGAAGCCCTGTTCACTCGCGAAGGCATGCCTCCCGTTAAGGAAATGATCCCGTGTGCCCTTCAGCACGTACTGGCATCGTTTGCCGGTATCATTACCCCGGCGGTCATCATGGCCGGCGTCTACGGCTTTAATAGCCAGCAGAGTACCGACATCATCCAGGTCGCGCTCATTCTTTCGGCGATCGACACGGCCCTTCAGGCCTTCGCTCCCTTCCGTCGCATCGGCGGCGGCCTGCCCATCGTCATGGGCGTTTCGTTCGCGTTCCTGCCGGCCCTGCAGGCCATGGGTGCCTCGGGCTTTAGCTTTGGTGCGCTGCTGGGTGGCGAGATCGTCGGCGGCGCCGTCGCGGTCCTCTTTGGTCTGGCCTACAGCAAGATCAAGTGGCTGTTCCCGCCCGTCGTGACCGGTACGGTCATCTTCTCCATCGGCGTTTCGCTGTATCCCACGGCCGTCAAGTATATGGCCGGCGGTATGGGTACGCCGCTGTGGGGCACCCCGCAGGCCTGGTGCGTCGCTCTTATCACCTTCGCCGTGGTCTTTGCGCTCGCCAACTTTGGCAAGGGCACGCTCAAGCTGGGATCCGTGTTCTTTGGCATGATCGTTGGCATGATCGTCTCCATCCCCTTTGGCATGATCGACTTCTCCAGCGTCGCCACCGCTCAGGTCTTCGCTCTTCCCAAGCTCATGCCCTACGCGCTCGAGTTTGATCCCGAGGTCTGCATTACCCTCGCCGTCGTGTTCCCCATGGTTGCCATCCAGGTTATCGGTGACGTCTCCGCCGCCTGCCTGGGCTCCATCGACCGTATGCCCACCGAGCGCGAGCTCTCCGGCGCTATCGTGTCCCAGGGCCTCACCTCTATGGTCGGCGGTCTGCTGGGCGGTCTTCCCACCAGCGCCCTTGGCCAGAACGTGGGCATCATCTGCTCCAACAAGGTCGTCAACAAGTGGGTCTTTGTGATCATTGCGGCCGTCTTTGCCATCGCCGGTCTGTTCCCGCAGCTCTCTGCCGTCCTTTCCGCTATCCCGCAGCCCGTCATCGGCGGCGCGACCGTCGGCGTCTTTGGCACCATCACCATGAACGGCGTGCGCATGTTCACCCGCGAGGGCCTCACGCAGCGCACTACCACCATCGTCGGTACCTCCGTCGTCTTTGGTCTGGGTATCTGGATGGCCAGCGGTTGCCTTGCCGGCGAGGGTATGCCCGCCTGGGTGTCCACCGTCATCGGCTCCAATGCCGTAACCCCCACCGCCATCATGGCCATTGTCCTTAACCTGATCCTTCCGCAGACGCCGGTCGTGGCTCAGCACATCGATGCTGCCAAGGACGCTGCCGTGGATCTGGTCTTGCCCGAGAGCAAGAAGTAACCAATTCGGTGCTATTCGTCGGCGGACGCATCGCCTCGTCCGCCGACGTCATGCGGCGCCAAGCCGCACTTCAAAGGGTTTGTCCCTTTGGTGAAGCGTTGACGGGAGAGGGCCCGTTTCCGGTGTAGGCCGGCGCTTCGCACTCCGCCATGTCAGAGGTGTCAAACCCCGCCCCTGATGTCGAAGGGAGCATCCATGCTTCTGGTCGCTAACGGTTCCGTCTTTACCCGCAACGCGCAGGCCCCGTTCATTCCAAACGGTGCGGTCGCCATTGACGGAGATACGATCGTCGAAGTGGGCCCCGAGTGCGAGCTCAAGGCCAAGTACCCGGATGCCGAGTACGTCGACGCCCAGGGCAACCTCATCATGCCCGGACTCATCAACTGCCACACCCACATCTACTCGGGTCTGGCCCGCGGCCTTGCCATTAAGGGCTGCAACCCCATCAACTTCCTGGAGAATCTTGAGCAGCAGTGGTGGAAGATCGACGACAACCTGACGCTCGACGGCACCAAGGCCAGCGCCTATGCCACGATTCTTGACTCCATCCGCGATGGCGTCACCACGATCTTCGATCACCATGCGAGCTTCTGCGAGATCCCGGGAAGCCTCTTTACCATTAAGGATGCAGCTCAGGAGCTGGGCATGCGTTCGTGCCTGTGCTACGAGGTCTCGGATCGCCGCGGCCAGGAAAAATGCGACCAGGCCATTGCCGAGAACGCCGAATTTGCCCAGTGGGCCGCCAAGGAGCGTCGCGATAACGACAACCACATGATCGCCGCCATGTTTGGCGGACATGCTACCTTTACGCTTTCGGACGAGACCATGGATAAGATGGCCGAGGCCAACAACGGCCTGACCGGCTTCCACATCCATGTGTGCGAGGGCATGAACGACGTGTGGGACTCCCGCCTCAACCGCGGTGGCATCAGCCCCGTCGAGCGCCTGCTGCAGCACAACCTGCTGGGTCCCGACACCATGCTGGGCCACTGCATCCATGTGACGCCCGCCGAGATGGACATCGTCAAGGAGTCCGGCACCTGGCTCGTCAACAACCCCGAATCCAATATGGGCAACGCCGTGGGCTGCGCCCCCGTGCTCGAGTTCTTCCGCCGCGGCATCCCCGTGTGCATGGGCACCGACGCCTACACCCACGATATGCTCGAGAGCCTTAAGGTCTTCTTGATCATTCAGCGCCACAACGCCGCCATGCCCAACGTGGGCTGGTGCGAGGCCATGACCATGCTGTTCGAGAATAACGCCAAGATGGCCAGCAAGTACTTCGATCGCAAGCTCGGTGTGCTTGAGCCCGGCGCCGCCGCCGACGTCATCGTTATGGACTACAAGCCCTTTACGCCGCTGAACGAGGAGAACATCGACGGCCACATGCTCTTTGGCATGATGGGCAAAAACTGCCGTACCACCATCATCAACGGCCGCGTCCTGTACAAGGATCGCGAGTTTGTCGGTATCGATGAGGACAAGATCAACGCGTGGACCATGGCTGAGTCCAAGAAGCTCTGGAGCGCGCTTAACAATCGCACCTACTAATTCACAAGTAGATTCACGCGCGTCGGATGTTTCGCCGCATCTGACGCGCGTATAGGCGGCCTCCGCGGGGTCGCCGGCGCTGTGCTAGCGCTACACCGTATTTGCGCCCGCCGCGCGGTCTCGCCGGGCGTTACAGAGAGGAGCTCACTATGAGCGACATCATGAGGCCGATCCCGTTTTCGCAGCTGATGAACTGGATCATCGAGGAGCACAAGACTCAGGGCGCCGTCTTTGGCGTGCGCAAGATGGTCACGACCAACCAGGAGGGCGCGCTTCCCATTTTTGACGAGCGCATCGAGACTCCGTTTGGCCCGGCCGCCGGCCCCAATACGCAGCTTGCCCAGAACATCGTGGCATCCTACGTGGCCGGTTCCCGCTTCTTTGAGCTCAAAACTGTCCAGGTTATGGACGGCGAGGAGCTTTCCAAGTATGTGAACAAGCCCTGCATTGTGGCGCAGGACGAGTGCTACAACTGCGAGTGGTCGACCGAGCTCGAGGTTCCGCAGGCCTTTGCCGAGTACGTGAAGGCATGGTTTGCCTGCCACCTGATCGCTCGCGAGTACGGCCTGGGTAGCCCGGACGGTTTTGTCTTTAACATGTCCGTGGGCTATGACCTGGAGGGTATTAAGAGCCCCAAGGTCGACGCCTACATCGAGGGCATGAAGGACGCCAGCGGCTCTGACGTCTGGAATGAGTGCCGCGCATGGGCGCTTGCCAACCTGGACAAGTTTGAGCATGTCGACGCCGCGTTTGTCGAATCCATCCCGGCACGCGTCTCCAACTCCATCACCGAGTCTACGCTGCATGGCTGCCCGCCGGCGGAGATCGAGCGCATCGCGACCTATTTGATCACCGAGAAGGGCCTCAATACCTACATCAAGTGCAACCCCACGCTGCTGGGCTATGAGTTTGCCCGCCAGCGTCTGAACGAGCTGGGCTTTGACTACATCGTCTTCGACGATACGCACTTCCGCGAGGACCTGCAGTGGGCCGACGCCGTGCCCATGTTCGAGCGCCTGATTGCCCTGTGCGCCGAGCGCGGCCTGGAGTTTGGCGTCAAGCTGACCAACACGTTCCCCGTCGACGTGACGAGGAACGAGCTGCCCTCCACCGAGATGTACATGTCCGGCCGTTCGCTGTTCTCGCTGACCATCGAGGCCGCCCGCCGCATTACCGAGCAGTTCGATGGCAAGCTGCGCATCAGCTACTCCGGCGGCGCCACGGTCTACAACATCCGCGCCCTGTACGATGCTGGCATTTGGCCCGTCACTCTGGCGACCGACGTGCTCAAACCCGGTGGCTACGAGCGCTTTAGCCAGATGGCCGGCGAGTTTGCCGACCTGGATGGCAAGCCGTTCGCGGGCGTCTCTCTCGACGCCGTGACCGCGATCCAGACCGACTCGCTCACCAACCCGCTCTACAAGAAGCCGCTGCGCCCGCTGCCCGACCGCAAGGTCGCCGGCAAGAGTCCGCTTTCCGACTGCTTTACCACGCCGTGCCGTACGAGCTGCCCCATCCAGCAGGATATTCCCGCCTATCTGGCGGCTGTTGACGAGGGCCGCTACGAGGATGCGCTCAACATCATCATCGAGCGCAACGCCCTGCCGTTCATCACCGGCACCATCTGCCCGCATCCCTGCGGCCGTGCCTGCGAGCGTGCGTTCTACGAGCCCGAGGGTGCTCAGATCCGCGCCAGCAAGCTCAAGGCCGCCCGCGAGGCCATGACCGCCGTGCTGCCCAAGCTGCGCGCCCAGGCCATCGCAAGCGACGGCGAGCGCAACGTTGCCGTTATCGGCGGCGGCCCGGCCGGCCTGGCGACGGCGTTCTTCCTGACGCGTGCCGGCGTGCCCGTCACCATCTTCGAGGCCCGCGACTCTCTCGGCGGCGTGGTCCGTCATGTCATCCCCGAGTTCCGTATTGCCAGCGACGATATCTCCCACGATGCCGAGCTCTGCTTGGCCTTTGGCGCCAAGGTGCAGCTCAATGCCCGCGTGGATTCCATTGACGAGCTCAAGGCCCAGGGC
>DBGAPG010000058.1:0-10626 GCA_048438765.1 Collinsella sp.
GCAGGCACACAGCCCAAGGCTCACAACCTCTTACTCGCCCGCCTCGCGCAGAGCCGACATCGTAGCCGCATATTGCTGCTGCAGCGCATGCATTCCCTCGCGAGCGTCGTCAACGGCATCGGCGCCGCGCAGCGCCTCGGTCACCACGACCGCCGGCTCGTACAGATTATCGAATCCCAGGTTCTGGCTCACGCCCCTGAGCGTGTGCGCTGCCATAAACGCACCTTCGGCGTCTCCTGCCGCCATGGCGGCCTCCAGCTTGTCCATGCTCTCGTCATCCAAAAACTTGAGGGCAAAGCGGGCAAGCATTTCCTCGCCCATCAGCCGAGCGCACGCGTCATCATAATTAGCGCCGATCTTCTCATACGCCTCACGCATGGAAATCATGGATTAAAACTCCTTAGGTCAAACTAAATCGTGGGAAACGCGACAACGTCGGCGGGGCGTGCCAACGTCTCGGCAATACGGTCTTGCACCTCGAGCAGACAGTCGAGCAACAGCGGGTTAAAGGTGCCGCACTTACCGTCCAGGATCATCTGGATCGCCTCCTTGTGCGGGATAGCGTCCTTGTACACGCGCACGCTCGTCAGCGCATCATACACGTCGGCCACCGAGACCACCTGCGCGGCAATGGGAATCTCGTCGCCCTTAAGGCCATCGGGATAGCCCTTGCCGTCCCAGCGCTCGTGATGCCAACGCGCAATCTGGTACGCATATTCCATAAGCGCATTGCCGACGTGATGGCGGCCCAGCTCACGCAGCATGTCGGCGCCGATCGTGGTATGTGTTTTCATAATCTCGAACTCCTCGGGCGTAAGGCGCCCGGGTTTGTTGAGAATCGCATCGTCAATCGACATCTTGCCGATATCGTGCAGCGCCGAAGCCAGGGCAATCGTAGAGCGTTCCTCATTGTCGAGGGAGATCGTGCCGCTACGCTGGACCAGACAGCCAAGCAGCAGCTCGGTCAGCTTCTCGATGTTCGTAACGTGCCTGCCGCTCTCGCCATTGCGAAGCTCCATGACGCCGGCCATGATGTCGATGAGCATGCGACTGTTCTTGACGCGCTCGTTGTACTGCTGGGACAGCAGGCTCGTCAGACGGCGCTGTTTGGCGTATAGGCGGATGGTGTTGCTTACACGGCGGCGCACGACACGGGAGTCAAACGGGCGGTTGATATAGTCCGAGGCGCCCAGCTCGTACGCGCGCAGAACCATATCATCGGAATCTTCGCTCGAAATCATGATAAAAGGCAGATTGTCGATACCCGATCGGCGCGACAGATCGGCCAGCACCTCAAAGCCGCTTATGCCCGGCATGACAATATCCAGCAGCACGAGCGACAACTCATCGCCATAGCGGTCGACCATGTCAAGCGCCGTACGACCGTTGTCGGCCTCGAGGATGCAATACTCGTCCTTGAGCATCTCTTTGAGAATGGCTCGGTTCATCTCGGAGTCATCGACAATAAGCACCAAAGGCTTGTCGCTTTGGAAGGCTTCGATGGAATCGGCATCGGTCACGACCGTACCGGCTTTTGCCTTAGCGCGGCTCAATAACTGGACAGCGCGGCCAACTCCCTCATCGACCGTCTCGCCATGAATGCGAACGCCACCAACACATGCCGTCAAGCTCACGTACTCATGGCCCGGAACAATCGTGGAATGAACGGCATCGGACACCTGATGCAGGCGACGGGTGAAGTCATCGGAGGGAATATTGGGCATGACGACCACAAACTTGTCGCAGCCATAGCGCACAAGCTCGTCAGTCGAACGAATTCCGCTGCGTATGGCTGTCGCCACAGCACCGAGCGCAAGGTCGCCGGCATGACGGCCACACGTATCGTTGAAGACCCTAAAATCATCAAGGTCGATCACCGCAACGCCGGCATTCATGCGGGCGCTACGGAGCTTTTCCTCGTAATATCGGCGATTGCGCACGCTCGTCAGCACGTCGGTGTAGACAAGGTCCTCTTCTGCAGCCTCTTGCTCATCGATCGGACGCACCATCAGCAGGACGTGAGGCTCGCCCTCGACCTTCAGAGGGCGTAGGCGGGCGCGGTACTCAACACCATCGTTGAGCAGTTGCTCCGACACCTCATCGGAATCTGCCAAGGCCTCAAGACTCGATTGACGCAGACAAGGGCACCGATTGCCGGCGAGCAGGCAGTTAGGCTCGCTCTTAATCTGATCGGCCGACAGCAAACGCACCACGGGGTAGGTCTTTGCGACGCGGGCGACCTCAGCGGCAGCCTCCTCGTCGGTTAGATTGACCTCGTGATTATTGAGCATATGGGGCCCTTTCTATCGTTACGCACGGCAACAGTGCATATCAATTGGTACAAGGGTAACATCTAACAGCTGAAGGCAAACGCGCGATTATCGTTACATTTTTATGACCTGGCAAGCGGCGATAATGGAGCCGCGGGCGCGCGCTTATGGGCGCATTCGTTAACAATGACGAAACGCTAACAGCCCCTCTCCCCGCAGGTCATCGAGCGTGCTAACGCTCCAAGACATCGCGAACGGCGTTTGCCGCCGTAACGGGGCGATCGCGCAGACCGTTATGCGCGCCCGGGATCGTCACAAGGGGGCAATCGAGATATTCGGCAGCCGCTCGCGCGCCAGCCTCGCGGGGCGTATCGACCGAAAGCTCGCCCAAAAACACGGCCGACACCGCCTTTGACGCGCGGACGCGCTCCCAGTCGGGAGCATATGTCATATTTGTTCCGTATTCATTAGCCATAAAGCAACGACCATTGCGCAGGGCATGCTTGGCTTCCGCTTCGGTCGTCCCAGGAGCCTCGGGGTCCAAGTCGCCGAGAGCTCCCAAGAAAAGCCGAAGCGCCCTTGAAACCTTTCCAGCCGCAATCATATCGAGCAAAATCGGAGCTGCGCCCATGCCGACGCCTTCGGCCGACACAGCCGGCTCATGCAGAATCGCACGGGCGACGAGATGGGGTTCGGTGCGAAGAAGCTCCAGCGCCACCAACGTACCGGCGCTGTGCGCAAGCACATTTGTCGGAGCGCCAACGTGTTCGATCGCGGCCTGCAGGTCGGCGGCCTGAGCGGCAAGATCATAGCTGCCGTCTGCCGCTTCGCTGCTGCCGCCACAGCCGCGGCGGTCGTAGGCAATTACGCGGTAGTTGCGACTGAGCTCACAAGCGATACCGTCAAAAAATGTGCCGTCGACACAAGCGCCGTGCACGCACACCAAGGCAGGAGTATCAGGCGACACATCCGGGCCGGCATATTCGCGACAGGCAATCGTGGTGCCCGCATTCTCGACCGTAAAATCCATGTTGTGTCCCCATCATCAACGCCCATCCAGTTGCGCGTCAGTACGGCTGGATAGACCTGCATTGCTTTACGCCTTGTTAACAGATTAACTTTACCCGACCCGAGGCTTTTCATGACACGGCATAATGAGCGACGTGAAAAAACGAAACTTGTAAAGCAAGAGCCCGCACCCTGCTTTGGAGCCGATGCTATGCTTAGGCACAATTGTCTTGAGGAGCATATGCCTATGTCTACGTTTTTGAATGCCAGCCCCATCTTTGGGCCCGTTCGCAGCCGTCGCCTTGGTCTCTCGCTCGGCGTCAACATGATGCCGGCCAGCGGCAAAATCTGCACGTTCGACTGTATTTACTGCGAAAACGGCCTCAACGCCGAGCGCCCCTGCCATGAGCCGTACAACACAGCTGCCGTGGTACTCGACGCGCTCGAGGCAAAGCTGCGCGAGATGGCAGCCGAGGGCGAGCTCCCCGATGTGATCACCTTCGCAGGCAACGGCGAGCCCACCGCCGCACCGGAGTTTCCGCAGGCCATCGCCGGCGCCGTCGCGCTGCGCGACGAGCTTGCCCCAAACTCCAAGATCGCCGTGCTCTCCAACGGCACGCGCGCCGACCGCCCCGAGGTGCACGACGCGCTCATGATGGTCGATGACAACATTCTTAAGCTCGATACCGTCGACCCGGCATTTATCCAGCTGCTCGACCAGCCCGTTGGCCCCTACGACGTCGAGCACCAGATCGAGACGTTCGCAAGCTTTGACGGTCACGTTATTATCCAGACGATCTTTTTGACCGGTGAGTATCAGGGCAAGCCCATCGACAACACCGGCGAGGAGTACGTCGCCCCCTGGCTCGCGGTGCTCGAGCGCATTCGTCCGCAGGAGGCGACCATCTACACGGTGGCGCGCGAGACACCGGTCGCAGGCCTTGCCAAAGCAGCACCCGAGGCCCTCGACGCCATTGCCGCGCGCGTGCGCGCCCTCGGCATTCCCTGCCAGGTGAGCTACTAGCAAAACCACGCAGCAGCTAGTGCCTGCCATCCCGCTCCATCAGTTGCGGTGATATAGTTCCTATTTATGCTGTTAAACCGCTTAAATCGGAACTATATCACCGCAACTTTTATGGACGCGTGGGTGGGCTATACTAGCTGCGAATGAAAGGAAGTTAGCCATGTTTGACAATGGACCCGTGCCCGGCCGCAACGACGCCTGCTGGTGCGGCAGCGGCAAAAAATATAAGAAATGTCACAGCGCCTTCGACGAGCGCCTCGAGCGCTTGTGGGAAGAGGGCTGGGAGGTTCTGCCCCGCACGCTCTACAAGACTCCCGCCGATATCGAGGGCATCAAGCGCTCGGCAGCCATCAACGTGGGCGTGCTCGATTATGTGGGCGAGCATATCGCCGCAGGCATGACCACCAACCAGATCGACCAGATGATCTACGACTACACCGTCGAGCACGGCGGCACGCCGGCAGACCTCAACTACGAGGGCTACCCCAAGAGCGTGTGCACCTCGATCAACGACGTCGTCTGCCACGGCATCCCCTGTGACACGGACGTGCTGCACGAGGGCGACATCATCAACGTGGACTGCTCCACGATCCTAGACGGCTACTTTAGCGACTCGAGCCGTATGTTCTGCATCGGCGAGGTCTCGGCCGAGCGCCAGCGCCTGGTCGACGTCACCCGCGCCAGCGTGGAGGCGGGTCTGGCGGCCGTCAAGCCATGGCTGCCGCTGTCCGTTATGGCCGAGGCCGTGCAAAAGACGGTCGAGGACGCCGGCTTTAGCGTGGTGCGCGAGTACGGCGGACACGGCATCGGTAAGGAGTTCCACGAGGACCCGTTTGTGGGCTTTACCACCGAGGCACCCGATGTGGACACCATCATGGCTCCGGGCATGGTCTTTACCATTGAGCCCATGGTCAACGCCGGAGCGCCCGACATCAAGATTAGCAAGGGTGACGGCTGGTGCGTGCGCACCAAGGACGGCAGCGACTCGGCCCAGTGCGAGGTACAGCTCGTGGTGACCGAGGACGGTTACGAGCTGCTGAGCTGGTAGCCGTGGATGCGCCGGATGCTGACGGGCACGCTCGTCTTGCATCCGGCGTTTTATTTGAACGTTTTGCCTGATAAAACCTGCCAAAAAACCTGTCCCTTTTTGCAGGTCGAGCGGAGAGGACTGCTTGTGAACATCCTGGTTTTGCTGCCCGTCAATGACCGCCATCGCGCAATTCTTGAGTCGAGCGCTCCGGGCGAGGACTTTATCTACACGAGCGCCGACGCCGCCACGCGCGAGCAGGTCGCCGATGCCGACGTGATCCTGGGCAACATCGACCCTGACATGCTCACGGCATGCGAGCATCTCCAGCTGTTGCAATTGCAGACCGCCGGCTATGACGACTACCTTGCCACCGGCACCGTACCGGCCGACGCCAAACTGTCTTGCTCGGTGGGCGCCTACGGCCAGGCCGTAAGCGAGCACATGTTTGCCATGGTGCTGTCTATGATGAAGCGTCTGCCCGGCTATCACGATCTGCAGCGTGAGCATCGCTGGAAGGATTTGGGGCCGGTTACCTCGCTCAAAAACGCCAACGTGCTGGTGCTGGGCGCGGGCGATATCGGCGGCCACTTTGCCACGCTCTGCCGCAGCATGGGCGCGCACGTCCGCGGCATCAAGCGCCATCCGCTCGTCTATCCCATTGTGTTTGAGGACATGGACGGCATGGACGCCCTGTCCGAGCGCCTGGCCGAGGCTGACATCGTCGCTTCCTTTATGCCCAGCACACCCGAGACCCGCGGCCTGGCGAACGCCGAGTTCTTCGCCGCGATGAAACCGGGCGCCTTCTTTGCCAACGGCGGCCGCGGCGATCTTGTGGTTGCCGACGACCTAGTTGCCGCCCTGGAATCAGGACATCTCGCCGGCGCCGCGGTCGACGTCACCGACCCCGAGCCGCTGCCCGCGACAAGCCCGCTGTGGGATGCACCCAACATGCTCATCACGCCGCACGTCTCCGGCTGGTTCCACCTGGCAGCCACGCTCAACAATGTGGTCGACATTGCCGCGGAGAACCTGCGTCACCTGCAAGTCGGCGAAACCCTGCGCTGTTGGATTGAACACTGATTGTTCCGGCGTTTTCCAAACGCCGGAACCCCTCGACGCTGCGAGCCCGCCAGAGCGGCAATCTGACGTTCAATCGTCGGGCATGGCCAAAAGGCCTATGCCCTCCTCTTTCACGTCACCTTGCTCGCTCTGGACATCGCTCGCTGACGTTTGCTCAACCTGCGGTGTCATAACAATTCTGTCCAGCTGTTGGCATTGCGGCATTTGCCCAAATAAAACCTGCCAAAGTAAACCTGTCCTCTTTTGACAGGTTTTAGAGCTCCGCGCTTTCGGCGCCGTTGATGGTTAGGTTGCGCTCGTAGAAGGCCGTGAGGGCGCGGATGGCACACATCACGTCGCGCACGCCGCCGGTCTCGTAGCTCGAGTGCATGGCCAGCTGCGGCAGGCCCACGTCTACGGCGTGCATGCTCGCCTGCATGTTCGACAGGTTGCCCAGGGTGGAGCCGCCGGCCATATCACTCTTGTTGGCGAAGGCCTGCGTGGGCACGTCGGCGTCATCGCAAATAGCCTGGAACACCGCGCGGCTAAAGGCATCGGTGCAGTAGTGCTGGTTGGCGGCTTCCTTGATAACGATGCCGCCGTTGAGCACGACCTGGTTGCGGGCATCGCACTTCTCGGCGTGGTTGGGATGCACGGCATGCGCATTATCGCAGCTCACGAGCATCGAGGCGGCAAGTGCGCGATGGTACGACTCGTCATCGAAGCCCAGCGATCCGTTAATGCGGCGCAGCGCATCGGCCAAGAACGTCGACATGGCTCCCTGCTTGGTCTCGGAGCCAACCTCCTCGTTATCAAAGCAGCAGAAGACCGAGATATCGCGCGCGTTCTCAGCACCCAAAAATGCCTGCAGCGAGGTATAGGCGCAGGCCAGGTCGTCGAGCTTGGGCGTCGAGATAAACTCGTCGGCCCAGCCCCAAATGCGCGCATCCTGACGATTGACCAGGAACAGATCGCGGCCCAAAATTTGCTCGGGCTCAACGTCCAGCTCATCGGCAATCAGAGCGTCAAAATCTCCCTGCTTGAGTTCACCGGCGCTGATGAGCGGGCACAGGTCAACGGCTCGGTTGGGAGCAAAGCTCTCGTTAACGCCACGGTTCATGTGGATGGCAAGGCTCGGGATGATGGCGACTTCGCGCTCGGTAGCGAGCAAACGACTCTCGATACGGTCGCCCTCGCGTACCAGCACGCGGCCCGCGAGTGCCAGCGGTCGGTCGAACCAGGTGTAGTCGATCATGCCGCCGTAGGCCTCGGTGTTCAGGCGCAGCGTCTCGCCCGCGCCGTCGAGCTCGGGCACGGCCTTAACCTTAAACGTCGGCGAGTCACTGTGCGACGCCGTCAGCTGAAAATGATAGTCGCCGGCAACGCCGTCCTCGCCCCACGTCGCGGCCAGGTCCTCGCCCACCTTAAAGGCAACAACGCTCGAGGTGTTGCGCTGCGTGTAATAACGCCCGCCCGGCTCGATGTCCCACGCCGCGTTCTCGGGCAGGTAGGTAAAGCCCGCCTCGTCGAGCTCGGCCATAATGGTCGCCGCCATATGGAACATGCTGGGGCATGCCTCGATAAAGTCGATAAGGTCGTTGGCGGCCTCGATATCGTCGGCCGTCACATGTGCGCGCTCGAGCGTTTCCTGATCCGTCATGCTCTCCCCTTTCGCTGGGTTGATGGTCCCCTCCAGCATACCCCGCCACGCCAGTGCCGCACTCTTCATTCCGTGCTTAATTCCGCGCCACTCACCAAGTTGAGCCATCATGCCCGTGCACCTTTTGCGACAATTACGCTAACAGGACGAGAGGAGTCGTCATGAAGCCACGTAACATTGCCATCGCCTGCGGTGTCGCGGGAGTCGCCGTCGGCCTTGCCGCTGCCACCGGTATCGTTTATCACAAGCAAATCAAGTCCGCCGCGTCGCTCAAACGCTTGACCGGCTACGCGGATGGCTATGACCTGTACGCAATCGACATCGCCTACGACTACGATCTTGATCGCATCATCGCCGCTGGCGTGCGCGACGACCAGGCCTACATCGATGCCGTGGTGGCGCAGGTGCTGCCCGGTGTGCCGGTACATGTCCAGGCGCCCCAGTTTGCCTGCAGCGCTTTTGTCGCCGTAGATGCCGAAGGCCGCGTGCGCACCGGTCGCAATTACGACATTAAGGACGACACCTCGGCGCTGCTGGTGCGCAATCACCCACGTGGCGGCTATGCCTCCATCGGGTTTGCCGCCCTTAACAACCTGGGCGATAACACTCCGCTTGACTCCGTCGCCGGACGTGCCGCCGCACTCATGGGCCCGTTTGCCCAGCTCGACGGTGTTAACGAATGTGGCGTGTCCATTGCCGTACTCACTCTGGATTCCAAGCCCTGTGACCAGGACGCGCAACGCCCCGTCATCAATACCTCGCTCGCCATCCGTCTGGTGCTCGACCGTGCCGCCACCACGCAAGAAGCTGTCGACCTGCTTTCCGCCTACGACATGCACGCCATGGCAGGACGCGATTACCACTTCTTTATCAACGACGCCGCCGGTGACGCGCGCGTAGTAGAGTGGGATCCGCGCGATCCGGACCGTGCTTTCAAAGCGACTCCTGTACGCCAGGTTACGAACTTCTACGCCTGCTATGGCGACGAAGTGCTGCCCAACCAAAAGAATGGCGAGCTGGGCCATGGTAAAGAGCGCGCCATCGCAATCGCCGATGTCCTTGACGCCCATGTCGGTGCCCAGGACGAGGCAGTCGCTTGGAAGGCCCTACGCGCTGCAGCGCAAGAACCCAATCCGAAAGACATCACCAGCAATACGCAATGGTCGGTCGTCTTTGACAATACCGAACCCGCCGCCGCCATTACGCTGCGCCGCCACTGGGGCGACGTCGACGCCTTCGCACTGTAAGGACCCAGGCTCGTCGACCTTACGCTCGCCTGACGTTGTTTACATTTCTATACGCTTGAGCTAACACGTTTTACCCCCGTATCAACAGTGTGCGGGGGTAAACTTATGCGCATGTTATAACTTGCCCGGAAGGATTCACCATGCTTAGGATCGGTCTTCTTACTAGTGGCGGCGACTGCCAGGCGCTCAACGCCACCATGCGCGGCATTGTCAAAACGCTTATGACCAATAGCGAAGAACCTATCGAGATTTATGGCTTTGAGGACGGCTATCAGGGCCTTATCTACAGCAGGTTCCGCGTCATGTCGCCCGCCGATTTTAGCGGCATCCTCACCCGCGGCGGCACCATCCTGGGCACGAGCCGCACGCCGTTCAAGCGTCTGGATATTCCCGAGGCCGATGGCGTCGAGAAGGTACCCGCAATGGTCCACACCTATCATAAGCTGCAGCTCGACTGCCTGTTTATGCTGGGCGGTAACGGCTCCACCAAGACCGCCAACCGCCTGCGCGAAGAGGGCCTCAACGTTATCGCGCTGCCCAAGACCATCGATAACGACACCTGGGGCACCGAGCTGACGTTTGGCTTTACGAGCGCCATCGACGTCGCCACCAAGTGCATCGACGACATTCACACCACCGCTTCGAGTCACGGCCGCGTGTTCGTTATCGAGATCATGGGCCACAAGGTTGGCTGGATTCCACTGTACGCCGGCGTCGCGGGCGGCGCGGATGTCATCCTGATTCCCGAGATCCCCTACGACATGGATAACGTCATCAAGACCATCGAGCATCGCATGGAAACCGGCAGCCGCTTTACCATCGTGGCCGTCGCCGAGGGCGCCATCTCCAAGGAGGACGCGGCGCTGTCCAAGAAGGAGTACAAGAAGAAGCTCGCCGAGCGTACGAGCCCCTCGATTGTCTACGACATCGCCAAGGAGATCGAAGCCAAGACTGGTCGCGAGACCCGCGTCGCCATCCCCGGCCACACGCAGCGCGGCGGCCAGCCCGACGCCCAGGACCGCATCTTTGCGACCCAGTGCGGCGTCGAGGCGGCACTCGGCTGCCTACGCGGCGAGTTTGGCTACATGATTGCTCTGCGTGACGGCAAGATGTGCCACATGCCGCTCGAAGATGTCGCCGGCAAGCTGAAGTTTGTCGACCCCCAGAGCGACCTGGTGCGCGAGGCCAAGGCGTTGGGCATCAGCTTCGGCGACGAATAGCCTCGGCTGGAACCGCCCCCATCGGAGGCCCCAGGGCTTACCTCCCAAATCGTCCTCGGACATGTCAGGACCCCGCCGTGCGCTTCGCGCGGCGGGGTCCTTCCGTCC
>DBGAPG010000059.1:0-12337 GCA_048438765.1 Collinsella sp.
CACTACTTCCGACGGAATTGAGGCAAAGGGCGACCTCTCTATCACGGGCTCGGGCACCGTGAATGCAACGGGCGGTACCGAAGGTATCCAATCCAAGGGCAAGACCACCATCGATTCCTCTGGCACAGTGATCGCTAAAGGGGGCGAAGGTTACGGCGTCGCCGCGGGCAGTGACATCATCATCAAAGGCGGTGGCAAGGTAGAAGCAAGCTCGATAGAAGAAGCGGCGATTTGGGCTGACGGCAGCATCGACATCTCGGGCGACAGCCAGGTTAAGGCAAACTCCCAGGGAGATCTTGCCGTCGACGCTGAGGGCAGTCTCGCGGTCACGAACGCCTCCCTTGACGCAAGCGGTGTTGAATATGGCGTCTATGGCTACACGGGCGTTACGCTCGATCACGCGACCGTGACGGTCCGTACAAGCGCGAGCGGCGGCCAGGCCATCGCCCTCATCACTGACGGGGACGACATCGTCATCAAGAATGGTTCCATCGTGGACGCGTTCGCGGAAGGCAAATTCTCGGTTGCAATCTCTACCAGAAACCACCAGCCAAACGTCGCTGGCGGCCACATCTACATCAGCGACTCCGTTGTTAAGGCTATAGCCCGCTATGTCGAGACCGGTGGCGATGGCCCCGATCACTACAACAACGACCAAAGCGGCGCAGTCATCCCTGAGCCTAGGGGTCTGAACATCGGTATCTTCGCCCAGACCGACGAGGGCATCACGCCCGCGAGTATCTCGATCGTCCGCAGCAAGCTCACGGCTGAGGGAGACACGGCGGCAATCTTCGCTCTTGCCATAAGCGAAGATGGCAAGGCGATCGGCACCATCAAGATCGAAGGCGCTCCCATCCAGGCGCCCGCAGGCGGCAAGATCATTAACTATCGCTACGAAGAAGAGTACGGTTCCAGCATCTCCTACGAGGCGGGTCAAACCATCGGCACGGGCGACGCCACGGTCGACTCCCCCTACGACGAAGCTGTCGCCAAGAGCACGGTCATCGTGCCTCCCGAGGAGATCAAACCCGAGGAAAAGCCCGGCGAGACCAAGCCCGAGGGTTCCAAGTCCGAGGGCACGAAGACGACCAAGACCGTTGCAGTTGCAACCACGGGAGCCAAGACCACCGGCAAGCTCGCGGCAACCGGCGACACCTCGGGTGCGGCCATCGTGGCAACCGCCCTTGCAGGAACAGCCGCCATCGCCGCGGGCGCCGTGGTGAGCCGCAAGCGCTCGTAAACACTTTTTCGCACGGGACGGGTGGGTCGCGGCCCTTGCCTTCCTCGTCTACTTCTTCGTAGCGTAAGGGCAAGGCTGCAAAAGCTGAACAATAAAGCGCGGAGTCGCCATGCGGCCCCGCGCTTTTCTTTTAGCGCCGGTCCCTGCGCCGGCGTGCGGCCTATTTCTCCCCCATTTTGGCCATTTTGCCCTCCAAACGGCACTACCGCCGGCAACATCCAGCAGATACGCTGAATCTAGTCGTATAGGCCCTATGAGAACGGGAGCAACCATGGCAGCCTTGTTCACGACCCCCAAACGCAATGACACTACCGCCGGAACCCATGTTGCCGAACCCGACGTTCGCCGTCGCATAGGACTCGCGCACGGCAGCTGGCGCCGCGTGGCGCGCCGCATCGTCGCGGGCGCCGTGTGCGCGCTCACGGTGAGCTCGCTGCTCATGCCGAGCGTCTCGCTCGCAGCGGAATGGGTCAAGGTCGGCGGCAACAAGTACAACACCGCGGCGAGCGACGAGGCCGGTACCTGGTCGTGGGACGGCGCCGACGACTTGAAGCTCAACAACTATAACGGCGGCGAGATCCAGGCCGCAGGCAAGCTCAACGTGAATTACTCGGGAACCAACATCGTCACTGCCGAATGGATCGAAAGCATCAACGTTTCTCATGGCACTAACGAGAATGCCGAGCTCAATATCCAAGGCGACGAGGGCGGCACGCTCAGCGTGACATCTACTGAGGACGCTATCCTCTCCACGGGTAATATCAACATCGACGGAGCCGGATCCGTCAACGCCACGAGCACTGGGTTTGATGCCATCAATGCCGGAGGTGATCTCGCTATCAAAGGTTCGGGCAACGTCAACGCCACGGGTGCATCGGATGGCATCAGGGCAAACGGCAATATCACGATTGACGACAGCGGAGCCGTCACCGCCAGGGCTACCAAGGACAAGGGTATTGGAGCCGACAAGAACCTCACCATCAAGGGTGGCGGGACGGTCGAGGCAAGCTCAGCCGATGGTGAGGCCCTTTGGAGCGGCGGCAATATCAACATCTCGGACGGCAGCCAGGTCAAGGCAAGCTCCGAGAAAGACGCTGCCGTCGAGGCCAAGGGCAGCCTCGCAGCCACAAACGCCTCCCTCAACGTAAACGGTGTTGAATATGGCGTCTATACCCACAAGGGCATCACCCTCGATCATGCAAACGTGACGGTCCGTGCAAGTAAAGGCAGATACGGTGGCGCCAACGCCCTCTTCACCTACCAGGACGACATCGTCGTCAAGAACGGCTCCACCGTGGACGCGTTTGCGGAAGGCGAGGTTTCGGCTGCATTCTCCACCAGAAACGATCGGCCCAACGAGAAGGGCGGCCACATCTACATCAGCGACTCCGTCGTCAAGGCCATAGCCCGCTATGTCGAGAACGGCGACGGCCCCATCCCCTACAGCGAAAACCAAGATGGCGAGACGAGGCGCGAACCCCAAGGCGAGAACGTCGGCATCATCGCCCAGACCAGCGAGGGCGTCACACCCGCAGTCATCTCGATCATCCGCAGCAAGGTTACGGCCGAAGGAGATACAGCGGCAATCTTTGCCCGTGCCATGAGCGCTGACGGCAAGACAATCGGCACCATCAAGATTGAGAACGCCGCCATCCAGACGCCCGAAGGCGGCAAGGTCATTGACTATCGCAAGCTCCGTGACGGCATCTACGAGGCAGGCCAAGCCATCGGCACGGGCGACGCCACGGTCGACTCCCTCTATATCAAAGCAGTCGCCAAAAGTACGACCATCGCACCTCCCGAGGTAGCCAAGCCGGAAGACCCCAAGCCCGACGAGACCAAGCCCGCAGAAAGCAAGCCCGCGGAGTCCAAGCAGAACCCCAAGCCTGAGGGCTCAAAGCCAACCAAGGCCGTTGCGGCTTCAACCACGAAAGCCAAGACTACCGGCGTGCTCGCGGCAACCGGCGACACCTCGGGTGCGGCCATCGTGGCAACCGTCCTTGCGGGAACAGCCGCTATCGCCGCAGGCACCATGGCGAGCCGTAAGCGTTCTTAGACGCCTCTGCGCACATGGCAGCTCCCGCGAAGGCCCCAAGCCCCAGCACCGTTTAACAACGCCACCGCCGAGCTCCCCTCCGGCGGTGGCGTTTTCCATATGCGTCCGCAGGGGATGCACGAGATTGTCTTTGGTCTAGCCCAACCAGCATACGCTGGCGTGCGACAATTGGGGCTGCCGATATCACAACACTGAGAGAAGCCCGTCATGGAAGCGCATCAAAAGCAGATAACCGTTTATTCGAATCATACGGAAAGCGCGCCTGTCATCTACCTTCCTGTGGTCGTGGGCGACGGCAGCGAGGTTTATAAGTGTTGCCGAGAGCTCGACTGTCCGCCATTCGCCCTCGTCACCATTGGCGGGCTCGATTGGAATCGCGAGCTGAGCCCCTGGGCATGCGACGGGACCGTACGCGATGCCGAGCCTTTCGGCGGCCAAGCTGCCGATTTTCTTGATGAGCTGCTGAATCAGATAATCCCCCAGGTCGAGTCGTCGCTTCCTCAGCCGCCCACCTGGCGCGGCATTGCCGGTTACTCGCTCGCGGGCCTCTTCGCACTCTGGTCCCTCTGGCAAACCGACGCCTTTGACCGCGCCGCGAGCGCATCGGGGTCGCTATGGTTTCCCGACTTTGTCGACCGTGCCAGCACGGCCCCTTTTGCCGGCAGCCCGCAAGCCGTCTACCTGTCACTCGGCAAAAAGGAAACCAAGACGCCCAACCGCATGATGCGGCATGTACTCGACGACACACGCGCGATGGAAGCGTTACTCGTCGAGCGCGGCATTCCAACAACGCTGGAGCTCAACCCCGGCAATCACTTTGCCCAAACCGACTTACGCATGGCCCGCGGCATCCACTGGATACTGACACATTAAAAATGGTGCCCACACGCATATACGCATGGGCACCATATCTTGTTTTAGCTGAACGCAGCTGCTACTCAGCAGCCTCCTCAAGCTCGGAGACATCAAACTCAAAGTCGTTACCCGGCAGGATGGCGTTGAGCACAATGCCCACCAGTGAGCCCACGGCAATGCCGGACAGCGAAATGGTCACGCCGCCCAGCTCCAACACGATGGCGCCGGCGGTGCTGTACGCGATGCCGAGCGAAAGCACGAGCACCAGCGCGGCAACCAGCACGTTGCGGTTGTTCTGGAAATCGACCTGGTTCTCGATGAGGTTGCGGACGCCCACAGCGCTGATCATGCCGTAGAGCACGAGCGACACACCGCCGATCACACACGCCGGCATGGCCGCAATGACAGCCGCGAACTTGGGGCAGAACGAAAGCACGATGGCGCAACACGCGGCAATTCGAATTACGCGCGGGTCGAACACGCGCGTCAGGGCGAGCACGCCGGTGTTCTCACCATACGTAGTGTTGGCCGGAGCGCCAAAGAGCGAAGCCAGAATCGTGGCAAGGCCGTCGCCGAGCAGCGTGCGATGCAGACCGGGATCGGCAATGTAGTTGCGCTCGCAAGTCGAACCGATAGCAGAGATATCGCCGATATGCTCGATCATGGTCGCGAAGGCCAGCGGCATGATGGTGATGATGGCCGTCGTGGCAAGACCGCTATCGAACTGCGGCCCAAAGAGTGCAAACACGGTGTTGTCCCACACGATCGGCAGACCGACCCACGGAGCGGCGGCAACGCCCGAGAAATCAACCTCGCCGAGCGCAGCCGCAACGGCATAGCTCACCACAACGCCCAGCAAAATCGGCACGATCTTGACCATGCCACGGCCCCAGATGTTGCAGATGACGATAACGGCAACGCCAATGACAGCCACAAGCCAGTTGGTCTGGCAGTTAGCAATAGCGGAACTTGCCAGGATCAAGCCGATGGAAATGACGATGGGGCCAGTCACCACCGGCGGAAAGAAACGCATGACACGCTTGGCGCCAAACGCGCGGAAGAGCGCCGCCAGCACCGGATAGAGCAGACCGGCACAAGCTACGCCCAGGCAGGCGTAGGGCAAAAGCTCGGTCTCGCCGTTGGGCGCGATTGCGGCATAACCGGCAATAAAGGCAAACGATGAGCCCAAAAATGCCGGCACCTTACCGCGCGACAGGAAGTGGAACAGCAGCGTGCCCAAGCCGGCAAACAAAAGCGTTGCCGATACCGAGAGGCCGGTGAGCACGGGCACCAGCACGGTGGCGCCAAACATGGCAAACAGGTGCTGTAGGCCGAGCAGGAACATGCGCGGGCGGCCGAGCGACGATGCGTCGTAGATGGCATCGCTGACGGCGGGCGTCGAGGACTGGGACATGGATGTCCTTTCGAATGGAAGGGCGATCAGGCATATCGGATAACCTGCCCGAACGATACGATCCGAACCATTGTACGCGATACACTATGCCTCGCACGCGCCGCCACCTGCAAACACTAGCGCTATTTCCAAACGCGCTCGGCAATGCGCTTGACCAGCGCGATCTTTGCCCATTGCTCATCCTCGGTCAGCTTGTTGCCAATCTCGCAGCTGGCAAAGCCGCACTGAGGCGACAGATACAGGTTCTCGAGCGGCACGTACTTTGCGGCTTCACGGATGCGCTCGACGATAACATCCTCGTTCTCGAGCTCTGCCGCCTTGGTGGTTACCAAGCCCAGCACGACCTTCTTGCCCGGGGCAACGTACTTGAGCGGCTCAAAACCGCCGGCGCGCGGCGTATCGAACTCCAGGTAAAATGCATCGACATCCTCGTTTGCGAACAGGTACGGCGCGATGGGGTCATAGCCGCCCTCGAAGGCATAGGTGGAGTGGTAGTTGCCGCGGCACACATGCGTGTTGATGACCAGATCGTCGGGCTTGTCCGCGATGGCGGCATTGTTGAGCGCCACGCCCAGCTCGCTTACCTTTTGCAGGTCGACCGGGCTCATGCCGGTTTTGGCGACAAAGTCGGTATCGCAGTAGATGCCCCAGGTGCAGTCATCAAACTGGATGTTGCGGCAGCCTGCTGCGTACAGGTCGGCAATCACCGTACGATAAGCGGCTGCAGTGGCGTCGGCAAGTTCCTCATCGGTCTTATAGACAGCGCGCAGGCTCTCCTGCTGGCCGTCGCAGCGATCGAGCGTGATCTCAGAGAACGTCTGGATCGGTGCCGGAATGGTTTGCCGTGCGACCTGGCCCTCCCCCTCAAGCGCCTTGACGAACTTGAAGTGCTCGACGAAGGGGTGGTTCTCGCCGCTGATGGAGCCGGTCACCACGGCGGTATCGGCCGTCGTCTCCTCATCATGGAACATATAACCCGTACGCGAGGTACGGCGCTCAATGCCATTGAGGCCCCACATAAAATCGAGGTGCCAGTAGCTGCGACGAAACTCGCCATCGGTGATGACCTGCAGGCCGGCGGCCTTCTGCTTTGCCACCAAATCGCGAATGGCATCGTCCTCGACGGCCTTAAGCCCCTCGGCATCAAGCGTGCCCGCGGCGTAGGCGGCACGGGCGTCCTTCACGGCCTGCGGACGAAGAAAGCTGCCGACGATATCGGCGCGAAACGGCGCGTTCGGTTGAATCGAAGTGCTCATAGATATCTCCCTTTGCATTGGTTGCTTTACCGAGACAGAGTATGAGCGCTTATATGGCCATCGTAAAATATACGTTTATGACAGTTTGGTATAGATGCTTCCTATATCAGTCTGGACTGCTATAAAGAGATTTGACCCGCGCAGAGCACAGCAGCCTAGATATGCTGACGGATCGCGTCGATATAGGCTTGACCGTAGCGCGTAAGCGTCGTGTTCTTGCGCGTGATGATGCCGATCTCCATGTACTCGTCCACATCGAGCGGAATGGAGATAATACCGGGGCCGTTAAGTTCATGGCTGATCACACCCGAACACACCGTGTAACCGTTAAGTCCCATAGCCAGGTTGAACAGCGTCGCACGGTCGCGCACGCGGATATTCTTGCGACGCTCAAACGTCGAGGTCAGTTCCTCGGAATAGTAAAACGAGTTGTAGCTGCCCTGCTCGTAGGACAGGAACGGATAGTCTTCCAAGTCCTCGAGCGTTACGCTGGCGCGGTCCGCCAGTGGATGGTCGGCGCATACAAAGACATGCGGCGCGGCGCAGAAGAGCCCCTCGAATACGAGCTCGTTGGCGGCGAGCATGCGCTCGATGACCTCGCGATTGTGCTCCGACAGATACAGGATGCCCAGCTCGCTTTTCATATGCGCGACGTCCTCGATAATCTCGTGAGTCTGCTCCTCGCGCAGGGTAAAGTCGTAGCGCGCGGCATCGAACTCACGGATCACATCGACAAACGCATTAACGGCAAAGGAATAATGCTGGCAACTCACACTAAAGTGCGGCACCTGCTCGGACGCGCTCTTGTACTTGCCTTCGAGCAGATCGGCCTGGTCGAGCACCTGTCGCGCGTAGCCCAAGAAGGTCTCGCCCTCCTCGGACACAATGACACCCTTGTTGGTGCGCTCAAAGATGTGCACACCCATCTCGTTTTCGAGATCGCGAATCGACGCGGTAATCGAAGGCTGCGACACAAAGAGTCGGCGCGAGGCCTCGGTGATGCTGCCGCATTCGGCAACTTTGACGACATATCTGAGCTGCTGGAGCTTCATAGCCTTCTCCCTAGACGTTCGTGACGTCGAAACCCGTCGCATCCATCTGACGCATAAACGGCGGCATCTCCCCCGTCGCGGCGCAGGCGGCAATCTGATGCAGAGCCCCAGCAACCGCATCGTCTGCCGCAGCGCCGATATGCCAGCGCGCGGCAGCCGTGACAGCCTCGTTGGCATTGGCGACTGCAACGGAGTTGGGAACGGCATCGATCATGGGCAGATCGTTATCGGAATCGCCAAATACGGCCACCTCATCGGTCGTCAGGCCCAAAGCGCGCGCCAGCTCCAGCGCAGCGCAGCCCTTGTCCCAACCTGCTGGAAGGATGTCGAACAGGCGCACACGATTGTTGGGAAACACGAGTGAGAGCTCCGGTACCTCAGCGGCAACGCGCTCACGTAGCTCCGCGAGCTCCTCACGCGAGCGGGCGCTCCAGATATTCGCCTTGTATACCGGGGCATCATCGACAACAGGACGGCACGGGGCCTCCTCGCCTTTGAGCCATGCGTTGCCGCCCGACTCCATGGCGCGGCGTACGCGCTCGGGGTCGCTCGTCACGCAATAGGCATCGTTATCCCAAAAGTCGTCACCCAGGCTGTAGACCTTTAGATAGGTATCGTCGGTCTCTTGCTCGAGGTAATCGGCCAGACGCATCAGGGCATCGTTGTCGGTCGCGCGCGAAGCGACCGCCTGACCGTCGACAAACATTACCTGGCCGTTGCAGAACGCGCCGGTCGAGAAGCACTCGGCGCGATTGCGAAACATCCAGCCCATCGCGGACGGCTGGCGACCCGAAACCGGGCCAAAGTGCAGACCCGCCGTCTGCATGGCATGAATGCCCTCGATGGCGTAGTCGCTGGCTCCGTCATGCCCGGCTGGAATCAGCGTATCGTCCATATCGGTCAGCACAAGTTTAATCATAAGGCCCCCATTCGTATCGGTCCTACCTATTGTAACGACCTGCCAAAATAAACCTGTCCCTTTTTGGCAGGTGCGTTAGTATAGGGAACAACAGATTCGATGCGGGAGTGCCGGCGGTGCAAACCACAAGGCTGAGAGGGCATAGGGCCCAATCCTTTGAACCTGTCAGTTAATGCTGGCGTAGGGAGCATGCCGCCTTTAAAGGGGCGCTGTCTATGCACAGCGCCCCTTTTCTATGCCAAGGAGGCATGTGCAGTGATTGATTCGGAACAGCTTAAGCAACATATGGTCAAGGCCGTGGAGGAGATTCGCGCCACCAATCCGATGGCCGGCTCCATCACCAACACGGTGACGATCGACTTTGTCGCCAACGCGCAGCTCGCCGTGGGCGGTTCGGCCGCCATGGTCTATCTGCCCGACGAGGGCGAGGCGCTCGTTGCCGGCGGCGGCGCCATCTATCTCAACATGGGCACGCTCTTCCCCATCTACGAGCAGACGATTCCCCGCGCGGCCAAGGCGGCACACGACGCCGGCAAGCCCTGGGTGCTCGATCCGGTGGGCCTGGGCATCGGCAGCCTGCGCACCCAGCTGGTAAACGAGCTCAAGCAGTACAAGCCCGCCATCGTGCGCGGCAACGCCTCCGAGATCATCGCGCTGGCCGGCCTGTGGGGCCTTGAGGGCGAGGCGGCTGATCTGAGCCGCGTGCGCGGTGTCGATACCACCGACACGGTCGACGCCGCCCGCGATGCTGCCGTGGCGCTCGCTCGCTACACCGGCGGCGCCGTAGTGGTCTCGGGCGAAGTCGACCTGATCACCGACGGCACGACGGTGGCCAAGTCCCACGGCGGCAGCCCGCTCATGTCCAAGATCACCGGCTGCGGCTGCTCGCAGGGCGGCGTGCTGGCCGTGTACGCCTGCGCTGCCGATCCGTTTACGGCAGCCGTCTGCGGCACCGCCGTCTACAACGTTGCCGGCACGCGCGCCGCCGCTGTCGCCGATGCCCCGGCAAGCTTTAAGGTCGCCTTTATCGACGAGCTCTACCGCGCGACCGCCCAGGACATCGCCGATAACCGACTCGAGCTCGAGGAGGCATAGGCCATGTCCGAGCCCGCAACCAATACCGGCATGAACACGCTCGTCGCTGTGGCCATCGCCCCGTGCGGCACCGGCGATGAGCTGTCCGCCGAGGTCGCCGAGGTCGTGCGCGTCATTCGCGAGAGCGGCCTTCCCAACCGCACCACCTCGATGTTCACCGAGATCGAGGGCGACTGGGACGAGGTCATGCAGGTCGTGCGCGACGCAACCTTTGTGTTGGCGAGCAAGGGCATCCGAACCGAAGTCGTGCTCAAAGCCGATATTCGACCCGGATTTACCGACACCATGACCGGCAAACTCGAGCGCATGGAAGCGCAGATCAAAAAGCAGGAGGAAGCACGATGAGTATCCGCGACAACCTTGATATCTCGGCCTATCTGGTACTCGGCCCCGAAAACACCCTCGGGCGCCCCGTGGGCGATGTGGTGGCCCAGGCACTCGACGCCGGCTTTACCTGCATTCAGGTGCGCTCCAAGGTGGCAAGCGCCCGCGAGATTATCGCGCTGACCGGCGACGCCGCTCAGGCTATCGCACAGGCCGGCAAGACCGGTCAGGTCGCCTTGTTGATCGACGACCGCCTGGACTGCGTACTCGCCGCGCGCGAGCAGGGTATTGCTGTCGACGGCGTGCACGTGGGCCAGAGCGACATTCCCGTCGAGGTCTGCCGCAAACTTTTGGGCCCCGATGCCATTGTGGGCCTTTCGGCCCGTTGCGAGGAGATGCTCGAGTACGTCAAGACCGCCGACATGAGCTTGGTCGACTACCTGGGCATCGGCCCGCTCCACGAGACCGAGACCAAGCGCGACTGCGGACGCGCAGCCGATGGCTCCATCATCACCAAGAGCTTTGAGGATCTGGCCGCACTCCACGCGGCAAGCCCCGTGCCCATCGTAGTGGGCGGCGGCGTCAAGACGGCCGACCTGCCGCAGCTCAAGGCCACCGGCGTCGATGGCTTCTTTGTGGTGAGCGCCGTCTGCAGTGCCGACGACCCCCACGCTGCCGCCAAGGAGCTTGTCGACACCTGGCAGCAGGCATAGGCTCAGGCCGAGCAATTGCTCCGCAGCCTCATATCTTCAATAACGGAAAGCGCATACCAGTTTGGACCTCCATTCCGGGATGCGCTTTCCGCATGCGACCCTTACCCCGCCAGGTAGGCCTCCAACGCCGGCAAAGTCGCCTCCGCATCGTGGCGGCCGATCTGGTAGATGCGCTCGAGCTCATCGGGCTCGCGGCATAGCGACGGCACCTTCACCGATTCGCTCGGCCGCACCACAAAGATATCGCCGGCAGCCTCGCGACGCGCCAGGTCATCGAGCGTGGCATTGTAAACCTCATGCCGATGCTCAAGCGCTGCGACAAACTCCGGGTAGTGACGGAACACGCGACGCAGCATGGGCATCACGCTGTTGGGCTGCTTCACAAAGCCCGCCGGCTGCGTGAGTACCACGATATTGCGGTCATACCCCTGCGCAAACAGCCATGCACTGGGAATAGAATCAGCCACGCCACCATCCAGATACTTATGCCCGTCAATAGCAACGGGACGCGTCGCCACAGGAATCGCCGACGATGCCCGGATCCACTCGATATCCCGCTCGTCGCCATAGGGCAGGTCGTGGTAGACGGCCTTGCCCGTCTCGATATCGGTACACACGCACGTAAACCGCATGGGACAGGCGCGATACGCCTCCAAGTCAATGGGATCGCGCTCGATAGGCACCTCGTGATAGGCAAAATCGGCATTGAACATATCGCCGGTCCGCAGCCAGCTTGCTACACCCGCATAGCGCTTATCGGCACAATAGGCCTTGTTATAGCGAATGGCACGGCCGATCTGGCGCGATTTAAAGTTGTAGCCAAACGCCGCGCCCGCCGAGACACCCACCATATGGTCGCAGGTCAAACCGTGCTCCATCCAAACGTCGAGCACGCCCGCCGTATACATACCGCGGTAGCCGCCTCCCTCGAGCGCAAGCCCCACCGTGCGCGTCATATTTGGCTGTGTCATGCAACCATCTCCGTCCCCGCAAATTTAAACGGAACAAGTATACCCATCAACATATACCGCCCCAGTCGCATTTTTATCGAACATCGCATCATCGCGCTGCCGTTTGTCGAATAATAGCCACCCACAGCATGTGCACCCCTATATAATTTTGTACTGTTGTTTATACTACTCAGCAGTTATCAACAGCGAACATTAGCCGGCAAAGTAACTCAACAACGCAGCAAGGCGGGGGCCTGGATACACGCAAAACGCTGAGCAACGACGCGTGTACACAACGAGCTCGCCCGACGCAATCCGCCCGACCTCAGAAAGCCGCTTAGAACATGGATACTGTCAGCAATTACACCGAGAAGCTCGAAAAGACCGTCCGCGACCTTCTCAAGCGGCAGGAGGATCTGATCAGGACTGCCTTTACCGACCAGCTTACCGGGCTTGGTAACCG
>DBGAPG010000060.1:0-19199 GCA_048438765.1 Collinsella sp.
GTCCCTATTTCACCGCAACTTATGAGGAGGCTATTCGTCGCTGCCCGGTTTGCGACGGTTGGCCTTTTTAATGGCGTTGAAGTGTTTGTCGTTGAGCCTGCGCTGGCGAGAGCGCTGAGGCACCTTGGTCTTTACGCGTCGGCGCGGTGGACGCCCGCGACGCTCAAGCTCAGCGCGCAGCTTGCGCAGGCAGCTCGCGCGATTCTGAAACTGGCTGCGGCTCTCACGCGCCGTCACGGTAATCCCCGAAGGGGTATGTTTCATGCGTACCGCCGAGTCCGTCGTGTTCACGCCCTGTCCGCCCGGACCCGTCGCGCGAAACACCTGCACCTCGCAATCGCGCGCCAACTCCTCGACCGACATCTCGGCATAGCGCGCATACTCGCGCCATCCCATCTTGTTCTCATCCATATCAACACCTCCCCTCATACAAAAAAATGTGACAAAGGGACAGTCCCTTTGTCACATCGCACACCAATCGCTTGTGCTACGCGCCTAGGCGAACGTAATCTCGCCGTTCTCGCAGTCCATTTCGGCGATACGGGCCAGGCTCTCAACGCGGAAGCCGCGCTTGCGGAGCTTATCGCCGCCGCCCTGGAAGCCCTTCTCAACGGCGATGCCAATGCCGGCAACTTCGGCGCCCGCAGCCTCGCAGATCTTGATAAGGCCCTCAAGCGCGCAGCCGTTGGCCAGGAAGTCGTCGATAATCAGGACTTTGTCGCCCTCGGACAGGAAGCGCTTGCCAACGATGACCGGGTACTCCTTCTGCTTGGTAAAGGAGTAGATGGTCGTGGCATACTGCTCGCCGTCGAGGTTGATGGACTGCGCCTTCTTGGCAAAGACCACCGGCACGCCGCCAAAATGCTGGGCCGCGATGCAAGCCATTCCAATGCCCGAAGCCTCGATAGTCAGGATCTTGTTGATCTCGACACCCTCGAACAGACGGGCCCACTCGGCGCCCATGTGGTCGAACAGCTCAACGTCGCACTGGTGGTTGAGGAAGGCATCAACCTTAAGGACGTTACCGGCCTTTACGATGCCGTCATGGCGAATACGATCCTCAAGCTCCTGCATGGCGCAACCCCTTCTCGCGGCAACGATGCCGCGCGATTAATAAACGTTGTTCGATAGTCTACCACGGACCGACCCCCGCCCGCCCCACAAGCCGCATCGCACCACAAACCAGTCTTTTTGGGACGGCGCGAATCGTGGCAGACAGCCTCCCAACACGCTAATGGCGGGCGCGCATCTTCACCAAACGCACCATGGCAAGCGCAAAGCCCACGGCGGCCACAACCATAAGCACGTAGAACACCGAGCGAAAGCCGAATAGGAATACATCCGGACGGCCTGCAACAAAACTGGTCACGGCCTCGCCCATCGCCACGCTCATCTGCCCATAGAGGATATGCGAACCTGCCGTAATACCCAGCGCCATGCCCGCATAGCGCGCCAAGCTGCCCAAGCTACCTGCAAAGCCAAGTGCCTCGCGCGGAGCCGAGCCCATGTACAGCGAGTTGTTGGGGCTCTGGAAAATCGACGTACCGCACGACATAAATGCGACGCAGCACACGATCACAGGGATAGAAGAGTGCTCGTTGAGCGTGCTTACTGCAAAGAGACCGCACACATACACGCCCAGGCCGACCGCCGTGGGACCCTCGCAGCCAACACGGTCCGAAACCGTTCCCGAAAGCGGGCCGATAAAGGCATTCACCATTGGCAGCGCCAAAAAGAGCAGTCCGGAAATGTCGGAACCAAAGCCGTGGGCGTCCTGAAAATAGAACGGCAGAATAAACTCGGATGCGCCAATGCCAACGAACACGATGAGCATGCAGGCAAGGTTGATAGTGAAGGCCGAATTTGCAAAGCAGCGACGCGCGGCCTCCGCCAGCGACATGGGGCGTTCACCGGCCTCTGGCCTAACATGCGGCAGCGTGTAGAGCCCCACGATAAACGAGATCACGCCAATGGGCAGGTTGATGAGGAAGATACTCTCCCAGGGAAAGCTTGCCACCAGCATACCGCCGAGCACGGGACCACACATCATGCCGAGGGCCACGAAGGTCGCGAGAATACCCATGGCACGGCCTCGTTCGCGCGCCGGAAACGACTCAGTGATGATACCCATGTTGTTAGCCATGGCCGCCGCGCAACCGATGCCCTGAACAATGCGTGCCAGGATAAGAACCTCGAGCGAGGCCGAAAGGCCGCACAGCAGCGAACCGACCGAAAAGACGATGACGCCCAGCTGAAACACATTCACCTTGCCGCGCACGTCGCCCAGACGGCCAAACGGCAACATAGCCACGCAAGTCGCAAGCAGATACACCGAGCTTACCAGCTGAATGCGATCGAGGCCCACGCCCAGCTCCTTTTGCATCACGGGCAGCGCCACGGTCACGACGGTCGAATCCAGACACACCATAAACGTCATGATGAGCACGGTAAACAGAATCGCCCATTTGTTCTTGCCATGGGTGTCGCCCTCAAGGGCAATGTGCTCGCGGCGCAGCTGCTCTGCGGTTTTCTCCATATCCATCCTTTCGAGTGGCGCAACGCAAAAACGGGGCCCCAATCGCCTGCAAACAGCCGCGATTGGGGTCCCGCCTACGGAATCGGAACGAAAGGTCGCCGAAGCTTTCTGCCAGCATCAGCGCCTTATGCGAACGCTAGCCTAGCACTGCTCGAGTGCCTGCTCAAGGTCGGCAATCAGATCGGCCGTATCCTCGAGGCCGCACGACAGGCGCACCATGTCGGCGGAGATGCCACAGGCAATGAGCTCCTCATCGTTCATCTGGCGGTGCGTGGCATTAGCGGGATGCAGGCAGCAAGTGCGGGCGTCGGCCACATGCGTGGCGATCTGGGCGAGCTTAAGGCTCTTCATAAAGGTCTCGGCAGCCGCGCGACCACCGTTAAAGCCAAAGCTCACGACGCCGCAGGTACCGTTGGGCATGTACTTCTGAGCCAGGTCATAGTACTTGTCGCCCTCCAGGCCCGGATAGCTCACAAAGCGCACCTTGGGATGGCTCTGCAGGAACTTGGCAACGGCCAGGCCGTTCTCGCAATGACGCGGCATGCGCACATGCAGGCTCTCGAGCGAGCTGTTCAGGAAGAAGGCCGCCTGCGGGTTCTGCATGGGGCCGAGGTCGCGCATGAGCTGCGCGGTGGCCTTGGTAATGAAGGCGCCCTCGCGACCGAACTTCTTGGCATACGTCACGCCGTGGTAGCTCTCGTCGGGCGTGGTGAGACCCGGGAACTTATCCGCATGGGCCATCCAGTCAAACTGGCCGTGGTCAACGATCACGCCGCCCAGGTAGGCAGCATGTCCATCCATGTACTTGGTGGTGGAGTGCGTAACGATGTCGGCGCCCCACTCAAAGGGACGGCACATCACGGGCGTCGGGAAGGTGTTGTCGACCATCAGCGGCACGCCGTGGTCATGTGCGGCCTTGGCAAAGCGCTCAATATCGAGCACGGCAAGGGCGGGGTTTGCGATCGTCTCGCCAAAGACGAGCTTTGTGTTGGGCTGAAAGGCAGCCTCCAGCTCCTCATCGGTGCAGTCGGGGGCGACGAACGTGCAGGTCACGCCCATGCGGCCCATGGTGTGGGCGAGCAGGTTATACGTACCGCCGTAAATGGCAGAGCTTGCGACCACGTGATCGCCGGCACCGGCAACGTTAAAGATCGCGAGGAAGTTCGCAGCCATGCCCGAACTCGTGAGCATCGCTGCGGTGCCGCCCTCCATCTCACAGATCTTGGCGGCAACCAAATCGCACGTGGGGTTCTGCAGACGGCTGTAGAAGTAGCCAGACTCCTCCAGGTCAAACAGCTTGCCCATGTGCTCCGACGTGTCGTACTTCCACGTGGTGGACTGGTAGATGGGCACCTGGCGCGGCTCCGCATCTCCCGGGTGATAGCCGCCCTGAACACATGTAGTACCGATAGTCTGCTCGCTCATATCTAGCTCCCTTGCCTGGGTTTTAGTTTTATTCGGTTCACGATACCGCTACCCTGCACCCCTCTCAACCCATCCCCAAGGTAGGTTATGGGACAAATTGATTAGGGGTATTTATCTCAAGCCTTGGGCATTTGCTCGATAGATAAAAATGAGGCATACATGAAGCTCTCGATGATTACATGCCCCGTCACGGGTACCATAGGCGGGTACACCGTGACCAAGGAGACAACGATGAAGCAGATCGATACCACCCAGCTCGACACCGCCGCCTGCCAGGCTCAGGCTGCCGAATACCACGCCCGCGGCTTTAACTGCGCACAGGCCGTTGCCTGCACGCTCGCACCTGCCGTCGGGCTCGACCCCCAGACCGCCTTTACCCTCACCGAGGGCTTTGGCGCCGGCATGGGTGGCATGACCGAGACCTGCGGCGCCATCTCGGGCACTGTTGCCATCATGGGCTTTGTAATGAGCGACGGCATGGAGAACCCCAAGACCAAAGGCCAGACCTACAAGCTGTCGCGCGAGATTGCCAAGCGATTTGGCGAGAAGAACACGACGACCGTCTGCGGCACGCTCAAGGGCATCGGATCGGATAAAGGTCCGCTCCGCAGCTGCCCCGGCTGCATCGACGATGCCGTCGAGATCGCCTGCGATGTGCTAAAGCAGCTCGCCGAGTAAACGGCAGCAACATAAAACGACGGCCGGCGCGTTTGGGATCCATCCAAAAGAACGCCGGCCGTCGCCGTTAGAACTCGGCAAATTTGGGAGCGCCGACCTCGATCTCTTCGCGCCCCGCCATAAGCTCGCGCATCTTGGCGCAAAATTGCTCCTGCTCCCCCGCTTTGAATACCAGGTGAAGTGTCACGGCATCCGCGTAATCGGTATCCGAAACCTTGGCACCCGAATCCTGCGCCAAACGAAGCACCTGCTCATACTGCGGATAGGCCACATGCACGTCAACAGGCACGACACTCGTCATCTCGACAATCTGCCCGGCCTCCCGAGCAGCTGCCACCGCCGCCTGTGTCGCCGCAGTATAGGCGCGCACCAAGCCACCAGGTCCCAACAGCGTGCCACCAAAATAGCGCGTCACCACGCAGCAAACATTTTTGAGCTCTGCGCCGCGCAACACCTCGAGCGTCGGCATACCGCTCGTGCGGCTCGGCTCACCATCATCGCTCTGGCGCTCGCGTCCATCGACTAAAATCCACGCGGGAACATTGTGTCGAGCGTCGTAATGACGCTTGCGAACCATCTCGATAAAGGCATTCGCCTCGTCCTCGGACTCAATATGGACCAGCTGGGCAATAAACCGGCTCTTGCGGTCCACAAACTCGCCCGAAGCCTCAATATTCGATTGCAGAGTAAAATAGCTGTCCAACAAAGCCCCTCAACAAAATAAAGCGCAGCAACAAACAGCCTCAATAATACGATAACCCTAGTAAAAAGAATGGCAGCGCCGATGATTCCGTCAACGAAAGCGAGAACCCGTCAGCGCGAGCAAGGTGCCTTGAAAGCCGAGGGCATTGACCTTATGGTCATGCCCGAAGGTTTGAAAGGCAGATTGCCGCGCTGACGGGTTCGCAGCGTCAACAAAGTACCGAGTGGGCCGATAAGCCGGGTTCTGTCGTGAACGGTCATTTATCTTGTCTGCACGTTACCGTGCAGCTCCACGCACGCTACCCGAACGCGGACCGGGCCGGCCCATAGCGTTCCTATTCGCGCTTGCTCCGGATGGGGCTTGCCAAGCCGCCGTGTTGCCACGACGCTGGTGGTCTCTTACACCACCGTTTCAGCTTTTCCCTTTACGCCTTGCGGCGCAGGTGGGAGTCTTCTTTTCTGCGGCGCTTTCCGTCGGATCACTCCGCCCGGCCGTTAGCCGGCATCCCGCCCTCTGGAGCCCGGACTTTCCTCACGCATGCTGCAAGCAGCACATCGCGCGACCGTCTGGCCCACTCAGCAGTGCAAGAGTGTAACACACCGTTGCCGCAGGCAATGGCACAACGCAAACGCTCGACACGATAAACCAAGAACCGCCATGCGTTACAATGGTCCTGTCGATGGGCAACGTCGTCAGTCGAGACGCGACCGCGCTCCGAACCCCTCCGTCTACTCGGTGTGTTCCCGCCTCCTCCCCGAGGCGGGATGTCGGCATTTTTCATGCACCGACAACCCAATAGCAAACAGACAACCCGGGCAGCAGTGCGCACGGATAGCATCGCGCGCCTCAGCAGCAAATGCAAAAAGGGACCCGTCCATTGCGGACGGATCCCTTAAAACAAGTGATCGTCAAACCGATTTACTCGGCGTCGGTCTCCTCGTCCTTCTTCTCGGAAGGAAGCGGGGTAACCTCGATCTCGACGCCCAGAGTCTCAGCAGCGGACTTCATGGACAGGGAGATACGACGACGGTCGAGGTCGATCTCCATGACCTTGACCTGGACCTTGTCGCCCACGTGGGTGACCTGAGAAGGCTGATCGACGTGCTTGTTGGCCATCTCGGAGATGTGCACCAGGCCCTCGATGCCCTCGCCCAGGTCGACGAAAGCGCCAAACGGGACAAGCTTGGTCACAGTGCCCTCGACGATAGCACCGACGGGGTACTTCTTGACCAGTGCGCGCCACGGATCCTCGGTGGTCTGCTTGAGACCCAGGGAGATGCGCTCGCGGTTGAGATCGACGTCGAGAACCTCGACCTCGACCTCCTGGCCGACCTTGACAACCTCGGAAGGATGGTTGACGTGGTTCCAGGAGAGCTCGGAGATGTGGATGAGGCCGTCGATGCCGCCGAGGTCGACGAAGGCGCCGAAGTCGACGATGGAGGAAACGGTGCCCTGGAGACGCATGCCAGACTTGAGCTTGGACAGGATCTCGGAGCGCTCGGCCTTACGGGACTCCTCGAGCACGACGCGACGGGAGAGGACAACGTTGTTGCGGTTGCGGTCCATCTCGATGACGCGGGCCTCGATGCGGGTGCCCATGTAGGAGGTGAGGTCCTTGACACGACGGAGGTCGACGAGGGAAGCGGGCAGGAAGCCACGCAGGCCGATGTCGAGGATCAGGCCGCCCTTGACAACCTCGATAACCTCGCCCTCGACGTTCTCGCCGGAGTTGAACTTCTCCTCGATGCGGTTCCAAGCACGCTCGTACTCGGCACGCTTCTTGGAGAGGACCAGACGACCGTCCTTGTCCTCCTTCTGGAGAACCAGAGCCTCGATGGGATCACCGAGTGCAACGATGTCTGCAGGGTTAGCGTCCTTGCGGATGGACAGCTCGCGGACCGGGATAACGCCCTCGGACTTGAATCCGATGTCAACGAGCACCTCGTCATGCTCGATCTTAACGACAGTGCCGTTAACGAGATCGCCCTCATCAAAGTCGGTAATCGTACCGTCGATGAGGTTGTTCATCTCCTCCTCGTTGACATCGTCAAGAGAGAAAATGGACGAGTTCTGAATCTCACTCAAAGGTGGACCCCTTTCGAACTACGGGGCCCCGATTGCTAGGACCTACAGAAGGGTGCGACAAGCACACAACGTTTAGGAACACTCGGGAGCCGACAGATACTAATGTGACGCTTATGCAATCACGTTCGTATAGGTTACGGGGAAATGAGTTCGATTTCAAGCGTGAACTGCGATTTTTTACTCGTGTGGAGTCTTTTTCGTAATCTTATGAACACACGTCTCCGCAACTTGACGATAACCAGCCAGGCATTCGGCTTTGGGGTAAAGTATCCGGAGCCAACGATTCTAGATCGATTTTTCGAGAAAGGTGCCCGCGTGCTCAAAGCAGTCGTTTTCGATATGGACGAAACGCTTCTTAGCATCAACCTCAACGCGTTCATCCTTCGCTATTTTAAGGATGTCTCTTCGATGCTCGCGGATATCGGGCGCCGCAGCCGCGGTGGCACGATGGCACGCCTCGGCACCATCCTGGTCGACCTCAACGCCAATCGCCGCAGCAGCACGGACAATCGCACCAATCTTGAGTTTTACCAAGAAGAGGTCGAGCGCCGATGCGGCATTTGCCTCTCGGACCCACTTATCTACGAGGCGTTTACCTACTACGACCGCGAAGTTCTTCCGTACAAGAATGACGAACTCATCAACGCCCATGCCATGCCGGGCGCACACGCCGCGCTTCAGGCCGTACAGGACGCAGGGCTGCGCTGCGCGCTCTTTACCAACCCCAGCTTTCCGCAGGGGGCCATCGAGTGCCGCATGGGTTGGGGCGACCTGGCCGACGCCCCCTTTGAGCTCGTGACGCACATGGGAAATGCCACCCGCTGCAAGCCTGATGCCACCTACTATCTAGAGCAGCTTCAGGTGATGGGGCTCGAACCGCACGAGGTCCTTATGGTGGGCAACGATCCCAAACGCGACTTCCCTAACCCCGCCTGCGGCATTCAGACTGCCTATGTAGGCCAGGGCAAGCCCAACCGAGTCACCTGGCGCGGAACCATGGAAGGCTTCGCCCGCGACTTTAACGCCGTAGTAGAAGCCTTCTACGAACACCAAGTAGCCGACGAACTGTCCTAGCACACTTGGGTTTTGCCGATCATGATGTTGAGGATCTCGACGTCGGTGTCCTTCATGCCCACGCGGCCCACGTAGCCCATGCTGGCAATCGTCTGCTCGACGGTATCCTGGATCAAACCCTCGCCGGCACGGAAGCCACGCCCCTGCATGGCCATGTCATGTCCCAGAATCGCCGCATCGACGGCAGCCGAAATCTTGGCGGCACAACTCGCCTTGGCGCCGTCGCACACGATGCCGCCCACGTTACCGAGCGTATTCGAGACCGTCGCGCCAATCTGCTCGCGCGTGCCACCGCACAGCCAGGTAATCGCAGCGCCGGCGCCGCACGCGGCGCAAATAGCACCGCAAAACGCCGAAAGCGCACCAATATAGCTCTTGATATGCACGGCGATAAGATCGGACAGCATCACGGCGCGCACCAGACGCTCGTGGTCGCAACGCAGGTACTCGGCATACTCCATGACGGGCAATGCGCAGGTAATGCCTTGATTGCCCGAGCCGCACACAATGGCGACCGGCAGCGCGCAACCGTTCATGCGGGCGTCGGACCCGGCGGCCGCACGGGCACGGGCACGGCAGGCGACGTCATCGGCACGAGCACCCAGCAGCGTACGACCCACCTCGGCGCCCCAAGCGTGCGCAAGGCCCTCGGCACTGATTGCGCCATTCAGCTCAATCTGACGCTCAACGGCAGCGCGGGCGCCCTCAATGTCACCGTCCTCGATAAAGTCGATGATGGAATCAATGGACATGGGCGTATCGGCGTTATCTGCCGCACGCTCGGCCACCACGCGCTCGGCGCAGGCGGCGCACTCCCCCGCCGACTTGCCGCATACCGGAATACCGTCGAGCGTATGGCACGTGACATTAGTGTGGTGATCGGTAATCTCGACGACCGCGGTATGGCCCCCGGCCGTCGCAGTCACCTTGATGTAGAGGTTGGGCACACCCTCGACAAGCGACACATCGCAGTAGCCGGCGTCGGCGAGGAGCTCGGCCACACGAGCGCGGTCTTCATCGTTAACGCTCTCGAGCACCTCAAGCGCGCTCTTGGCGTCACCGCCCACGGCACCCAGCACGGCTGCAGCTTCAATACCGTGCATACCGCCCGAGTTGGGCACGGTCACGCTCTTAACGTTCTTGATGATGTTGCCCGAGCAGGCAACGTCCATATGATCGGGTTCGCAACCGAGCGTCTGGCTCGCCAACGCCGCTGCATAGGCAACGGCAATAGGCTCGGTGCAGCCGAGCGCACAGACAAGCTCGCGGTTCAAAACATCGCAAAACGCGGCATCACGAAGGGAATCGGTAGGCATAGGTATCTCCTGCTTGCATAACGGGCTGGTCTCTCAAAAAAGTTAGCTCCTTTATTTGATAACAATGCATCAAAAACCGCAACCACGGTTCCGGCGGACGGCGCTCAAGCACAAACTGGCGGCATTCATTCATGAAAAGCAGGTCTTGTTGCATGCTTAAGCGTTTGACCAAAAAACGCCCGAGCGTTTCCACAAAAGTCGCGCTATCATGCAGTCGAACGCGGTAAAACCTTTAGCAATTCCGCCGCACGGACCAGAGAGGAACCACTCATGAAGATCGGTATCGGTAACGACCACGCCGCCGTCGAGCTCAAGAACATCATTTCCGAGCACCTGAAGGAGCGCGGCTGCGAGGTCGTGAACTATGGCACCGACACCTCCGAGAGCTTTGACTACCCCATTGCCGGCTACAAGGTGGGTAAGGCCGTTGCCAACGGCGACGTCGACCTGGGCATCCTGATCTGCGGTACCGGCGTCGGGATCAGCCTGGCTGCCAACAAGGTAGAGGGCGTGCGCGCCGTCGTGTGCTCCGAGCCCTTCAGCGCCAAGCTCTCCCGTATGCACAACAACACCAACGTGCTCGCCTTTGGCGCCCGCGTCGTGGGCTCCGAGCTCGCTAAGATGATTGTCGACGAGTGGCTCGACGCCGAGTTTGAGGGCGGTCGTCACGAGCGTCGCGTTAACCTCCTCAACGAGATCGACCACACGCGCGGCCTCAAGGTCGTCGACGAGGCCTAAACATCTCAGTGCCACAAGCTAACAGCAGGGGCCCGCTCGAAACTCATATCCGAGCGGGCCCCTTCATAGATTTTGGAATAAAAGAGCGCCGCGGATGGAGTTCCGCGGCGCCCAAGCCACACGCTAACAGCTTTAAGGAGTCAAAGCTGGTTTAGCCAAAGAAGCGCTTGATCTCGATCTCGGCGTTCTCCAGGCAGTCGGAGCCGTGGATCACGTTGGCGTTGACATCGACAGCGAAGTCGCCGCGGATGGTGCCGGGGGCAGCATCAAGCGGGTTGGTAGCGCCCATAAGGGTGCGCATCTTGGAGACAGCGGAGAGACCGGAAACGACCATCTTGACGACCGGACCGCTCGTCATAAAGTCACAGAGACCGCCAAAGAAGGGCTTGTCGGCCAGATGGGCGTAGTGCTCCTCGACGGTAGCGCGCTCGAGCGTGGTCATCTCCATGCGCTCGATGACAAGGCCGCTGCGCTCGATGCGAGCAACAATCTCGCCGATCTTGCGGTCGCGCACGGCGTCGGGCTTAATCATGATGAAGGTCTTCTCGATAGCCATAAGGTAGCCTTTCAAGTAGGTTCGCGCGTGCCCAAGTCCCATTCCGGCACCCGCCTGGACTGCATCGTAACAGAGTTTTAGCTGCAGTTAAACAAAAAGCTGTTTATTGAAACGCAACAATTTATTAAAGCGCTCCATATGTGTCACTTCTGTTTCGAAGCCCGATTAGAGTACCATCCGACCGCCCATCAACCGCATCGAACAGAGCAGACGGTCGGTTGCCACCCGCGAACGTGCCCCCTTCACAACCTGCCCAAAGGTCCTACAGAAGTTCTCGACAAGCCCCTCCCCCATAGCAACAAAATTCGGACGCCCACATCAGCAGACGCCCGTAAAGCAAAAAATGATTCCTCAATAAATGGCAAATACGGCTTCGGCCAAACCCTTACTTTATCCCGTGGCCCATCTCGACGACCTTGGTCAGCGATCCAAACACGCCCTCGTCGGCCACGAGCTGCGCCTCGGCACGCTGCAGCTGCACGGCAACGGCGGCAGGGGCGGTACCGCCCTCGGTCGTACGCGCGGCGACAATTGAGGGGATGTCGAGCGCCTCGGTAATGTCGTGCTCAAAGAGCGGGCTTGCCTCCTGGAACACCTCAAACGGCAGGTCCTCAAGATTGCAGCCGCGCTTCTCACACATCAGGACCAGATGGCCCACCACGGCATGTGCCTCGCGGAACGGCAGACCACGCTTGGCCAGGTAATCGGCAACATCGGTGGCGGCAAGGTGCCCCACGCCGCACTCGCACGCCATGGCATCCTCGTTGACGGTCCAAGTCGAAATCATACCGGCCATAACCGACAGGCACTGCATGAGCGTATGGGCGGTATCGAGCGCGCCCTCCTTGTCCTCCTGCAAATCCTTGTTATAAGCAAGCGGCAGCCCCTTCATGGTCACGAGCAGCTGCACCAGGTTGCCATACACACGGCCGCTCTTGCCGCGGATAAGCTCGGCAAAGTCGGGATTCTTCTTCTGCGGCATGATAGACGAGCCGGTGGAGTAGGAGTCTGAAAGCGTGATAAAGCCAAATTCGGAGCTCGACCACAGCACGATCTCCTCGGAAAGACGCGACAGGTGCATCGCCATGACGGATCCGGCGTAATGCAGATCGAGCAGGAAATCACGGTCGGAAACCGCATCGAGCGAGTTGGGAATCACGCCCGCAAAACCAAGTTCGGCAGCCGTCATCTGGCGATCGAGCGGATAGCTCGTACCGGCAAGCGCGGCAGCACCCAGCGGGCAGTTGTCGGCGGCATCAAAGGCGGCCTTCAGGCGCGTAAAGTCGCGCGCGAACATCCAGGAATACGCCAGCAGATGATGCGACAGCAGCACGGGCTGAGCGTGCTGCATGTGCGTGTAGCCCGGCAAAATCACCTTGTCGTACTTCTTAGCCGCATCCACCAGCACATGGCGCAGCTCTAGATTGGCCTCCATGAGCTCCTTGGCCAGCGCCTTCACGCCCAGTCGCGTATCGGTCGCCACCTGGTCGTTGCGCGAACGCCCAGTATGCAAGCGCTTGCCAGCCTCGCCGATGCGACGCGTCAGCTCGCTCTCGATGGACATATGAATGTCTTCGTCGTTGATGTCGAAGGTAAAGTTGCCGGCATCGATATCCTGTTCGATTCCGGTCAGGCCCTCGGCAATCGCGCGCTCGTCCTCGGCACTGATGATGCCCTGGGCCGCCAGCATTTTGGCATGCGCCTTAGAGCCGGCGATATCCTGCTTATAGAGATGTTTGTCGACCGGCAGCGACGCGCCAAACTCCTGCGTGACCTCGGCCACACCTGCCTCAAAACGACCGCCCCAAAGAGCCATGGAACCGTCCCCTTTCTCCAAATACCAAAACAAGCGCCCAAAGCAATGCGCCATATCGCTAAAGCGATTTTTCAACCGCTAGTTTTGCACATTCCCCACCGTGTGCGGAGCCATGTAGCTAATTTGCAAAGAAGTGACGCGCCATACACTTGGCGCCCAACGTCTCCCTCCGGATGTTGCCCTGCGAACCATCGATCCAGGCCTTCAGGCTCATAGGAACGTCCTCGACCCTTACAGCATCGAACTCGGGCGCGAGGGCAAGCAAAGCATGCGCGATAGCATTGAACATAATGGATACTCCTCATATATATAGGCACAGAGCCGCCAAATTGATAGAAGGAGCCCCGCCGGACAACCCCGGCGGGGCTCGGACTCAGCCGCAGACGCGGCATCATATATGCGGGCGGAACGTAGGGGCCACCGATGTTAAGAAGTGTCAGCAAGCATAACGAAAGGTAGGGACCCCGTGCGCCCGTTATGTATCACGCGGATGGGCCGCGCGGATACCAAGGGAAGGAGGCGCTAGGCCTGAGCGGCAGCAGAGCTGGGGCCCTGGACCTTTGCCCACGTCTTGAGCGACAGCGTATCGATCTCGATAAAGCCGGCGCTGGCCTTCTCGTCAAACGTGGTGTCGCGGTCGTAGGTAGCCAGACCGTAGTCGTAGAGGCTGAAGGGGCTCTTGCGGCCGACGACATGGCAGTTGCCCTTAAAGAACTTCAGACGGACAGTGCCGGTCACGAACTTTTGCGTGTCGGCCATAAAGGCATCGAGCGCGTTTTTGAGCGGGCTGTACCACTGGCCGTTGTACACGGCGGTGGCCCAATCCTGCTCGAGCTTGATCTTGGTCTTGAGCAGGTCGCCCTCGACGCAGATGTCCTCGAGCGCCTTGTGGGCGGTGATGAGCGTCAGGGCGCCGGGAACCTCGTAGCACTCGCGGCTCTTAAGGCCCACCAGGCGATCCTCGACCAGATCGAGACGGCCAAAGCCATTGTCGCCGGAGATCTTGTTGAGGGCGATGACGATCTCAGAGAGCTTCATCTTCTTGCCGTCGACGGCGACGGGCTTGCCGGCCTCAAACTCAATCTCGGTGTAGGTCGGGGTGTCCGGCGTGTCCTCGGGGTTCTTGGTCATAACCCAAGCGTCGTCGAGCGGCTCGTTCCAGGGATCCTCCAGGTGACCGCACTCAATGGCACGACCCCACAGGTTGTCGTCGATGGAGTAGGGGTTGTCGTTGGCACCCTCGGGAACCGGCACGTTGTGAGCGTGGGCATAGGCGACCTCGTCGGGACGGCACTTCAGATCCCACTCGCGCACCGGGGCGATAACCTTGAGCTCGGGGTCGAGGGCCTTGACGGCGGCCTCAAAACGGACCTGGTCGTTACCCTTGCCGGTGCAGCCGTGGGCGACGTAGGTCGCGCCAAACTCGTGGGCGACCTCAACAAGCTTCTTGGCAAGCAGCGGGCGAGACAGGGCGGAGAGCAGCGGATACTTGTTCTCGTACATGGAGTTTGCGGCGATGGCCATAGTCAGGAACTCATCGGAGAACTCGTCGCGCAGGTCGAGTACCTGGCAATCGAGAACGCCCAGGTCGAGCGCCTTCTGCTTCTTGGCATCCAGTCCGGTCTCTTCCTGGCCCACGTTGCCGCAGACACAAACGACATCGAGATTCTTCTCGTCCTGGAGCCATTTGACACATACGGATGTATCAAGACCACCGGAATATGCGAGAACGACTTTTTCCTTGCTCATGGCTTTTTCCTTTCGCCCTTGGTAGCTAGTTAGAACATCGGTCAGTTGCAAGTCATTTCAAGGTCATATACCGTGCAATATCAGGTTAAATAGCAAAAATCAGCACATACATGCCCTAGAAACATGTAGCAATGTCGTGCTAAAACCCAACGACCTCAAAATGACTCTGTTGAGGCAATTCGCCCCATGCGGACAGAGACGATTGTTATCGTCGTCGGGAAATTGCGCGCTGGCGTCGGATGGCATTGTCTGCAGTGGTGATGATCTTTACGAACTGCATCTGCCTCTCCTTTCACCTATCGCCGGGCGCAATTCTAATATCGTAAACGGTACCTTTTCCTCGGTAAGCGGTTGTTTTTCCGTCTCCGTTTTCGATGGTCGCTATATTACGCTAAAGTGCCCGCAGCACAAGCGACAAATTCAAATTTCTGAAAAGTTTTTTCATTACTTTGTGAAGCGTGGTGCAAATACGCTCCGTTCCTGCGAAAATACGCCCGACTACGAATTGATGGTTATAACGTCTGAAACAATCTCGAAACGAAAGGCTCGCTTTTATGCAAACTTACGAATCGGACGCCAATATCGGAAACATTAAGATTCTCGCCGTCGACATGGACAAGACGCTGCTGACCGACGAGCGTGTGCTGCCCCAGGGTCTTGATGAGCGCCTGGACAAGCTCGCCGACGCCGGCATCGTATTCTGCCCCGCCAGCGGACGTCCCGCCCCCAAGCTCGAGGAGATGTTCGAGGGCATCAAAAACCGCCTTGCTTTTTGTCCCGACAACGGAGCGTGCGTGATCTATCGCGGCAGCTATATCTATAAGAGCAATATTGACGTGGAGCTGTATCAGCAGGTCTTGAGCCGTGCCTCGGAGGATCCTCGCGCTGTCCCCGTCCTGTGCTGCTTCGACGAGTTCTACGTGCTTGCCCGCGACCATCAATACCACGACGAGATCAGCGTCTACTACAACACAATCAACTACGTCGACAGCTTTGAGGACCTTGATATCGAGTCCAACAAGATCTCAATCTTCTTCCCGGCCTATGATGCCGAGCCCGCTTTCCGCGAGACCTATAGCCCCGAGTTCTCGGACAAGCTCTACGTCACCAACGCCGGGCGCGAGTGGATCGACTTTATGAACCTGGGCGTCGACAAGGGCGCCGGCGTCGCGCACCTGTGCGAACACCTGGGCATCGATATCGCCGACGCCGCCGCCGTGGGCGATACGTACAACGACATCCCCATGCTGGAGCGCGTCGGTCACAGCTTTATCGTGGACAATGCCGAGGAGCACATGAACGCGCATGCCAAATGGCGCATTCCGAGCAACAACGACGGGGGCGTACTGACGCTCATCGACGCCATCTTGGCGGCTCGTTAACGTGGCTCGTCGGACCTGGCCGGGCGAGACGGGTAAGTTTTTCGTTCGGTCAGGTCCTGGGCTCGCTCGGAAAGCACATTAAGTGCTTTCCGGCTCGTGCGGAATCTACGAAAAACTTACCCGCCTCGCCCGGCCAGGTCCTAGGGTGACTTGCTTGCCGCCTAGATGGCGTCTTGGCGTCTAGATACTTGGCTGAATAATTATGGATGAAGGGAGTTCCTTGCTGAAAGGGACTCCCTTCTGGTTTGGCTGCTTTGGACCTGTGGCTGTTTTTCTATTTCGCGTCGGCCCAGGTTATGCCGGTGCTGGCTTCGGCGATTAGGGGGACGCGGAGGTCTACGACGTGCTCCATGACGTCGCGGACCATGGTGGTTAGGCGCTCGACTTCGTCGATGGGGCACTCAAAGTCCAGTTCGTCGTGTACCTGCAAGATCATGTGGGCGGCAAAGCCCTCCTCTTCCAGACGGCGGCTTACGCGGGCCATCGCGATCTTGATGATGTCGGCGGCGGTGCCCTGCATGGGATGGTTCATGGCTGTGCGCTCGCCAAAGCCGCGAAGTTGCGGATTTTTGGCCTTGAGCTCGGGAATATGGCGTCTGCGGCCATACATGGTCTCGGCGTAGCCCGTCTGCTTGGCGCGCGCCACCACGTTGTCGAGGAACGTACGCACGCCCGGGTAGGCCTCGTAGTAGCGGTCGATCATGTCGCGCGCCTCGGCCATCGAGATATGCAGCGACTGCGACAGACCGTAGGCCTGCTGGCCGTACACGATGCCAAAGTTCACGGCCTTGGCGCGGCTGCGCAGGTCGGGCGTCACCTCGGACACCGGCACACCAAACACGCGCGCCGCCGTCTCGGCATGGAAGTCCTCGCCCTCGTTAAAGGCGCGCACCAGGTGCTCGTCACCCGAAAGATGCGCCAGCAGACGCAGCTCGATCTGCGAGTAGTCCACCGCCAAAAAGACGCTTCCCTCGCCTGCCGAAAACGCCGTTTTGACGGTGCGGCCCAGCTCCGAGCGCGTCGGGATGTTCTGCAGGTTCGGGTCGCTCGAGGACAGACGCCCCGTTGCCGTGATGGTCTGGTTGTACGTGGTGTGCACACGACCGTCACCACGGCGCAGCGGGCCCAGCGTGTCCAGATAGGTTGACTTGATCTTGGACTTCTCACGCCAGTCCAAAATCAGGCGCACGATCTCGTGGTCGCGGGCAAGATCGCTCAACACCTTGGCATTGGTCGAATAATAGCCGCGCTTAGTCTTCTTGAGGCCCTTGGTCGGAAGCCCCATCACATCAAAGAGCACGTGCGACAGCTGCATGGGACTACCGATGTTAAACGTCTCATCACCCGCCAGGTCGCGAATGCTGCGCTCGACCTCGGCAATCTGGGTCGCCAGACCCTCGGACAGACTGTGCAGGCGCTCGGGGTCCACGAGCATGCCCGCGCGCTCCATCTTGGCAAGTACCGGAACGAGCGGCATCTCGATGCCATCGAACACGTTGGCGGCGTTCTCGCGGGCCATGCACTCGCGCAACGGCGCCACGAGCGCCAGCGTCAGAGCCGCAGTACGGGCGGCAGGTGCCGGAGCGTCCTCGCCGGCACCCTCTGCGCCGCGCGCCGCAGGCAGCGCCATCTGCAGATACGTATCGGCAAGATATGCCTCATCGAACTCGGAGCGGTCGGAATCCAGCAGGTAGGCGGCAACCACGGTATCGAAGATGCGCGTAGAATCGACTGCCAGCGGATCCATGAGCTCGGGCTCAGAAGAATCGATGGGCGAAAGCTCGTGCAACAGCACCTTCATATCCGGGCTCGCCACGCGACCCTCCATAAACAGACGCGCGAGCACGCCAGCAATCACGCCGTGGACGAAGTTGAAGCCCTCAACCTCAGCCGCCGCGCAGCTGTCGCCCTCCTCGAGCGCGAAGAGGCCCTTGGACGTCGCCAACCACAGCGTGCGCGTCAGTCCAAAGAGCGCGCCCTCCTCCTTGTCATCGTCCACCACGGCGGCAACCCACTCGCCTGCCCTGATCGCACGCGAAACCTCTGCGGCAGCGGCAGCGAGCGCCTCGGCATCGCCGGCGGCAGCGCGCATAACGTGGGGAATCTCAAACGTGCTGGCAGTGGCCGCAGCCCCGCCCTCGCCGCCGATCAGCGCCAAGAAACGGTTCTGCATGGCGGTGATACCAAGCGTACCCAGCGCCGCGGAAACCTCATCGGCAGAAAACGCCGGGAAGGACGTCGCCTCAAAATCGAGCTCAACGGGCGCATCGGTGCGGATGGTCGCCACCTTACGGCTCAGCAGCGCGTCGTCGATGTGTGCGCGCAGGTTTTCGCCCATCTTGCCCTTGACCTCGTCGGCGTGTGCGATGACCTCGTCCAGGCTACCGTACTGCGCAATGAGCGCGCTCGCCTTTTTGGGGCCGATGCCCGGTACGCCGGGGATGTTATCGGACGTATCGCCCTTCAGACCATAAAAATCGGGCACGAGCGCCGGCGTGATGCCGTGATATAGATCGTCCACGCTCTCGGGCGTCATGATCGCCACGTCGGACAGGCCCTTGCGGGTCGAGACCACGTTGACGTGCTCGGTCACGAGCTGATACATATCGCGATCACCGGTCACCAGCAGCATGTCACAGCCGGCCTGCTCGCCCAGGCGCGCCATGGTTCCCAGGATATCGTCGCCTTCCCAGCCCTCGGACTGCAGAATCGGCACGTTGAGCGCGCCGAGCAGCTCCTTGATCATCGGAAACTGCGCGTGCAGATCGGGGTCCATGGGCGGGCGCTGCGCCTTATACTGCGGCAGCATCTCCATGCGCACGCGCGGCTTGCCCTTATCAAACGCCACGACCACACCGTCGGGGTTAAAGGCATCGATCATCTTAAGAAACATGTTCAGAAAGCCAAAGATCGCGTTGGTGGGGCGACCGTCCGGCGCGTTCATGGTCGGCGGCACGGCGTGGAAGGCGCGATGCATGAGTGAGTTACCGTCGATAACGGCAAAAGTGCGGCGCTTGTCAGACATATTGAATACCTCGCTTTGGGCTGGGCACGGTTTGCTCACTCCAGTTTACACGCTCCCCGCCCCGCGACTACCGCACATCAGCCCCTGCCACCGTGAGCCCGCGCGTGATACGATGG
>DBGAPG010000061.1:0-8581 GCA_048438765.1 Collinsella sp.
AGAGGGCACCGACCAGAATGGCGTTAAAGACGGCGGTCATGGCGACCACGGGCAGCATGGCTGCGGCGAGCTCGCCCACCACGCCAAGCATGGCCATCTTGATAACCATGAAGATGACGCCCGAGACAAAGGTGGTCAGGAAGGTTGCGACAATGGCGATGGCGGGCTTGACCTGACCGTTCTTGCCGGCGGCGTTGACGATGCCGGCCATGAGCATGGCGGCGATGCCCTCGGCGGCAAAATCGACGAACGGCGAAGTGGTGGTGATCTGGATCACGGCAGCCGAGATGAGGCCAATGACGAGCGCCTGGCCGATATTGGGGCGAACGACCAGGATGGTGAGGCAGAAGGCCGAGATGATGAACTCGGGGCTGATCATGCCGCCCGAGATGCCCGAGATTGCCTTGCCGACGGTGAAGTTGAGGATGAAGCCGGCGGCGAGCAGGATGGCGAGCAGGACGAGGGCGCGGACATCGAGTTTGCCACGGTCGGCGGTCTGGACGGTGCGGGGCTGGGTGGCGGTGGTGTTTTGAGACATGGTGAAAATCCTTTCGGAAGGGGATTGCAAGAGAATAGCGGAGGCGCGTGATGCGAATGCGATCGGGCTCGAGATAGAAAAAGGCCCCCGGTCGAAACCGGAGGCCTTCCAATCACCTAGAGCGCAAAAACAGGCGTGAGGGACTCACTGTCGACCGATCGTATTCGCATCACGCCACCACCAGTTGTTAAGAGAGCTCATCGTGTTCTTCATGTTGGTGGCTCCTTTCGTGATGCCGTGGCGCGGTCGCACCTAGTTGCTGTTGCGCTGCACTATAGCACAGCGAAGTGTGTGCGGGGAAATCTTTTTTAAAAAGATTTCAGGCGGGTTTCCCGCCGGTCAAAAAGGCGGGTTAAGCGGGCGAGGCCGCCATTGCTGCCTTGCCCGCTCAGCTAAGACGTTACTCCTTATTGCGACGGTAGAGGAAGTAACCGCCCGCGGAGATGACGGCAACGCCAGCGATGGCGAATGCAGCCACCACGCGGCCATCAAAACGATCACCGGTGGTGGGCAGGCCGCCCTTGGTGTTCGTCTTGTTGGTGGTTACCGTGGTCGTGGTGTCCGACTTGCCAGGCTTCTCGGGCTTGGTGGTGGGCTGCTCGGGCTTAGCGGGCTGCTCGGGGGTACCGGGCTGCTCAGGAGTACCAGGCTGCTCGGGGGTGCCAGGCTGATCCGGGGTTACCGGGTCGGTGGCAAGAGCGTCCTTGGCGTAGGTGATGGACACCTTGAGGCCGTTGGTCTCGGTGTTCAGGTCGCTCGGGGTGAAGGGCTGGTCGAAGTTTTCGGCCTTCTGATAGGCGCGCATCTCCTGGAGCAGGGCCTTGCACTTGAAGTAGGTGTTCTCGGTAGCAGCCTTGCCGGCCTTGTTGGCCAGGGCAGTGCGGCCCTCGGTGGTCGTCTCGGCCAGCATGGCGGCGTCAACTTCCTTGTTCTGCTCGATGAGCTCGTTCTGGAGCGCGTCGAGGTAGGTGCGGACGCTGGTGCCAAGGGTCTCGGGGTTCTCAAAGCAGAGCGAGCTGATGTCCATGAGGACGTAGTTGATGGAGTTCTCGGGCTCCTCGTTGTACACGACGTCTTTCGCGTTGCAGTGATCGAAGGAGACGGTCTGATCGCTGAAATACGGGCTAACCTCAGTTATCAAAGAGGAGTACAGCGGGATGGCGACAGAGTATGCGGCACGAGAGAGCATCTCCCACTGGATGGTGGCGACTTCGGGATCAAGGCCGCGACGAATCTGGAAAAGGTTGATTTCGGTGTTGCGCTCGCTGCCGATGGCGTAGACGCCGTCTTTGTTGGCGTTAAGGCCAGGGACATTTTCGCCGCGGTTGCCGAAGGCACGAATCAGCTCAAAGGTGCTCCAACCAGACTTGCTAGGCTTGAAGAACAGAGGCTGGATTTCGCTGACCATAGCTCCCTTTTGGACGGGTTTTCCATCCTCATCGGTGATAGTTTTAATTTCGTAATCCGTGCCTTCGGTCAGCGGACTAGCAAAATAATGGCGGCCTTGCACATAGCGGGACCATTGGTGAACGCCAGAATCGGCGAGGCTTTCGCCATACGTTTTGGCAACGTCGAACTTTCCGTCTGTGTACTTAGCGAAACCCTTTTCCTCGGGCATGGACTGGATGCCCTCGGAGTGGAGGCAGTTCTCGTCGTCATCGAGGTCGACATCGTAGTTGAGGCTGCCGATGTTGGGGTTGAGCGATGCGACGTCGTCAGCGAGCTTCATGGCGATCCACTGATGGGCGGAAAGCGTGGCGAACAGCCAGGTCTCGTTGTTGTCGGCGATGATGATCTGGTCGTTGGTGCAGACGCCCTGGTCGTCGATCAGGCTGCCAAGGAGCTCGACGCCCTCGCGTGCCGTGGCGCTCTCGCCCAAGATGATGCTGCCGTAGCTATACTCGCCCAGACCCACTTTCTCATCGATGGGGTCTGCTGCTTCGGCATCCTCGTTATAGGAGGTGCTCAGCGTAGCAGAGCAGGACACGCCCTTCTCGTTGATTCCGGCCTCGGAGTAGGCGTCGGTACGACCATACCAGTTGGAGGGGTGGTCGCGTACATAGCTGTAGCGATAGGTAGGCTTATTCGAAGTGTACTCAAAAGCAGATTCAATCGAGCTGTACTTAAAGCCAGCTTCGTGGGCAGGCTCGATACCGTAGTGCTTAAGATAACGCTTGCCAAAGTCCTCGGCACGACCGTAGTACGTGTTGCCGTCGGCCGTAAGATTTTTGCCCATGTACATCTGCGTGCAGGCGAGCGCAGAGGTCGGCATGGACATGATGGTTGCAGCTCCAAAGGCGAGGCCTATGCCTAGCTTCTTGAGCGCGTTGACGGGGTGAGTTTTCCTCATTTTCCCTCCCAGCGTGCGAAAGCCCTCTGTCGCCAGAGGGCTTCAGCCAATAAAGACACCCCATTAGCGTAACGAATTGGAAACAATATTCATCTATGAAAGAAACCTACTCGATAAGCGTGATGAAATATGCGATGAGCGGTTAATTGTACTCAGTTTGTAGCTTTACTTTAATAAAGACGCCCTGCAATTACTGTAGACGAATAAAGTAGCTGGGAATGCCCGAAATGAAAATCCCCCGCTGTTTGGCAAATGCATAAACAGTAGGGGAGACGATAATTGGATGAATATCATACCAATGTGGAATTACTTCTTCCGGCGGTGGATCACGTTGATCGCATAGCCGACGAGCATGGCCAAAACGATGATGATAAAGCCGATCAGGGGATTGTCGTTCATGGGGTCCTCCTATTTTCCGAGCGGTGAGAATTCGTCGACGATGAGGTCGAGGCATTGCGGAAGCGCGCGGGCTCCAAAGACGCCCGAATTGCTGGAGATAATCTCGCCATCGAACTGCATGCCCAGCGACGGGGTGCAGGTGATCTTGGCTTCCTTGGTCTGGATGATCTTAAACTGCGGACGACCGAGCACCTTGCCGGCGGGGTCGAGCGCGGCGGTGATCACGGTCGGGAGCAGCTGCACGGTTTTTACGGGCTCGATGACCGCGATGTCGACCATGCCGTCGTTCATGCGGCAATCGGGGAACAGGTTGATGTCGTTTTGGATGACCGAGGTGTTGCCGGCCATGCAGCAGATGCCATCGAGCTCCTCGACAATGCCGTCATGCTCGATGGTAAAGTGCGCCACCGTGGGGTTGGGCGTGGCGAGCGCGGAGAGGAAGTAGGCGATCTCGCCGATGTCGTTTTTGGTGGGGGCGGCCTTCATCATGATCTCGGCGTCGAAGCCCGAGCCGGCGATGATGATAAAGCCGTGGCGCTTCTCGTTGCCGTTCTCGTCGAGCCAAAAGAGCTCGCCCATGTCCACTTTGACCGTGCGACCGGCGCGGCAGGCCTTGGCAAGTGCCGCTGCCTCGGGGGCATTACCGATGTTATTGAAGAACAGGCAGGCCGTACCGGAGGGGAAGACGAGCGTGGGGACGCCGCATCCGCGCATTTGGTCGAGCACGTTGGAGACGGTACCGTCGCCGCCCGAAATCACCACGCGATCAAACTCGCGCACGTCCGCCACGGCGTCCTCGGGTTCCATGCCATCGCCGATAAAACGCATCACGACCTCGTCGCCGCCCTGCGCGAGGGCGTGCGTGAACGCGTAGATTTCATCTGAGCTGGGGCCCGATGCCGGGTTGTGGATGATAAGGCAGCGCATACTTACGTTCCCGTTCTGTGACTAACCGAGTATAGTTGTAAGGCAATGCCGATATCCTACCCGTGTTTTTCGGGCCTAACCTTATTCGATGGGTTGATATGTACATTTCCACACATCAGGCTCTACTCGACTTTTGCCAGCGCGCCCGTGAGTTCGACGCGATTGCCGTCGATACCGAGTTTTTGCGCGAGCGCACGTTCCATCCGCGTCTGTGCCTGGTCCAGATTGCCACCCCTGCCGAGAGCGTAGCGGTCGATCCTTTGGTAATCGACGACCTATCGCCGCTGGCCGAGCTTATGGCCGACGAGAGCGTGACCAAAGTCTTCCACGCCTGCTCGCAGGATATGGAGGTCATGCTTCATACCGTAGGCGTGCTGCCGCGTCCGATTTTTGACACGCAGGTGGCCGCCGCCTTTTTGGGCGAACGCCAGCAGATTTCCTACGGTGCGCTCGTGCAGACGTTTTGCGGCGTCTCGCTGCCCAAGACCGAGTCACTGACCGATTGGTCGCGCCGCCCGCTGACCGATAAGCAGATTGAGTACGCAATCGATGACGTCAAGTATCTGATCGTCGCCTATACCGAGATGATGAGCCGCCTACGCGAGCTGGGTCGTGTGGATTGGGTGCTCGATGAGCTGCGCCCGCTTGCCGACGAGTCGCACTACCGCGCCGACCGCCATGAGGCATTCCGCAAGGTCAAGCGCATCAACTCGTGCAGCCGCCATCAGCTGGGCATCGCGCGCGAGCTCGCCGCCTGGCGCGAGGACCGCGCCGAGCGCCGCAACATCCCGCGCAAGTGGGTCATGTCCGACGATACGCTGCTGGCGCTCGTCAAGCGCAATCCCGTTCGCGTTGAGGAGTTCCGTAGCATCCGCGGTACCGATCAGCTGGGGGAGCGCGACGTGGACGGCGCGCTGATGGCCATCAAGCGCGGTGCGAGCTGCCCGCACGATCGCCTGCCGCTCATGGTGCGCGGGCATCGCCAGATTTCGCCGGAGCTTGAGAGCGTGACGGACCTGATGTATGCGCTTATTCGCTTGGTTGCCGAGCGCTCGGGGGTGGCGACCTCGGTCATTGCCTCGCGCGATGACCTGGCCGATTACATCGAGCATCCTGAGCAAAGCCCCCTGCGCGAAGGCTGGCGTTTTGAGCTTGTGGGTTCGCGCCTGGACGATTTACTCTCGGGCAATATGGGGTTGACGGTCAAAGATGGCAAAATTGAATTGCTGTAGCTATAAAGTTACGCGGTTTTACCAAACCGCGTAACAGCTCGACGCTGCAAACGGCCGAGAGCGGCAATCTGACGTTCAATCGTCGCTCGCGTACCAAAGTACGCGTCGCTTCTCTTTCACGTCACCTTGCTCGCTCTCGGCCGTTTTCGCTGACAATGCCTAAACATCGATGCTGACTTGCCTGCTGGGCGAGTGGGTAGAATGCCTCCAACGTGTAACTCGATTCGGAGGAATTCGCATGCCCTATTACTATGGATACGGCTTTGGTATCGACCCGCTGTACCTGCTGGTTGTGCTTGTCTGCACGGTGCTTGGCCTTGCCGCGCAGAGCTATATCAATTCGATGTACAAGACGTGGTCCAAGGTTCGCTCGGACGGCGACACGGGCGCCAGGGTCGCTCGCCGCATGCTCGACGCCAACGGCTGCAATGCCGTGGGTATCAAGGGTGTCGCCGGTGAGCTCACTGACCATTACAACCCGCAGGACAACAACCTGTATCTGTCGGATTCCAACCGTTCGGGCGGCTCGGTCGCAAGCGTTGCTGTCGCTTGTCACGAGGCAGGCCATGCCGCGCAGCGTCAAAGCGGCTATGCCATGATGAAGGTACGTACCGCCCTCGTGCCGGTCGTCAACTTTACCCAGAACACCTGGACCATCGTGCTGCTCATGGGCCTGTTTATGAACATCGCGGGACTCACGACCCTCGCGCTGATCTTCTTCTCGTTTAGCGTGCTGTTCCAGCTCGTTACGCTGCCGGTCGAGATTGACGCCAGCCGCCGCGCCATGGCGTATATCGAGCAGTCGGGCATGAGCTCCAAACAAGTCAACGGTGCCAAGAAGGTGCTGACGGCCGCCGCGCTTACCTATGTGGCTGCGGCGCTCACCTCGATTATTCAGCTGCTCTATCTTATGGCTCGCTACAACAGAAACTCCAACCGATAACAAATTGGGTCGCTGGGCGCCGCGGGGATTTGTGTCCCCGCGGCGCTGTACTATGTGTTGGACTTGAATTTGCGCAGGGCCAGAGCCTTTGTGCACGATAACGAAAGGAGGCTGCGTGGCAGGCTGGAATCTAACCGGCAATGCCGTTTCCGCCGAGTTCGACGGTTCGGACGAGCAAGAGCGTAAAGAGCTCAGCGTGAGCCAGGCGGTAGAGATCGCCGCCGGTGCGCTCGATGCCATTCCGCAGCTGAGCGTTCTGGGCGAGGTCACGGGTTTTCGTGGCCCAAACGCCCGAAGCGGCCACTGCTATTTCCAGATCAAGGACGATTCGGCCGCCGTCGACTGCATCATCTGGAAGGGCGCCTACCTTAAGCGCACCTTCGACTTGCGCGACGGCATGCAGGTAAGCTTTAAGGGCAGCTTCAATCTCTATAAGGCCACGGGCCGCATGAGCTTTGTCGCTCGCTCGTTTTCGCTGGCGGGGGAGGGTCTGCTGCGTCAACAAGTGGCGCAACTGGCCGAAAAGCTACGCCGCGAGGGCCTGATGGACGAAGCGCGCAAGCGCCGCATCCCGGTGTTCTGCTCGCGCGTGGCGGTCGTCACCTCGCTTTCGGGTGCTGTAATCGACGACGTCAAGCGTACATTGCGTCGTCGCAACCCGCTCGTCGAGCTCGTTTGCGTGGGCGCCAAGGTTCAAGGCGAGGGTGCGCCGGCCGAGCTCATTGAGGGCTTGCGCCGCGCCGCTTCCATTACGCCGGCGCCCGACTGTATTTTGCTGGTGCGCGGCGGCGGTTCCTTTGAGGACCTCATGACCTTTAATGACGAGGAGCTTGCCCGCTCGGTGGCGGCTTGTCCTGTGCCCGTGGTGACTGGCATTGGCCATGAGCCCGATACCTCGATTTGCGACATGGTGAGCGACCGCCGCGCCTCCACGCCCACGGCGGCGGCAGAATCGGTGGCGCCGGCTATGACGGAGTTGGCCGATGTGCTCGAGGCGCGCCATCAGCGTCTGGGTGCCGCGATGGCATCGATGATTGGGTCGGCCCAGGTCGACCTGGAGATGCTCGATCAGCGCGGTCGCCGTGCCTGGGATACCTATACGGCTCGCTTGGGTGATGCGCTCGATGCCGCTGCGTGTCGCCCGTGCCTCAACGACCCCACATTTATGGTCGAGCGTCGCGAATCGGAGCTTGCGCTGACTGCCGATCGCCTGTCGGGCGCCATAGTACGCTCAGTCGGGACATTCCGCTCCAACTTTGAGCGCTTTCCCGAGCGTCTGATTACAAGCACCTCGGGGCTCGATGGTAAGCGCCATGCGCTCACGCTTGCGAGTTCCCGCCTAGAGCATCAAGGGCGCACGATGCTCAGCAAGCCAGCGTCCGACCTGAGCCGTGCGGCAGCGTCGCTCGATGCCCTGTCGCCGCTCAAAGTGCTTGCTCGCGGCTATTCCATCGCGTACAGCGATGATGGTGTGGCTACGAGTGCCAAGACCTTTAAGCCTGGCGACGCCATTCGCGTGCGCATGACAGACGGCAACGTGGCAGCAACGGTCGATACGGTCGAGTAGACCGCGTTTCGCAGTGATAGACCCTTAGGAAAGGAAACAGATATGGCAGAGAAGACCCCGGTAGAGCAGCTTACGTACAAGCAGGCCTCGCAGGAGCTGGAGCTCATCATCCGCAGCCTTGAGTCGGGCGATATGGAGCTCGAGGAGTCGCTCGAGAGCTACACCCGCGGCGTCGAGCTCCTCAAGAGCCTGCGCACCCGCCTGTCCGATGCCGAGCAGAAGGTCTCGGTGCTCCTTAAGGACGTCGACGGCAACGACGTGCTCGCCGACGGCGAAGCCGCCAACACCGACGACAACCTCTCGTTCTAACCATTCCGACCAAATATAATTACCTTGGTCTGTGAGAAAGGAACCAGCTATGTGTGATTGCATCTTCTGTAAAATTGCCAACCACGAGATCCCCTCGACCGTTGTCTATGAGGACGACCAGGTCATCGCCTTCGACGACCTCAACCCCCAGGCGCCGGTCCACACGCTCGTGATCCCCAAGAAGCACTACAGCGATATCGCCGACAACGTACCTGCCGAGACCATGGGTGCCATGGCTCACGCCATCCAGGAGGTCGCCAAGGCCAAGGGTCTGGAGGACGGTTTCCGCGTCATCTCCAACAAGGGTGTCAACGCC